>JAZRAE010000024.1:0-35552 GCA_045634385.1 Eubacteriales bacterium | reverse complement strand
ACACAATAAAAATTGGAGAAAACCATAAGTTTTCAACCTTGATTTTCTCCGTTTAAAGCTTATATTACTTACGGTAGGAGCACGAAATTTCGTACCCCTACCGTTTTTGTTTGGTTGCGCCTAAATGCGGCAGCCCCTTTTTGAGTGCGCAAAATTTCGGCATATTTTTTATCAATATCCTATTGCTACTGCGAACAGGAGAATGAGGATAGTAATGATAAACATAATAATCTGGAATGGGAGTGTCCATCTGAGCCATTTACCATAAGGTACCTTTGCCATTGAAAGTCCAATGAGAAGCACCGGATTTGTCGGCAAAATAACATCTGTAAATCCATCTGCCATACAATAGGTGAGCATTACAACGGTGGTTGATATTCCAAGTGCGTTACAAACAGGCAAAATTATAGGCATAATTAAAATTATCTTTGCAGAGGATGATCCTATAAAGACCTGTAAAAACAGAATTAGGAAGTATATCAGTACTATGCAAAGGAACTTGTTTTTACCGAGCAGTGAATTAATAACTCCGTTCATAACGGTATCAAGTATACAGCCCTCGCTCATAACGAGCTTTACAGAGGATGCGAGCGCAATCAGTATTACTGCAGGAATCATCGAGATTGCACCGTCAAAGATATGCTTAAAGATATCACTCTTTTTTTCACATACGCAAAAACCGGATATTATTCCGCCGACGAGGAAGCTTACCGCAAGCAGAGGAATCGCATAGGATGAAATTTCGCGTATGGTTGCGATAAGTATGAGCATAACTAACTGCACTGCAAAGAAGATCGCATATACTTTGAATATTTTCTCCTCCTTGGGACTTTCTTCATTTATTGAAAAGTCGAAGGATTCAAGTTTTTCTTTATCTATTTCATAGGTGAGGGATTTTTTCGGATCTTTGGATATTTTCTTTGTGTGCAAAATGAGGAAGGTACAAACAGAAATAAAAACGATGACAAAGAATACAAGTCTTAGCCAAACACCGTCCATAACGTGGACATTCGCTAAGCTGGCGACAAGCCCGATAGAGAAGGGATTGGTTATAGCCGCAGAGAAGCCAAAGCAGGCTGCCATCATACATACACCAAGACCGGTTAAGGTATCAAAACCCATCGAAAGCATAAAGACTATTACCAAGGGAAGAAGAGCGACAAGTTCTTCAAACATTCCGAAAAAGCTGCCGAACAACATAAACATAAGGACTGCAATACAGATAACCAAATGCTTTTTGTTTGAGAACATACGGACAGTTCTGCTAATGAAGATGGAAATGCCGTCTGATTTTTCGAGAAGATTAAACACTCCACTCATAATAAGCAAGAAGATACTTATCATCGAAATAGTAAGAGCATCTTCGGATACGAAAACACGGATAGGCGCAGTCAAAACACGCCACGCGGGAATACCCTTTATTTCACCTTGGACGAATGAATCGGCAACAATCATACCGTCGCTATCACGTTCAAAGCTGCCCTGCGGAATAACAAGAGTTAGAAAACCACAAAGTATCAGAATTGCGATAAGCATTGCGGTAACTGTAAAGAAGGATTTTGCGCTTATTGAAGAAAAAGCCTTCTCCTTATTTTTTGAAAATCCTCCGTTTATTCTTTTAAAACGAAAGTTTATTTTTCCTTTTTTCATAGGTAAGATCTCCGAAGTTAATTGTCATAGTGCTTTTTTAAAAATTCACTTGCAATGTAAAAATCAACGCAACTGCGTATTTCGTCGGGGACGAAGAACCATATCTCACGCCCTTCGTATATCTCAAAGTTTTCACCCGAGCCGAAGAGAAGTCTGTAAATAACACTTAAGGGAAAATGCTTTTCTATGCTTTCACCGTCGCGCTCACCGCGATAGGTAAGACCGGTTTTGTCAAGTGTGCATACACCCGTGCCTGCGACCCTTAACATAGTTTTTCCATCCTTCGAGGAGTGCTTTAGAGTGACATTCTGCTCAAGCTTAAATTCGGGATTTGTGAGTATTTCTTTTTCCATTTCAACTCTTTGCCAATCATACCACTCGGCGAAGTTCTCAAATGGAGTGTTATCGACAAAGGCATATCTATCGTTGAGTGTGGCTGACTTTTCGCACTCGGAGCATTTTACAGTCATTCCTTCGGTTATCATGCTGTATTTTGCACCGCAGTGGGGACATCTGACGAGAATGTTTTCAAGCCCCTTTGCTAAAGTCTTAGATTTATAATGTATATCGGGCTGAGTCTTTAACCACTCAAATTCGTCGTATTTCAGTACACTTTCAACACCCGCCTGTATCTCCTGCGCAGACAATTCCGCTATCTGTTCCTTGGTGTAGAGAAGATTGAGAGTGGAGTAAACAACAGAGCCGCCTCTTACCTTATCTCCCCACTTGGGTTTTGCAAAATAATTTCCTTCAAGCTTGATGGTGTAGACGGGAAGTCCTGTTTTCTTGATAAACTGATAGGTTACCTCTTGCACGCCTTCCCATTTTCCGACAGTCGAGAGCCTTGCTTCCGGCATCATTATTAAAACACCGTTGTTGCGAATGACTCGTATGCAGTTTTTTGCATTTTCAAGATCGGTTGAGAACATACTCTTCGGGAATGCACCGGCTCTTCTAATGATTTTCCCCAAGGTTTTGTGATAGGTATAAAGCCTTGCTATGATAAAGCTCGGTCTTTCTTTTCTGATAATACGTCCGGCATACGCAAAGTCGAGGAATGCACCGTGATTTGCAAGTACAATACAAGGACGCTCAAGTCTGCCTACGTTGTTCTTAAATTTAATTTTTACCTTGCCGAAAAGGAATACCTTTGTACATAATGTGGCAAAGTCGAGCAGCAGGCCGTCGGGCTTTCTGGCTGCGCTTGCCGAAGATTTACTTTTTTTCATATATTCGTTGAGTTTTTTAAATAATGTGGCTTTATTCTTGTTCAAAATAATCAGTAGAATAACAAGTACGACGAAAACGGAGACCGAGATTATCCAGCTTGATGCTATAGCCATATGACCGAGTCCAACACCGATAGCAATAGAGGGTATTGAGCCGAGCACCGTGAGCAGGATGTATTTCGGATACTTAAAATTAAGTGAGGCTGCGAAAAAGCAGATAAGACCGTAGGGAATAGCCGGAAGGAAATACAGTATAAGTATTACAGCTCCAACCTTAAGCGATTTGCTTGCTAAATCAAAGTCGAATTCCACGTTGCTTTTGAACCAGGCTGTCAGCCTCTGTCCGTAATTTTTATAGAGAATATAGATTACTGTGTTTCCGACAAATACGCCCAAAAGACAAATGAGTCCGCCTCTTAAAAATCCGTATGCAATACCGGCGAGAACCTGTACGGGCTCCGCAGGAAGGAAGGTAAGCACTACCTGCAGCATAGAGAGTATTCCTATTGTGATGTATCCCTTTATGCCAAAATTGTCGAGCGTGTCACGCACCTCATCTTTGCTCATATCTTCACGAAGTACAGTACGTATAATGTCTAAGTTTCCTCCTGAGAATAGGAAAAATGTTAAACCTATACATATTATTGCGAATATGACCGCAGATAAGATTTTTATTTTTCTTTCTTTGTTTTTTGTTTCTTCCATTTCTGTAACCTTTACAAATTCGGGATATTTAAAAAAAACTAACGCCCGGCATACGCAAATTCGCATTGACCGAGCCTATTTTTATGAACATTTCGGTGATGGCAGGATGTTTTTCATTCTGAACTGTAATGAACATTATATCATATACGCGCTTAAAAGTCAACTTTTTTATTTTACGTTAAAAAAATGAACGAAAGGGGCATAAAACGAACGATTTGCTTTTTGACCGATAAAGCAAAAAAATGTAACTTTTATCACTTTCACAGAAAGTGTATATCATCAGACACGAAGTGGCTGGATATCATCCGTCCGAAAAAGAGTATATCTCGCTTTCGGGCGAGTATCTCATCATTACGGAGTCTTGATACACGCTAAAGCGTGATGATATGCAGCAACGGTGTTACCGTTGCTGATGATATCCAGCTCAAAAGGGCTGATGATATAGCATTACTGAGTAATGGATAAAAAAAGTCGTATCAATATGATACGACTTTTTTGGTCGGAATGACAGGATTCGAACCTGCGACATCGTGCTCCCAAAGCACGCGCGCTACCAACTGCGCTACATCCCGAAGTTAAAGTAATAGGTAATAGTGAAAAGTGAAGAGTGAAAAAGTAAGGGACTGATTTCTCAGTCCCTTGGTGCTCCTGCGGAGAATCGAACTCCGGACACCTTGATTAAAAGTCAAGTGCTCTACCAGCTGAGCTACAGGGGCGCAACATATAATGCTTAAATATAATAGCACATTATGAGGGATTTGTCAATAGCTTTTTTTAAGTTTTGGCAGCGATTTAAAAAAAGATTTAAGAAAAATTGATAATAATTGATGTCAAACGCATACAAAAGTGTCGTATAAAATCACATAATAAATGAACTGTCACTTTATATCCCCGCAATTACACCGCCAATAATCAATACGTCAACAGATTTATTCCCCAAAAGTGCATCAAAGTGGGGTTTTTCTGTTGTCTTTTCCCATACAGAATCCATTTTACCTCCATAATCGGCTGTTTGATGTGTATATTGTATGCTTTTCAAGGTGAAATATATGATTAATTCATTTTGCGTATAGTATGCCTAAATTTTCTAAAACTAAATAATAGGGGAGTGGAGAATGGAAATAATTAAGCTTTTTTTGACAGCGTTACTATCTATAGTTTCGTTATTTATTATTACAAAGCTTATGGGGCATAAGCAGGTGTCACAATTCGACTTCTTTGACTATATCAATGGCATTACTATCGGTTCAATCGCAGCAGAGCTCGCAACCGAGCTTGAAGAACCGTACAAGCCGTTGATTGCGCTTTGTATCTACGGTATTGTATCCATTGTTTTGAGCATCATTGCGCAAAAAAGTCCACGCACAAGGAAATATATTAACGGAACGCCAACTATTCTTATGAACGAAGGCAAAATATACCGCCAAAATCTTAAAAAGGCAAAGCTTGATCTATCCGAGTTTATGCTTTTATGCCGTGAGGAGGGATATTTCAACCTTGACGAAATACAGATAGCTATCTTTGAGCATAACGGAAAGTTATCCGTCCTTCCAAAGACCGCAAACCGTCCCATTACCCCATCAGATCTCAAAATAACAGCAAATCCCACCTATATCGGTGTAGAAGTAATAATGGACGGACGGATTATGGGTGAGAATCTTTTACGCCTTGGAACTGATGAAAAGTGGCTTGTATCACAGATAAAGCTGCAAGGGTACAGTGACGTTAAGGAATTACTTCTCGGAATTTACTGCAGAGAAACCGATATTCTGACTTTATATCCCAAAGAATAAAAACACCGCCGCTCGATTTTTGCCGAGCGGCGGTAAAAATTATACTGTTTCGTCCTCATTGGCTTCCGCTTCGGGCGCATTTAAGAGAACAAGGGCGTGCACTTTTGTCGCGTGTGTTTCTTGATCTTCTTTGCTTTTGCGCTTTATAGAGATCTTTGATATCTGACTGTCAAGCCACGAGGAAATCTTCTCGCTTCTCTCAGCCTTGGCAGCTGCCTTTTTAGCAGATTTTGCATCTCGGTTTTGTTCAACGAGTTCATCAAGATATACTCTATCCTTGGAGCGTTCTTTTTCGGACTCGACCTCTTGGCCGGTGATCTTTTTGAAAACGTTTTTCACGGTATTGACCGGTTTCGTTACAAATTCAATATCTGCATAGAATGCTTCGATAAACATATTGAAGCGTTTTTCTACAATAGTGACAGATACTTCAAGTGCGAGTTGAACAACGAGCATTATTGCCATAAAAACTGTGATAAGTAGCTTGAATGGATGGACGTCATATGGACTTAACCAAATGGAGTAAAGGGCGGAGAAGAGAGTTATCGAATTGATCACGTACTTTGAGTACTTGTAACTTTTTTTTGCGAGCCTTCTCTTTGCTTTTAAAAGCTCCAAGCCCTTGATGATCATAACGAGATAGAATGCAAAGTATAAAGCCGAAAGCACGAGCAGAACTATATTTGCTACAAGAAATCCTGAGCCCGCGGATATTGCATAGATCAGATACGCAATATACACGCCGAGAGTACTTATTGTCCATATCCTCTCAAATAGCTTAAGCTCAGACATAGTCTTATTGAATACTGCCTTTGTATAGTCAAACATATATTGGTCCTTTCATGTAAGGTCAATCTTTCTTCTTACTCGGTGAGAACAAAAGTGCGAGTCCGCCAAACGCAAGCGCGCTTAAAAAGAAGAATATACACATTGCCCAGTTAAGCACAAGATTGGTAAACAAGGGGTGTGCTAACAGGCACATGCCACCGGAAATTAACAAAAGTCTTGACAAAAAGCTGGGCAGACTACTCTTTTTTCGACTTGTTGAGAGAGAGGTTATGTACATTCCTATAGCAGAAACAGTGCCTCTTACCCAAAGCACAAGACCAAGGGCGCGGCACACACTTATCGCCTCAAAGACGTGGAATTGCTGTAAGATCAGATCTATTACAACAAAGGAATATATCACACATTCTATAACCGTGAGTACGAAGATAGCACCTTTTGTACGTCCGAGCTTATCCCATAGATATACGAGGAAGTATACAACTATCGAAGCCGCGAGAAGTGTATTTAGCGCATACACACCAATTCCGAAGGGCGGAAGCATAACAATTCCAAGCACCAGCGCGGCAATCGCAATCGACAGGTCAAATACAAAATTACGGTACAGTTTTTTCATCGCTGCCTCCTTGTCTTTTTTATCATTAGATATTTTACCACTATATTTTTTAAGAGTCAATAGCAGAAAAAGAAAAAACGAAAAATTAACACAATCGACAAAAACGGCTTCTCGTTAGTTGACGAAAAGCCGCTTTCTGTTATTTGTATTTAGCGTCAGTACATATCAACCTAAAACGTACACGTAAAAGATACATACATTAACTGCCTTGTTATGCATTATATCGTGTGTTCTTTCATATGTGAGGGGGTTGAGAAGAATGAGAGCCCGACGAATCGTGCTCTCGTACAGTAATTAGTTAGTTTAGAATTACATTTGTAGCTATTTTCATTGTAATAGCTCAAAGGATTACCTATCTCGTCATAGGTTAGGGCATAATCCGTGCTGTAGGTGGATATACACGAGAGTCTGTTCGCACTGTAATAGAAGTTCTTTTTAGATGAGAGCCCGACGAATCGAGCTCTCGGAAATAAAATCTATTCCATTTTTTCTTTTCTGTTCTCAAGTTTTTTTATTGCTGCTTTAGCATATTTTCTCCAACCGGGATGTTTTGAGTCTATAAATCTTTCAAAGTAGCAACGAAACTCTTCTTTTTTAAAGTCAGACAAAGCACAAATTGCATGTAATCGAACATCTTCATCCTCTAGCAAATCAATTAGTATTGGAATTGCACTATCAACCTTTAATTTTCCAATAAGCAAAATTATCATTTGACGATTATTGCCATAAGTGGGATTCACGATAATATTTAAGTATTCGGAAATGTACTTTGGGGATCTTATCATATAAAAACAGTCGGAAATAAACCATCTGGTAAGATCAGTTGTTTCCGGTGAATGATAATCCTCCAAGAGCATAGGAATAACTTCGTCAAAACCTTTAAAAGCAAAGAAGCGTAAAAAATGATTCTGTTCATTATCTTTCTTTCTTTCTTTGGATAATTTATAATACTCAATAGCAATAGGCAAAATAACATCCTTGTGCTTAGGCATAAAACTGTAAGTCTGACTACTTATTTCAAAAACGTATCCCAGCTCCCTTAATTCTTTTTCAAAATAAGGGACTAAAGAATCGGGATTGCTTTTATAATAAATTTCTGCATTTAACTTTGCCCTATCTATCCACTCTCTAAATAATTTAGGATCATCATTAATGTGTTTCATACTCATATAACAACCTCGTTTTTATTTTCCAATTGGAAAAACTTTAATCACTCCGGTATTCACCAAGTTCTGTAACGGACCCGAAAGTTTCGCATTTGTGTAAAGGTGCATTTCATAGCCATTTTTCTGAGACCACATAACAAAATCCTTTAGTTGTTTTGTATACGACAGTGTACCAGAATAATTTTTTACTTCACTTAAAATTTTTGCACTATCATCTAAGCCATCCGGAACCCTAAATTTAGCAGTTCCTGTTAATGAATCAATGTGTGAGTTGTTCTTTAAGATTCCAGATGCAAGCAACTGGCCGTTGGAGTTATCGTAGAAATACTTTTAGAATGGGAGCCCGACGAATCGGGCTTTTGAGAAATTGCATAAATAACAGTGCACTATAATTTACATTCTGATACCTCAATTTTTTGACAGTATATGCTAAAAGCAATACCATTCACCAACTCAATTTTTAATTCCCAAAGACCATTCTTTAGTGAGCGTCCACCATAGTCTGTGTTTTCGTCGTATGCTGCATATAAGTTGCAAATAAACTCGTTATCCGAACGACACACAGGGAGTATGCGTGCATTCATAATGATCGTATCATCCCACATACATAGATTGTTAATCCCAGCGAATCCGTAACAATCAACAGATAATCTCTTTTTGCACGTATCATTGAAAATCAAGAGCTTAGCATGATCGTATTCAATACATATGTTCTCTATATCACTCTCAGCCCAATCATAATTTATAAAATTCATCATCTAAACATCTCCATAGTTCCTGTGTATCAAACTGCTCACTATAGTAGTAATCTACCAACGAGCCTCTGTTATCCGCTATTCTCGTTACGTTCATGCTTTTAAGAATGACGTTTCTAATATTGAAAAAACATCAATAACTGTTCAGTTCGATCTCGTCCACCCAAGAATTGCTTTTTAATCTTGATAACTTGTTCGCAAAGTTCATTAGTAAGCCATGCTCCGTATTAACATAAAAACTACAGTTTTGCTTGGTGAAATCACCAAAATCATATAGTTCAAGAAAAACTTCTATAACAATGTGTCCTTGCGTATCTTTATTCAGAAAGCGGAAGATTGCACACGGTGGCGTTTTGTTTCCCTTTGATCCATTTTGCCATACTGTTTCTTTATTTTTTCCTTCTAAGAATTGATTAATTTTATTTGTCAGCTCATCAATCAAATCGTCGCACACGTATATCTTAGATGTGGCAGTTATCACCGAAGAAATGCAAGTGAGTTCTAACTCTATTAAATAGGGATCTTCCCATGTCTTTTTAATAATGATATTATCAGTCATATCAGAATCTCCTAATCATCCTTGAATTTAAAATCTGCATATATATTCAATTTAAAATTGTAATTATAATGAATATTAATGTCCCCTTGGAAAGTATGGAAAATTTTCTGCATTTTAACCCATCCGTTTGAAGCAGAAAACCATTCATCTGCCATCTTAATTTTATTAATTTGATATCCATCAAATGGGTTGGATTTAGCTTCCTCCATTGCTAACTTTTCTTTCAAACTTTTGGGAATTGTTCTTCCTGTTGATGGATATGAATTGCTAATAACCGGTTTACCACTTATAGTATAATGCTTATGAGTTGACGTCGCCATACTATCGGTAACAGAAACATAACCACCTGTAGCAAAATCCGCTGTATTTCCGCCAATACCTCTACTACCGTTGTAGTGATATCCGCCTATCATTGCATTATATGTACATGTTGATGTATATACAGCGTAGTTATAGTACGCGCTACCGGGACCAGTATAGTATACTGTTCCGCCGCCTTCACCGCCATTAAGAAGCCAATCGTTAAGAGGATTACCGTCATCGTCTTTGATATCTACCGAATAATCTCCGCTGGGATCCACTCTTGTCGCAGGATTATTCTCGCAATATATGAATAGGTTAAATCCAAGCATTGTTCCATACAATGCTCCATCCGCATTTATGAATCTACAAACAACGGGATCATAGTATCTTGTTTGTAGATAATATAAGCTAAGATCAGAGTCGTAGTAATAACCCCTGTACTTATACGGATTCTTTATTGCTGTTGTACTCGCGCCACCGTTTGAGTAAGATGTTGTTATTTTACCCCATGCGTTATATGTATAAGATATAAGCTTTGTACCGGAAGCATTATAAACATGGAGTATATCACCCTGTAAATTCTTGCCATACCAGTACACATCCCAAACGTCGGCTTCGTAGCTACTTACTCTGTACTTAAAGCCTATGGGACTGTCATTAGCATCATAAATGTAAACAATAGTTTCATTATCCGTATATTCAGCTAAAAGTACGTTTCCATCATACACATAATGAGTTGTAACACCGTTTACTGTTTTGCTTATTCTAAGCCCCGCATCATTGTAGGCAAAGGACATAGAGTCTGTGCCTTTAACTGCCGTAGCAAGCTTACGTCCGTTCCAAGTGAAAGTATAGGATGAACCGTTATAATAGCTCAACGGATTACCTATCTGGTCATAGGTTATTTCCGCACCGTTATAGCTCGTAAGCAAATCCGCCCACGCAGATGTACTGTAAACGTAAGTGTTAGCACTTTAAGAGGCTTATTCGTTAGTTTTTACTTTTACCAAGAGCCTGACAGGCAGGCTCTTGGATTATCAAGTTCTATTCATTTATATCGTCTATGCAATATAAAAATTCTACTAATCTTTCATTTGGATTGGGGCGTTCTAATAACAGCGGATAGTATTTTACGCGAAACGTCTTTCCAACTTGTATACCCAAAGAATTTATTTTCTGACCAACAATAGTTATTTCGTAGTATTCATCTATTTCAGGAATATATATAACCAACTTTTTGTATCTGTCTTGATATCTACCTGGATTTCGAAAAACACATTCTACTACCATAGCATCTGTCTCTACATACTCTTGCTTTGCTACATCTACAACACTTGATATATTTGGAGCAATTAAATTATAACCACTCCAAAAGCCCAAGGCAATCATGATAGCAATTATTACACCGCCCTTATAATGCAGAATATTACCACGAATCATCCACACGACACCAACTGAACAACCAATTATTATAAGTATCCCTACGATAAGTACACTCCAATAAGTTGCTTCTAAGCTCATATACTTTTCTCCTTTGATATAGTAAATCATTGCATTATTTTACCAACACACTCATTTATTATGTTTGATAAGCCGGAACCAATTCCAAATTTTATAATAGCGGGTAGTATGATTCTATCTCTTTTAACAATCGCTCTCGCTATCGCAAAGGATGCTTCTTCGGAATTGTATACGATAGATGCGAATATCTTCGTATTTCTTGCTCCTGTGATAGCTATTGCTAACTCATCATTATGATTCGCACCTTTTCCGCCAATAATACCTGACATCAATCCTGTGCCAACAGCAAATGCTAGTCCAACATTTGATACTTCTTCTTCATTAAGACTCGTATCTGCAATATAAGACAATCCTCCGATAATACCGCCGGCAATTATTTGACCTCCAATGCCTAACGGACTTGCAGCTACAGCACCACTTACAAATCCACTTACAGCTGCTACAGCAACAGATTTTTCATTAACTGAACCATCAATAAGTTTTTGTGAAACAACCGATGTAATTGCATTTGTAATCGCTCCTACCAAACCTCCGACCGCCATTATTCCAAGTTCAAGCCAAAACTCACCGTCTTTATCAACTCTCATAACAGGGTTGTTGTCACAATAAGCAAAGAGGTTTTTATCGGTAAGAGCGGTAGGCGATGCAGTTAGGACGGAGGACGTATCGGGGGATATTAATCTACATATCTTTGCATCGTAGTATCTCGTCTGCAGATAGTACATGCCAAGATCAGAGTCGTAGTAATAACCTCTATAAGTCAGGTTATTCTTAACCGCGGTTGTACTTGCACCACCGTTTAAGTAAGATACCGTAGTATTACCCCAAGCGTTGTAGGTGTAGGAAATCAGCTTTGTACCGGAAGCGTTATAAACATAGAGTACATCGCCCTGTAGATTCTTGCCATACCAGTACACATCCCAAACGTCGGCTTCGTAGCTATTAGCTCTGTACTTAAAGCCAATGGGAGTGTCATTAGCATCATAAATGTAAACAATAGTGTCACTATCTGTGTATTCAGCTACAAGAATATTGCCGTCATACACATAATGAGTTGTAACACCGTTTACTGTTTGCTTATTCTAAGCCCTGCATCATTGTAGGCAAAGGACATTGTATCGGTGCCTTTAACTGCGCTGACTAACCGTCTGCCTTGCCAACCAAACGTATATGACGAGCCGTTGTAGTAACTAAGCGGATTACCTATCTCGTCATATGTAATAGTTGTTCCGTTGTAGCTTGTGAGCAAGTCACCCCACTCGGAGTTGGAATAAGTATACACGTAGCTCGTAACATCGGGTAATGGCAACAAGGGCGGACGCGCGGTTGTCTCTGCTGAGTCTCCAATAGACTTAATTATCAGACCGCTATCGTCATCAAGACTCGACTGACTCTGCTGTGTAACCTTGGTAAGATTTCCTGCATCATCGTAAGCGTATGTATAATAAAGCCCGGTAATATCGTTATTCTCGGTTGCAAGATAACCAAAACTATTATACGTGTAGACAACCTCTTTGCCGTCGCTATATACGATCTTGGTGATATTCCCGTTTTTATCGTAGGTGTAAGTGTAACTCTCCGAGCTTGTACCGACTTCACTTGTGTATTTACTAACAAGCGCACTTTCACCGTAGTAGTAATCTGTTATATACGTATACGTTTCAGATATAGCAAGATTACTTTCGTCTACACTATTATTATACTCCACGCTTGAGAGTCTGTCAAGTGAGTCATAGTTGTACGCAGCACTTGACGTAAAGTTGCCCGAGATAGTATAACCGCTTAACTTCCCATCGTCGAGATATGTTTCTATCTTTTTTTACAACAAAAGGTTTTATAAAACATCGGGTTCACCCCTTTCAAAAGTTGCTTCATATGTATATACTCTTTTTTTGCTGAAAATTCTTCAAAATTTTCAAATTTTTTTAAAAATATTTGCTCTCCATATATATAAACAACAAAAATCGAAAAAAGGGTGCAACTTTTTATTAAAAAATCATAATTGACAAAATATTCATAAAAAATCCCCTGCAAGACTACTTCAGCCTTGCAGGGGATTTCGTCGTTTGACGTAAATTATTAAATAACAAACTTATTAAAGCTTTTTTTACCTCTCTTGATAAGAAGGCCTTCCTTAAGCTGATCTCTGGTTACGGTAGCTCTGACGTCGGTTACCTTTTCGCCGTCGATAGTAACGCCGCCTTGCTCAATAGCACGTCTGCCCTCGGACTTGGAGGGAACCATCTTGCCGAGCACGAGAAGGCTGTTTACGTCGATTACGCCGTCAACGAGCATTTCCTCGGGAACTGTAACCGAGGGGGTGAGGGTACTGTCACCGCTGCCGAAGAGAGCCTTGGATGCGTTTCTTGCCTTTTCAGCCTCTTCCTCACCGTGGATGAGCTTGGTAAGCTCGTATGCGAGGATATCCTTTGCGGTGTTGAGCTGTGCGCCTTCCCAGGAATCCATCTTGTCGATTTCCTCAAGGGGAAGGAAGGTGAGCATTCTGATACACTTAAGCACGTCCTTATCGTCAACGTTTCTCCAGTACTGGTAGAAGTCGTAGGGAGTAGTCTTCTTGGGATCAAGCCATACTGCGCCGCTTGCGGTCTTACCCATCTTCTTGCCCTCGGAGTTGAGGAGAAGGTTAATAGTCATAGCGTAAGCGTCCTTACCGAGCTTTCTTCTGATAAGCTCAGTACCGCCGAGCATGTTGGACCACTGATCGTCACCACCGAACTGCATATTACAGCCGTATTCCTTGTAAAGATGATAAAAGTCGTAGGACTGCATGATCATGTAGTTGAACTCGAGGAAGGAGAGTCCTTTTTCCATTCTCTGCTTGTAGCACTCTGCAGTGAGCATTCTGTTAACGGAGAAGCAAGCTCCGACGTCGCGAAGCACGTCAACGTAGTTGAGACCGAGGAGCCAGTCTGCGTTGTTTACCATTATAGCCTGTCCCTCGCCAAAGTCGATGAACTTTTCCATCTGTACCTTGAAGCAGTCACAGTTGTGCTGTATGGTCTCGCGAGTCATCATAGAACGCATATCCGTTCTACCCGAGGGGTCACCGACCATTGCGGTACCGCCACCGATAAGTACTACGGGCTTGTTGCCCGCCATCTGCAAGCGCTTCATAAGACAGAGCGCCATAAAGTGACCAACGTGCAGAGAGTCTGCAGTCGGGTCAAAGCCGATATAGAAGGTAGCCTTGCCGTTGTTGACAAGCTCCTTGATTTCAGCCTCATCAGTTACCTGCGCGATAAGACCGCGGGCAACGAGTTCTTCGTAAATTTGCATAATAACCTCCAATATATAGATAAAATTTAATAATCAAAACAAAAAGTCCTTGAGCCGAAGCTCAAGGACGTAATAAACGTGATACCACCTTGATTCGTAAAATGCAAAAATGCAAATTACCTCATTGATGCTGTAACGGGCATTAACCGTCATAGCCTACACACTCAATAGAGCTTCGGTATGCACTCAGAGATGTATTCACTATACACAATCTCGCGCGCCTCTCATCACCCGGCTACTTTCTGTGCGTTTGTATACGGCTACTTGTTCTCGTCATAGCTTTCTACAACATTCTATCATAAGGAAAGGAAAAAGTCAATACGTTTTATATTTTTTCTACCGAATAAACGGTTGTATGAGTATATATTTTTCCAACGTCATAGAAGCCCTCGCCGTGATTGACAGAGTTGGGTTCAGTCTGCGTTTCGAGGCAGAGTGCACCGTGCTTTACCTGCTTGATACCGCCTGCAAAATTCGCACCGTCACCTAGGAAATTACCGGTATAAAGTTGCACACCAGGTTGGTCGGTATACACCTTCATGGATAACTCATCACCGCGAAGCTCTGCAGCGAGACCAAGTATGTTTCCGCAGTATTCCTTGAATAATGTAGGGCAGAGCAGATAATTATGATCGTATCCACCATTAGTATCATCTATCCTCTCGCCAATTGTATGAGGCTCTCTAAAGTCAAACGGAGTTCCTTCTACCATAGGTCTTACACCTGTGGGAATGAGATCTTCACCGACCTCGGTATATCTGTCAGCGTACAACGTAAGAGTGTGCGAGAGAATATCTCCGCCAAAGCCGTTGAGATTGAAATAAGAGTGGTTGGTCAGAGCGATCGGCGTCTTTCCACCGGGGATTGCAACGTATAGGATGGAAAGATCGGTACCGCTCAAAGTATAGATAACCTTGACTGCGAGATTAGAGGGGAAGCCCTCCTCACCGTCGTAGGACATATATGAAAATACTATATGCTCGTCATCGTACTCGGGAACCTGCCAGAGCTTGAAGTCGTAGCCGTCACCGCCGTGCAGACAGTTCTCACCGTTGTTCTTAGGAAGCGTATATTCCTTGCCGTTCATCGTGAATTTTGCATCCGCTATTCTGTTTGCCACGCGTCCAATTGTTCCGCCCTGATGTGAATCATCGGTGAAATAATCCTCGAGCTTGTCAAAGCCACCGACGATGTTTTTTCCATAAACGTTAAAGGACAGCACTCTCGCTCCGTAGTCGGTAAAGCGCACCTCGCAGCTCTCGTTCTTAAGCGTATATATATAGGCATCTCTGCCGCCTTGTGTCTTGCCGAAAAATTCCTTAGCCATAAAAACCTCACTTTGAATTTATATCAGAAATATTTTATCACAGCCGTGTGAAAAAGTAAACATAAAATTTAAATTTCATTGACATTTATTAAAATATATGATAAAATTATATGGTAAAAATAAAAGAACTGTGAGATTATCTAATGAAGAAAACGGTTTTTGTAATTAACGGTGCAGGTGGAGTTGGCAAGGATACGCTTTGTCACCTCGCTGCCAAGCATTTTAAGGTATATAACGTGTCCAGCATTGATCCCATCAAGGAGATTGCGGCTATGACCGGCTGGGCAGGTGAAAAGACGGATAAGGCGCGTAGATTTCTCTCAGATCTCAAGCGTCTTACGATAGAATATAATGATTACCCCACAAAGTGGGGTAAGGCTCGCTTTGACGAGTTTATGCAGTCCGAAAATGAGATAATGTTCTTCCACATTCGTGAGGCTGAGGAAATTAAGAAGTACGTTGAGGCAACCGGCGGTCTTGCAAAGACGCTTCTCATACGCGGCGGTGACAGAATGAATAAGGCTCATTATGGCAACGTTTCCGACGATGAGGTGGAGAACTATAATTACGATTTTTATTTTGTAAATGATAAGTCGTTTGAGGAGACGGAAAAGGCATTTTGCGATTTTATACGCAGTGCAATGGCTGAATAATGGCGGAGGCTTAAGATATAATGGCTAAGATATTCAGAGAATTCACACCCGAGAAACTCGAACAGGTGAGAACTCATCCTTACTATAAAAAAGCTCGCGAAACCATAATTGAGAGAGCGGATCACTATACTGTGTCCGATCCTCCCCTAATCAAGTTTTCCAAAATACATATGTATGTAGTGGACGGCAATCGCGAAAAATTTGAACGAGATCACGAGGAATATGAGACTCGCATGCACACGCTTTTTGTTGCGTATCTTATTACAGAGAATGAAAAGTACATTGAGCCTCTTGCCGATATTATCTGGAATATCTGCGACTTTGAGTCTTGGTCTATACCTGCGCATGTGCCTGAGATCCTCGATCCCATAGAGCGCAGACGTAATCTTGATCTTTGCTCGTGTATTCTCGGTTACCGTATTTCAGAGATACTTTATCTTATCGGTGAAAAGCTTCCACAGCTTGTTTACAATCGCGCAAAGGCAGAAGTGCAGTTCCGTGTAATAGACTCCTTCAAAAATGCCCCGGACGATAAATTCGGTTGGTTTACAGGTACTAATAACTGGGCCGCGGTATGTGTTGCCGGAGTGCTTTGTTCATATCTTTATCTCGCTACAGAGGAAGAGATTGAGTCTCAGCTTCCCCGAATGATGCGCATAGCAGACAATTATCTTCGCGGTTTTGACGATGACGGTTGCTGTACTGAGGGTTACGCTTATTGGAACTACGGATTCTCTTTCTTCTCTGTATTTGCAAAGATGCTTCTTGACTATACAGATGGTAGAATTAACTACTTTGAGAAGGATAAGGTCAGACAGATCGCTATGTTCCAGCAGAACATACTTCTGAACGAGAATCAGTGTCTGAGCTTCTCGGACGGCGGACTAACCTTTGAGCCTTACAGCTGGCTTTCGCATTTTTTGAAGAATATCTATCCCGAAATGCAGCTTCCCGCATTGCCCGAAGAATGTCCTATAGACTATGGAACGGCTCCGTTAAAGCACGGCGCACCGATAAGATACTTGCTTTGGACAGATCCCTTGTTGCTCGAAGAGTCATTGACACCAAAGAGTCATATATTTGAGAATGCGGAGTGGTTCTTACACCACGGCAAAAATTATGCTCTTGGGGCTAAAGCAGGGCACAACGATGAGTTCCACAATCACAATGACGTTGGTTCATTCTTGTTCTCAAAGAAAGGTGCAGTAACCTTCTGCGATCCGGGCGGAGGAGAGTATACCGCAGAGTACTTTAGCGATAACAGATACTCGATATTTATCACTTCCGCACGCGCTCATTCAGTTCCAATTATCAACGGTATTTATCAGTCATATGGTAAGCGCGAGGGCGGTGTAATTATCGCTGATGAAAACCGTTTCAAGTTCAGTATGAAGGGCGGGTATGAGATCGACTCACTCTCCTTACTCACTCGAGATTTTGAGTGCCTTGAGGACGGTATCAGACTTACTGATAAATACGAGTTTACTGAAACTCCCATCTCTGTAACCGAGCGTTTTGTATCCCTTCTTCCCATTGAGGAAAAGGACGGTTGTCTCATCTGCGGCGAGTCCTCGCTTAGCTTTGATAAGGACGCGTTTGACTTGTCATTTGACTCGGAGCTTGTGCCCCGAAAGGGCGGAACCAAGGAGATGGTTTACTACGTTGACCTCAACCTTAAATCACCTAAAAGCAGCATTGAATTAGTTTTTGAAATCAAGTAATATTTAAAACAAAACGGCGAGTATTGTTTGTGCAATACTCGCCATATTTTTATGCATATAAACTTGATAAAATCTCAAAATCAAAGCAAAATACAGAGCAGACCTCCTGCGCCCTCGTTAATTATTCTCTCTAAGGTTTCGCCGAGCTTTTCTCTTGATTCATCGGGCATATGCTCGAGCTTTGACCTCATTCCGTCACTTACAAGATCGTAAAGCGACTTGCCGAACATATTGGATTGCCATACCTTTTCGGGCGCATCCTCGTACTCGGAAATAAGGTATTTTACGACTTCCTCTGACTGTTCGGCAGTGCCGACAACGGGGCATAGATCGGCTCTGATTCCCGTCTTTATCATGTGTATTGATTCGGCTCTTGCGCTCACCTTAACGCCGTAGCCGTTTGCCTGCTTTACAAGGCGCGGTTCGTCAAGCTTCATTTCATCCGACGTGGGCATAACTATACCGTAGCCCTTGCTCTCAACATCTTGGAGTGCATCTGCAACTTTTTCGTATTTGCGCTTAACGTCGGCAAGCTCCGTAACAGTAGAGAATAAGCTCTTTTTATCGGTTAGGTCAAGCCCTGTCAATTCAGCGAGAGTTTTATAATACACTTCATCTGATAAGGGCAGGGAAAGCTCGCCGGTGCCGTCGCCGGCATCTATTCTCTCAACAACAATTCCGCTCTGACTCTCGAGTGCTGCGGATATATCTCCTATCTTGTGTGTCATGTCTGTAAAGCAACTTATACTGTCGATCATACCGCATCTTATGGGATGATCGCTTGGAAGAACAAGTGTCCACTCGGGCAGTCTAAAACGAAGCTCCTTGATAGGGAACTCACCGAGTACAAGCGCGAGTATTTCGCGTATATCCTCGCTGTTGAGGTCAGGGCAGCTTACGAGTGCAACCGGAACACCGTACTTTTCCTCAAGCTCCATTGCTAAAGCCTTTGCCTCGTCACTTCCCGGGCGCGCGGAGTTGAGTACTATAGCAAAGGGCTTGCCGAGCTTTTTGAGTTCATTTGCCACTCTTTCCTCTGCTTCTATGTAGCTTTCTCTCGGAATGTCAGTAATGCTTCCATCTGTCGTAACGAGCATACCGATTGTCGAATGCTCACCGATAACCTTGCTCGTGCCAAGCTCAGCCGCCTCTGCAAAGGGCATAGCCACGTCGCTCCAAGGTGTCATTATCATACGCGCCTCTCCGTCTTCTTCAGAGCCGAGCGCACCTTCCACCATGTAGCCGACACAGTCTATCATCTTTACGTTCAGCTCGGTTTCTCCAACACTTATTTTTACCGACTCATCAGGCACAAATTTTGGCTCAGTCGTCATAACCGTCCTACCCGTCGCGCTCTGCGGTATTTCATCAACCGTCCGTTGTCTGTCGTATTCGTCCTCAATATTCGGCAAAACAATACTGTCGAGAAACCTGTGTATAAAGGTAGATTTTCCCGTCCTTACAGGTCCAACCACACCAATATAGATGTCGCCCCCCGTCCTTTTTGCTATATCTCTGTAGATCGAGTTATCCTGCATATAGATCCTTTCCGTCGCAAAGCGACAAAGCATATTTGTTTTCATACAAGCCTATGCAAAATGACGAAAATATATGCAGGGAAAATATAAAGGAGGGATCGAAATGATTAGTTCATTCTTGCGAATATAATTATTCAACCGCCAAGTATTGAAAAAACACCTAATGTATGGTATAATGTTTCCATTAAAACGTTGATTAACTAAAACGAAAAGGTGAAGTGTATGGAAACACATAAAATTGCGAAAATAGTTGCGATGCTGACGATGGTTTTCTTGCTGGTTATAATGATGGCTGCTTGCACGGCATTTTTAGATCATCAAGGGACACAAGGACCTCAGGGTGAGCAAGGACCTCAAGGTGAGCAAGGACCTCAAGGTGAGCAGGGGTTGCCCGGAAAAGATGGCATCGATGGTGAAAACGGCAAGGACGGATTAACACCTTACATAGGCGAAAATGGAAACTGGTGGATAGGTGATAACGATACGACATATCCTTCAAAAGGTGAAAACGGAGAGTCGACTGCTATTTCAATAAGTGCGGATGGGTATTGGATAATTGACGGAAATATTACTGACTATAAGGTCGATGGAAGCAATCAGTACTTACTTGATGTTTTAAAAAGCGTATTTGACATAAAAGAAGACTGCTTTTTTAAGGAAAGTGAGACTTTGAGTAATCCGGGATGGTATTATACGAAATCAACATTTTCAGGATGGGGAGGCAGTATCGGTAACCCGGAAACGATTGAAGCTATTGCTGTAAGAATCAGAGCGCGTGATAAGGCTATTACACAAATCAAGTTTCATTTGAATGTTAATGATAAAAATGGCGATTCTATTGTTTCTGAGATAGTAGATGTGGATATTCCCGCAGGAGAAGAGCGAGAAATCGTTTGGAAGCTTCCTGAAAAGGTAGAAAACAATACTGATTTTCTTTATTTTTCTTACAACTGTAATCAATTTTGCGACGTTTATACCTGTATAGACTCAAACTCGTTGGTTCAGTCGGGGGAATATCAAGCAGTGATGACGTATTCTACAAACGGTAGATTGCTTGATTCTGCTTCGCAAATGATAGATGTTGCAAATAAGCCCTGTAGATACATATATGTGAAAATTGGAGTTATCCGTGATGTTTTTGTTCCTAAAGAGGGCGTGTTTGCGGGAGATTACAGTATAAACGTTTTTCTTCCCGATGAATATGATATTACAGTAAATGATAATTTCCAACTTTTCTATCGTGGAGTAGTTCAGGCGGTAAATCCTTACAACTATAGCATTACCGTTACTTGTTCAAAAGGCAACGCTTATCCAAGATATTTTGAATGGACTCCAACCGAAGAAGATATTGGTTCACATAAGCTGACACTGACGGTGTATGATGATAACGGTAAGCTGCTTGGTTTGGATACTACAATACTAAATGTTCACTCACCGAAACAAACAAACGAAGTCAAAAATGTTCTTTGTATCGGAGATAGCTTAACCGCAGGAGGCTATTGGGTAAGTGAAGCGGAAAGACGATTTACCGAAACAGGCGGAAGTCCCGAGGGACTTGGACTCAATTACCTTAATTTTATTGGCACAAACAAAAAAACAATCGGTGGAAATACTGTTGGCTGTGAAGGCTATGGTGGATGGACGTGGGAGAGATTTTGTGGATCAACAAGTCCGTTTTATGACGATGATCTTGGAGATATCAGCTTCAAATCCTACTGCGAGAGAAATGGATACGACGGAATTGATGTCGTATATATTCTTTTAACTTGGAACGGACAAGGCTTCCCTTATAAAACAGATTATGCGATTGATGAAGGACATTTTTTATATGCTAAAAAGTTAATCGATAAGCTTCACGAGGATTATCCTGAAGCAGTTGTTCGCTGTTTGGGTATTCAGATGCCATGTCAAAATGGTGGTATGGGAGACAATTACGGAGCAAATGGCGGATATAGCGACGATTATGGAATGTTGGTTACGGCAATGAACTATAATGCTACTCTTGAGGACTTTTGTCAATTGCCTGAATATCAAGATTTTGTAAAATACGTAGATGTTGCAGGGCAGTTTGACACGGATTACAATATGCCTTCAACTAACAAGCCTGTTAACAATAGGAATGATACTACTGAAACGATTGGAACGAACGGTGTCCATCCCACCGTTAATGGTTATTATCAGATCGCTGATGCAGTATTCCGTTCTCTTTGTGAAGTATTCTCACAATAAAACAAAAAGAGGGCAGCTCACTCCAGAGCAACCCTCTTTTTATATTCCCGCGACGCGGGATTTCATCTTACAAAGATTTCATCCACCATAGGTGGATTTATTCCGTCTTGGGACGGATTTCATTGCGAAGCTTACGCCTTGTTAGCAGAGCCGAAGAGCTCGATCTTCTCTCTTACGGTAGCTTTGATAGCCTCAACGCCGGGAGCGAGAAGCTTTCTCGGGTCAAAGCCCTTGCCCTCAAGGTCCTTGCCTGCCTCAACGTACTTACGGGTAGCAGCAGCGAATGCGAGCTGACACTCGGTGTTAACGTTGATCTTGGAAACGCCGAGAGAAATAGCCTTCTTGATCATATCCGCAGGAATACCTGTACCGCCGTGGAGAACGAGAGGCATATCGCCAACCTTTTCACTGATCTTTGCGAGAACCTCGAAGTTGAGACCGGTCCAGTTTGCGGGGTACTTACCGTGGATGTTACCGATACCTGCTGCAAGCATAGTTACACCGAGATCTGCGATCATCTTGCACTCGTCGGGAGAAGCAACCTCGCCGCCGCCGATAACGCCGTCTTCTTCGCCGCCGATAGAACCAACCTCTGCCTCAATGGAAAGACCCTTCTCGTTACATACCGCTACAAGCTCCTTGGTCTTTGCGATGTTTTCCTCAATGGGGTAGTGTGAGCCGTCAAACATTACAGAAGAAAAGCCTGCCTCAATGCACTTGTACGCGCCCTCGTAAGAGCCGTGGTCGAGGTGAATAGCTACGGGAACGGTGATGCCGAGACCTTCGATCATACCCTCAACCATACCAACGATGGTCTTGTAGCCGCACATATACTTGCCCGCGCCCTCGGAAACACCGAGAATAACAGGGGACTTCATTTCCTCAGCGGTGAGAAGGATAGCCTTTGCCCACTCGAGGTTATTGATATTGAACTGGCCTACTGCATAGTGGCCTGTCTTTGCCTTATTAAGCATTTCCTTTGCAGAAACTAACATTTGTGTATCTCCTTGAAAAAATGAATTGCTCATCTATTATACAAGAAAGCTTCGAAAAAATCAATAGTGAAAAGAATAAAAATCAAAATTAACTTATTTTTTCAAAAAATCCCTTGAAAAAATTTAAATATTGTTATATAATAAAGTATCTTTGACGAAAGAATATGCAAAAGGCTGTTTTTCAGAGAGTCCGCGGTTGGTGCGAGCGGACAGATAGCGTTGCTTTCCGCTTTCCGAGATTCGGTGACGAACCGAGGGTTGCCGCCTTATAGGCTATCGAGTGGAGCTTTTTTGAAAAGCTCAATTTGGGTGGCAACGCGGAGTCCCTTCGTCCCATATATATGGGTGAGGACTCTTTTTTTGTTAGAAAAACAAGCGATTCTATAAACCTTCCCCTTTGGGGAAGGTGGCACGAGCTTTGCGAGTGACGGATGAGGTTTATATTCTTAAAGGTTAACACAGCAAAGCAATTTTTATGAACATCGGTAGGGGTGATTCACGAATCACCCGCGATATATTCGCTTGTTATGTAAGCGAATGCGATATTGATTTTCGCAAATAAACGAGATAGCAATATGCTGCCATTCGGTAGCGATAATTAGTTAATAAATTCCAAGGAGAATATAAAATGATCGACATTAAATTTTTAAGAGAGAATCCCGAGCTTGTTAAGGAAAATATCCGCAACAAGTTTCAGGATAGCAAGCTTCCCCTCGTTGACGAGGTAATCGCTCTTGACGAGCAGCTTCGCCAGAACAAGAAGAGAGCAGATGATCTTCGTGCCAACAGAAACAAGGTTTCCAAGTCCATCGGTATGCTTATGGGACAGAAGAAGTTTGAGGAGGCAGAGGAAGCAAAGAAGCTTGTAGCCGCTCAGGCAGAGGAGCTTAAGGCTTGTGAAGCACTCGAAATAGAGCTCGGTGAGAAGGTTAATAATATAATGATGATAATTCCCAACATCATCGATCCCACCGTTCCGATCGGTAAGGATGACTCCGAGAACGTTGAGGTTCAGAGATACGGTGAGCCCGTAACTCCCGATTTTGAGGTTCCTTATCACACAGATATTATGGAGAGATTCTGCGGAATCGATCTTGACAGCGCGAGAAAGGTAGCGGGCAACGGCTTCTATTACCTTATGGGTGATATCGCAAGACTTCACTCTGCGGTTATCTCTTACGCAAGAGACTTTATGATTGACAGAGGATTCACCTACTGCATTCCTCCTTATATGATTCGTTCCGGTGTTGTTACCGGCGTCATGTCCTTTGCTGAGATGGTTGCTATGATGTACAAGATTGAGGGGGAGGATCTTTTCCTCATCGGTACTTCTGAGCATTCCATGATCGGTAAGTTCATCGATACCATCAACCCCGAGGCATCTCTTCCTTATACTCTCACATCCTATTCTCCTTGTTTCCGTAAGGAGAAGGGCGCACACGGTATCGAGGAAAGAGGCGTATACAGAATACATCAGTTTGAAAAGCAGGAGATGATCGTAGTATGCAAACCCGAGGAATCTCCCGTTTGGTTTAATAAACTGTGGCAGAACACCGTAGATATGTTCTGCACCCTTGACATTCCCGTAAGAACTCTTGAGTGTTGCTCGGGCGATCTTGCTGACCTTAAGGTTAAGTCTATTGACGTTGAGGCGTGGTCTCCCAGACAGCAGAAGTACTTTGAGGTAGGCTCTTGCTCCAACCTTGGTGATGCTCAGGCAAGACGTCTCAAGATCAGAGTTAAGGGCGATGACGGTAAGACTTATCTTGCCCATACCCTCAACAATACTGTTGTCGCTCCCCCCAGAATGCTTATTGCATTCCTTGAAAACAATCTTAATGAAGACGGCTCTGTAAACATTCCGCTTGCTCTTCGTCCCTACATGGGCGGTAAGGAGAAGCTTGTCCCCACTAAGTGAGAGATATGAAAAGAGAAAATTGTGTATTGATAATTGCCGGTCCATCCGGTGCAGGTAAAACTGTTATAGCTACCTCAATAGTTGAAAAGCATCCCGAGTTCACCTTCCTTCGTTCCGGTACAACCAGACCGAAAAGAGGCGACGCCCACGATGATGAGTATATTTATTACACAACCGAAGAATTTGAAAATGCCATTGCTAACGGCGAGATGGCAGAACACGCCATCTATGGCGGACATATGTATGGTACACCAAACTCCGAGCTTGACAGAGCCTTTAGTGAAGGCAAGACACCTCTGCTTGTAATCGACCTTAATGGTGTTAAAAGCCTTGCGCTTCATCCAAAATATTCCGCATGCAGCCTTTATATCTATGCAGATATGGATGTCATTGAGGACAGACTCAAAGCAAGATATTTTGGTGAGAATGAGAAGCCCGATAGCGAGAAAAACTTTAAATGCAGAATGGCTCAGAACATCAAGGATTGGCATGATATATCGGAATACGAAGATTATATTCACGCTTTCATTGAGAATGATAAAGCGGTATGTGAGTGTTGTGACAAGGTGCTTTCAACCTTTAACGCGTACGTTAATGGCGAAGAGAAGGACGAGTGGTCCAATCATGCGATAATTAACGGTCTTACTGCTACCGCGAACGAGATAGGCTAATATGACGATAAACGAGTATCAAGAGCTTGCAATGACTACTCTTAATAAGGAACTTTCAAAGAAGGAGATCCTTATTAACGGAGTAATGGGTCTTTGCGGCGAGTCAGGTGAGGCAATTGACCTTGTAAAAAAGTGGCTTGCGCAAGGACATGAGCTTGATGAAGACAAGCTTATAAAAGAGATTGGTGATGTCGCGTGGTATATTGCAGAGATAGCCACCGTGCTTGGTGTAACCCTCGAGGACGTTCTCACACGCAATATCGAGAAGCTTAAGGCGCGATATCCCGAAGGGTTCAAATACAGCGACTCACTTAACAGAAAAGAAGATTAATAGCATTTTAACGAATAATACACAAACAACGAAAAGAAGCGGAGAAACCATTTTTTACATGGCCAATCCGCTTCTTTTATTTTTAAACAAGTATTATATGAACGATCAACTATATTTCAATAATTTGCGTACCGTCTTTTTCTATAATATGCTCGGTAACTCCGAGTGCATCCATCCACTCTCGCGTCCTTACGGTCTGCCACGGGCCTGTATCAAAGCCTTCTCCGTTATCGTTATTCCAAAGCCAGTCAGGGGTGGGCCATATGCAACACTTAGGTCTTACATACTCATAAAAGTCTCGTTTTACGCCATTTTGACCGTGGTGAGCCATCTGTATGTAGTCGGTTTTGAGACTTCCTTGAGAATATTTTGCTTTTAGCTCGTCACCGCCTTCTTTACCGAGGTCTCCGAGTATCAGCACCGAAGCTGACGTTCCGTCTATACGTAAAACCGAAGATGAGTTATTTACAAAGTTTTCGAGTATGCTTTCATTGTATATACGCATTACCGATATCTCGACTTCACCAAACTCGAAAACATCATTTTCACGGAATATATGAATCTTATCCTTGAGCGATTCATCAAATAATGCAAAAAGATGCTCCAAAAGCGTGATCTCACCCTCGTGTCTTGTGCCATATTTCTTTAGTTCTTCAAGAGTGGGGAAGTGGTGATATATTTTATCGATCTTAATCGTTGAGGAATGCTTGATTATCTTATAGAATGCTCCAATATGATCGTGATGCGGATGTGTGAAGAACCAAGCATCCACATAACCGTCAGATATCTTGGTTAATAGATCTTCAAGCTGACGGTTATCTCCGAACGATCCGCCGTCGATCACTACGGTTTTGCCGCGGCTTACAATAACACAACCAAACATTTGAACACTTGTCGAATTTCCAAGAAAATATAATTTTGACATGGTTTCAACCCGTCCTTAACGCAGAAAAATATTATTTCTTGTTATATTTGAATTTTACCTCATCCTTTAGACTCGAAACAATAACAAAGGAATAGATCACGTAAATGATAGATATGAAGAAAATTACCGTGTCCATAGCCGGTACAGATGATGCCACAATTCCATCCGGATTAACCTCGGAATATATGAGTGTTGTACTCTGCTTAATGAATATGTTTGCACACTTAAGGAGATTGATTACAATAGAAATTATAAACACGGGAACAGTCTTTTTGATGATAGCTGTATGGCCTCGTTTATTTGCCTCGCTATATAGAGGATCACTCGGTGCAACGTCTGTATGCTCTTTAATAAAATCTATTGTTGCCAATGCCGCGCTTACAAGCAAAGGTACGGCAAATAAAAGTTCTATAACCGCAAAGATCTTTATAGGGAGATAAGCTGATTTTGCAACGTTTGAATATGGTATATCAAGGTATGTGTAAGAGTCGAAAAAACGTGCGGTAAATAAATAAACAAGTAGAGATGAGAGCGAAAAACCTATCGCACCTATAATTGAGCAGAGCCTTGTTTTTTTACGATTCGATAGGTTGTAAACTGCACTAAAAAGCAAAACTCCATATATAAAATGCGGCAGTTTATTATATCCGCCAAAGTCGGAAAGCGCGACATCAAATATAAATACCGAGGAAACGGCCAAAATTGTGAGTGTCGATGTAAGTTTCTTTAATTTATCCTTAACGCTTATTTCTTCGGGGCTTTCCTTTCGGGATAGGTCGCATAGAGCATTACCGAGATCATTTCCTCCCTTGATTGATTTTACATATCTTATCGTATATGAGAGCCAAATTATCCCAATCGCAAGAGCAGTTATTACGGAAATAACGATAACTGCAGGATATGCTTCTGCAAGCTTTTTTCTGAGTGCAATATCCTCCGGGGTGAGTAGTAAAAGCTCGGGGATGACCGCAAGTACAGCCTTTGCCGCAAAGAAAATAAAGGTCAAGATTCTCAAAGCCTCAGGGGTGAATGACTTTCCTTTTCCAATTTCGAAGGGATCTCTAACCGATGCACAATCTGTTCGTTCTCCAATATAGCCAAGAGCCTTAAATCCGTTTTCAACAGCCGAATAAAGCAGTATTATCTCAAGCACCGCAAACACAAGTGTAAAGAGCGGAACTATGTCCTTTCCCGATACCATATTTGAGTACATTACGAAAAATGCAGGTATCTTTATTAGTGTGACGAGCGCAAGCTTGATAAGTGCGTTTTTGCACTCGGCGAGGTAGGGGACGGTCTCGGAAAGTGTTCCAATTACCAATATTAAGAGTAAATACGCCGCGCAATCCGGCAGCACGTCAATAAGGTTTACGTTTGGGTTGAAGAGAAAAACGAGAGATAAAATCACAAGAGGGTATGTAGCTTTTCCTTTTATCATTTTTTCTTATCCTTCTTTTCCTCGAGCCGCTTTTTCATTCGCTCGGCTCTTTCCTTTGATAGCTCTTCCTCGCGCTCCGCTTTACGCCTTCTGTATTCATTGACAAATTCAAAACGCGACGGTTTCTCCTTTGCTATATTTTCATTTCCGGGCATACATATCATCATATAGCAAGAGTAGATAACCGAAAGATTGATTATCAAAAGCGCGATAGTTGCAAGTATCGTTAAAAGAGACAATACCGCAAGCACGTAGTCATCGACAAATGAGAGCGGAGCCTCAAGCACTATCCAAAGAGTGTATATAACTACCGTTGCAATTGCAAGTTTTGATGCCTTAGTCGGCAGATGTTCTACCTCAACCTCTTTTGACACAGACTCAATTCCCTTAAGTATTAAGAATGTCAATGTACCGACAGCAAGACAGCGTGCAATACTCATTATGGAAACAAATACAGGGGAGTTTAGTTGACGGAAGAACATCTCATACGTTGCAACTCCAAACTCTCCGATAGCAAATGCCAAAAGTACGCCCGAGCAGACAGTAGCCGCCTTAAAGTATTTGTTCACCGGCGATAGCTTGTATAGACCAAGCAGCATTACCGACGCTGAAATTACGTCGGTAAAGCCATAGTATGTTAGATTCAAAAGTAGAAAATATCCTATAAATAAAGTTCCAAACCCCATTTTTGTTCCTTTAGCCGCATATCACGGCATTTTTTTGATCATATATCAGAAGTGTTAGCTCCGCAGCACTTCTTGTATTTCTTTCCGCTTCCGCAAGGGCAGGGATCGTTTCTGCCTATCTTCTTCTGCGCTCTTACGGGTGCTGGCTTTTGTGTGGGTGCAATGTTGTTCTGCCTGTTCTGGGCAACTTTGATAGTCTGAGTTCTTTCGGTGGAGGAGAGCCTTGGAACAACGGAGAGCACCTTTCTTACTGTGCAGTCCTTGATGTCCTCAATCATTTGGTCGAACATATCTGCACTCTCAATACGGTACATAGCAACGGGGTCTCTCTGTGCATAGGAGTTAAGGCCAACGTATTCCTTAAGATCATCCATAGCCTCAAGATGCTCCATCCAATGTCTGTCAACTTCTTCAAGCAGTATCTTTTTCTCTACGCTGCGCATAGCAGTCTCGGGTACGCCGGGAAGGGAAGCGAAGAGTGCATCCTTGGAGTGATAGAGCTTAAGCGCTTCCTCGATAAGCTCTGCCTTCCAAGCTGCCTTGTCAATACTTGCGAGCTCCTCGGGGGTATATTCAAAATTATGACTGTCTGTAATAAGTCCGTGATATGTGTTCTTAAAGTGGTCGAAGTTGAATTCGTTATAGTCATCCATACCGAAGCAGAAGTCAAAGTTTGCCTCTATAGAGCTTGTTATCATTTCCTCGATATTCTCTTGGATTGAGTCGTTAAAGAGGACAGTTCCGCGCTGAGAATAAATGACGTTTCTTTGTTGGTTCATAACGTCGTCATATGAGAGGACGTTCTTTCTTCTTTCGAAATGGTTGGTTTCGATACGCTTCTGCGCGTTTTCGATCGTGCCTGAGAGTATTCTTGCATCGATTACCATACTCTCGTCAAAGCCCATTTTCTGCAGCATAGACTTAACTCTGTCAGTAGTACCGAAGAGTCTGACGAGCTCGTCATCAAGTGAAATGAAGAACTTTGATTCTCCGGGATCACCCTGACGTCCGCTTCGTCCGCGGAGCTGATTATCTATACGTCTGCTCTCATGACGCTCTGTACCCAGTATAAACAGACCGCCTGCAGCGCGTACCTTTTCCGCCTCGGGCAACAATTCTGCCTTGTGTTTTCTATAGAGTTCGTCAAATTTTTCGCGAATCTCGAGAATTTCGGGTACATCTGTTTCCGCAGTACCCGTAGCCTCGTTGATAAGCTCATCATCGTATTCAAGACGCTTGAGATCACGCTTTGCAAGAAACTCGGGGTTACCGCCGAGCATAATATCAGTACCACGTCCTGCCATGTTGGTGGAGATTGTTACCGCGCCAAAGCTGCCTGCCTGAGCAACTATCTCCGCCTCTCTTTCGTGCTGCTTGGCATTAAGGACGTTGTGGGGGATACCCTCGCGCTTAAGCACCTTGGATAACTCCTCGGATCTCTCTATGGACACAGTACCGACAAGCACAGGCTGACCCTTTTCGTGACACGCCTTAATTTGATTTACTATAGCGCGCACTTTACTTGCGGTTGTGCTGTATACAGCATCGTTATGGTCTATTCTTACCATCGGCTTGTTGGTGGGAACTTCAACGACGTCGAGCGAATATATCTGCTTGAACTCGTCTTCCTCGGTCATAGCAGTACCAGTCATACCGGATAGCTTATTGTACATTCTGAAGTAGTTCTGGAAGGTGATCGTTGCTATTGTCTGGTTCTCACTCTGTACGTCAACGTGCTCTTTAGCCTCGATAGCCTGGTGCAGACCGTCGCTGTATCTTCTTCCGGGCATAAGACGTCCTGTGAAGGAGTCAACGATAAGTATCGAGTTGTCTTTAACAATGTAGTCGATATCCCTCTTCATTACGCCGTGCGCCTTGATAGCGATTATGATGTGATGGTAGAGAGTACTGTTTTCTCTGTCAGAGAGGTTTTCTACACCAAAGAACGCCTCTGCCTTCTCAATACCGTGCTTGGTAAGTACCGCAGTGCGCGCCTTCTCATCCACGATATAGTCTTCTTGATAGGTATCGAGGTCCTGCTTGGTATCCATCTCCTTGATAACGAATCGTGAGAAACGTGATACGAGCTGATCGGCTCTGTCGTAGAGGTCGGTAGATTTCTCGCCCTGACCGGATATAATAAGGGGGGTTCTCGCCTCGTCAATAAGAATTGAGTCTACCTCGTCTATGATGGCAAAATTATGTCCTCTCTGAACCATCATTTCCTTATAGGGAACCATGTTGTCACGAAGATAGTCGAAGCCGAGCTCGTTATTCGTTCCGTAGGTTATATCCGAATTATACGCCTTTTGCTTTGTCTTTCTGTCCTGACCGTGAACTATTAAGCCTGTTGTAAGACCAAGGAAGGAGTATACTCGTCCCATCTCCTCGCTGTCACGTTGTGCGAGATAGTCGTTTACCGTAACTATGTGTACACCCTTGCCTGCGAGGGCGTTGAGATATGCAGGCATAGTTTCAACAAGCGTTTTACCTTCACCGGTTTTCATTTCGGCAATTCGTCCTTGATGAAGGAGAATACCACCGATAAGCTGAACTCTGTAAGGACGCTTTCCAAGTACTCTGTCATCAGCCTCTCTTACGAGTGCAAACGCCTCGGGGAGTATATCGTCAAGAGTCTTGCCGTCAGCAAGGTCGGACTTCAGCTTGTCCGTATATCCGCGCAGCTCGTCGTCACTCATAGCTCCGAACTTGTCTGCCAAAGCCTCTATTTCATCCACAATGGGAGTAATTCTTTTTATTTGTCTTTCGCTGTAAGTAGGGAAAAGCTTACTTAAAAATCCCATTTTCTCTAACCTTTCTTTATACGTGAGTATATTATAACTATTATAGTATATCACACTATGAGTAAAAAATAAAGAGTATTTTGTAAATAAAAAAATATTTTAGTGTTTGCCTTGAAAAATGGATACTGTTATGCTACAATATTCTCGAAAAATATTTGAGGATAAATTATGAAAGATATAAATATTGTACTTTACAATCCCGAGATACCCCAAAATACCGGTAACATATCGCGCACCTGTGCTGTGACGGGCGCGGCACTTCATATTATCAGACCGACGGGATTTGAAATATCCGACCGTACTTTGAAGCGCGCGGGGCTTGATTATTGGGACAAGCTTGACGTCACCTACTATGATTCATTTGATGAGTTTTTATCTTTATATGGCGCTGCTCCTATGTATTTCTTCTCAGCTCACGCCGAGAATTCATATGCCGACGTCGATTATCCCGACGGTGTATTTCTCATTTTCGGCAGGGAATCGGTAGGACTCCCTCGCGAGCTTGTCGAGAAAAATAAGGATCGCGCTCTTAGAATACCGATGCTTCCGACACTTCGCTGTCTTAATCTTTCAAACTCGGTTGCGGTTGCAGTATACGAGGTGCTCAGACAAAAAGGCTTCCCAGGGCTCTCCTGAACGGAAAAATATATTTTTTGACCTGAAAATGCGGTGTATTACTTGACATTTTCAGGTCAAAAATGTATAATAATTACGTATGAAATCTTTATGGAGGTTTGCCCATATTGGGCAATTACTTAGAAATGACGAAAATAGATATTTTCTCCGGTTTCCTTGGAGCCGGTAAAACAACGCTTATAAAGAAACTTATCAAAGAGGCTTACGCCGGTGAGAGGCTTGTTCTTATCGAAAACGAGTTTGGTGAGATCGGCATTGACGGCGGATTTCTTCAAGATGCGGGTATAGAGATAACCGAGATGAACTCCGGCTGTATCTGCTGTTCGCTCGTTGGAGATTTTTCCAAGGCTCTTGCAAAGGTGCTTGACGAGTTCCACCCCGACAGAGTTATCATTGAGCCGAGCGGAGTAGGTAAGCTCTCTGACGTTATCAAGGCAGTAAAGTCGGTTGAAGCTGCAGATGCAGAGCTTAACTGCTTCACCACCGTTGCGGACGTTAACAAGTGCAAGATGTATATGAAGAACTTTGGCGAGTTCTATAACGATCAGATCGCCAACGCATCGTCTATTGTTCTTTCTCATACCGACGTTGCAAAGGCGGAAAAGGTTGAAGGTGCAGTTGAGCTTATCAGACAGCATAACGCTACCGCAACTATCGTAACTACTCCATGGGACAAGCTCGATGGCAAGGATATACTTGCCGCTATGGAGAAAAAAGATACACTCGACTCCGCGCTTGAAGCCCTTGAGGAAGAGCACAAGCATCATCACCATCACCACCACGGTGAAGAATGTCATTGCCACGATCATGACCACGAGCATCACCACCACGGTGAAGAATGTCATTGCCACGATCACGACCACGAGCATCACCACCACGGTGAGGAATGTCATTGCCACGATCACGGCCACGAGCATCACCATCACGGTGAGGAATGTCATTGCCACGATCACGAGCATCACCATCACCACGGTGAAGAGTGCCACTGTCACGATCACGAGCATCACCATCACCACGATGAAGAGTGCCACTGCCACGACCACGAGCATCACCACGATCATCACGAGCACGGTGAGCATTGCTCTTGCGGTTGTCACGACCACGGCCATCATCACCATCACGCCGATGAGGTGTTCACCAGCTTCGGCTGTGAGACCACCAAGAAGTTCACGGTTGATGGTATCAACGCTATTCTTGAAGCATTCTCCGAGGATGATTCCTACGGTATGATCCTTCGCGCTAAGGGCATAGTCGAGGGCGAGGACGGTGAGTGGATCCACTTTGATTACGTACCTGCAGAGCCTAACGTAAGACACGGTGCACCCGGTGTTATCGGCAGACTTTGCGTAATTGGCTCAAACATTGATAATGACAAAATAAAGGAGATTTTCGGACTTTAATTCCGAGCAGAATATGGAAGTTCCGGTATATTTATTTACAGGATTCCTTGAGGCGGGTAAGACCAGCTTTATCAAGGAAACTATGCAAGACCCCAATTTTAACGATGGAAAAAAGCAGTATCTCATCATCACCTGTGAGGAAGGCGAGGAGGAGTTTGAGGCGGCAGATTTCCCCGACAACGTACACTTTTCTTCCTTTGATGACGTTCAGCTCTTGACTCCCGATAGACTTAACGCAATGGCAAAAAGAGCCGGTGCAGATATAGTTGTAGTTGAGTACAACGGTATGTGGACCATCGACTCATTCTATAACGCATTACCCCCGAATTGGATGGTTTATCAGGAGATACTCGTTGTTGACTCAACTACGATAATCAGCTATAACGCCAATATGCGTCAGCTCGTTGTAGATAAGCTCACAAGCTGCGAGATGGTTGTGTTTAATCGCTTTAAGCCCGAGTATGACAAAATGGCACTTCATAAGATTGTAAGAGGCGTATCCAAGAGAGCGAACATCTGCTACGAGGATATGGCGGGCGAGATCGAGTTTGACAATATCGAAGATCCCTTGCCTTATGATATAAATGCCGATATTATCGAGATTAAGGATGAGGACTTTGCGATCTTCTACCGCGATATGACCGACGAATTTGCAAAGTATAAGGGCAAGACAATCCGCTTCAAGGGTATAGTCGCTCTTGATCCGTCACTCCCCAAGGATAGCTATGCTATCGGCAGACATATAATGACCTGCTGTGCCGACGATATCGCCTACCGCGGTGTTGTCGCTAAGGGTATGGGTAAGCTTAAGCTCACCACACGCGATTGGGTTACCGTCGAGGGCAGACTCGTCGAGGAATACTCCAAGCTTTATCGCGGTGTCGGTCCCGTCCTCTATGTCAAGTGCATCGACAGAGCAGAGAAGCCTATCCAAGAGGTCGCAACCTTCTATTAATTAATATAAAAGACACTTTCACAAATAAACAACAGGAGAAGCAGTATGAAGCAAGAAGATACGAAATTCCCCTTTTCAATGTATAAGGAATCGGGCGAAGGCAGGATAGTTAGCAGCCGCTCGCATAAGACCTCTATGGAGATAGTAGAGGTTACCTCCGGCACGGTTATGGTGCAGATAGGCACCGAGCTTGTTGCCGCAGAGGAGGGTGACTTCCTTTATATCCCCCCGACAATGACCTTTAGAGTAGATGCCGCAACCGATTATGCCGCAGTCAGAGGTATGATCTTTGATATGTCGATAATCGAGGCCAACCTTGAGAACTTCGATAGTGAGGTGTTCTATATGTTCTACGTACAGTCGAAGAACAAGATCACCGTTTTCGGCAAGGAGCATCCCGTAAATCCCACTCTCAAGAGATTTATGCAGGAGTCCTATGACGAGTATTCGGATAAGGATATCTGTTACAAGCTCCCGATAAGAGCGAATATATACCATATGATGACCGCGCTTCTCAGATACTACTGCGGCTCCAAGAATGAGCTCGACCGTATGATTTATCATAACGTGCTCCGCCTCCGTCCCGTAATCAGTTATATAGACGAGCATTATACCGAGAAGATATACATAGAGGAGCTTTCCGCAATGATCAACGTCTCTCCCGACTACTTTACCAAGATGTTCAAGGAGAGTATAGGCAAGACTCCTATCGATTACATCAACGCTATGAAGGTCAATACCGCTATGGATCTCCTTTGTACAACCGAGATGTCCATGACCGAGATCGCCGACTCCATCGGCTTCTGTAATCCTAATTATTTCCACAAAATATTTAAGCAGTATATGCTTACGAGCCCTCTTGCATATAGAAAACGCGCCCGTTAAGGCGCTTTTTCTATATCATCTTCACATAGTGAAGATTTCATCGCCCCGCGATTTCATCCG
>JAZRAE010000023.1:0-7460 GCA_045634385.1 Eubacteriales bacterium | reverse complement strand
ATCGTTAAAGCTAACCAATATATTCTCTTTATCGTTAACAATTATTATTTGATCTTCTTTTTGTGTTTGAGAAGAAACATAACTTAATATTATTTCATTAAATTGGTACTGAAACAACTCGTATATTTTACCAGTAATAATATACGTAATAATATTCAGTATTGTTGTTTTTCCACAACCATTATCTCCGTACAAAAATGTAATATCATCATTGAATTGAACACTATAATCCAAATGTCCGTGCAATTTATTAATGGTTAGATTTGTAATTTTCACAATTATTTTCTCCAATTCTATCCCTCCATACTAATTTCAATATATGATATTAATAGTATGAAGAATATATATTTTTTTAAACATTAATCCCATACCTCATAAACATTTTCAATGGGATGCTTTATTACATTATATCATACAATTGTCGATATTTCAACAAAAAAGTCGAATGTAGCATAATAATTAATTTTTTAAACGTTGTATCAGTTATTGCTTTGCGATACGTGTAGATTATTATTAAAAAAGCTATGTGGCATTTTCTCCACATAGCTTTTCTCAATCCTTCCAGATTTCTTTTGCCCGCTTTCGCGGGCGGTATGCTACGCTGAAAAGACTATCTATATATGTTAGGAAGAAAGGAAACAAAAAAACTAACAGTAAAAACCAACATAGCGTACCACCTTTCTGCTTTTTAAAAAACTTACAGTTTCCTTAAGCCTTGCTTATGCGGTGGTTTTCCCACCGCCCATTATTATGATACTATTATCGTTTTACTAATATAACACTAAAGATGACAACAAACAAAACATTTTTACGTTTATTGTTGATTCATCAAAACATAATGGAAAACATATCGCTGTAAAGGCATAGCAGAGCGTTCCAACCGTCAAGACGAAACGAGTTATTGATATATTGAGTCGGCATTCTTTGCGTATGCTTCAAGATAATATCGTTAAGCTCTTGCGTTTCCGGCACACGAAGTTTTTTAGCGTAATCGCTCAAGTGCTTCTTTATGTAATTGCAATTAAGAGCCGTTAACCTAATAGCAATGTAAAGCGTTTTAACATCATTGTGCTTCTTAAGACATTCTTTGATAGACAATATATTGCTGTTAAACATGGCGATATAGCAACAGCTTTCATCCATCAAGGGTACAATATTATGGTTGCTTTCTTCTAAAGTAAGATAAGACATAAGCTCAATAGGACTGTCAAATACAACAACAGAGCCGAATGAATTGTTTTGCTTTGCTTCTTCAGAGCAATACATAAAGCCAACATTGGGCTTGGTGACATAGTGATTAAAGGAATATGTATGATCGCTGTGCTTGTACCTGCTCATCTTATAAACGGATGCTACATTACCATCTTCATCATAGGACAGAAAGCAAATATTATAATGCGAGTCTACAATTATGTATTTACGTTCTACCATTTCATAAATAACGCTCTTGGAGATATGGAACACATCTTTCAGTACGCCATACAGCGTTGCAAGTGCCACATCTTCAACATATAGAATATTATCATCAAGAATGTAATTAAGTGCATCGGGAGCAACGTTTGGCATACTACCAAAGCCATAATGAAGCGTAGCGTAATCTCTAACCATATCTTTATCTGCGTGCTTGAGGAATGTATCGCAAATATAATACGCTTGCAACATATTAAAGTCTAAATACTTCTGCAGAGCAATAAACGGTGGTGCTAATTCACAAGTTTCAATGTTGAAGATACCTTCTTTTACAATATAACAGCTTGATTGATCCTTAAGAACAACAAGATCACCTTGCTTTTGAATGAGTGATTCATTCCACCACACTAACAGATGAAGCATATCGCAACGGTTGCAATTACTTTTATCATCTTCCGTGATGAAATGCTTTTTGATTTTGTTTTCTGCAAGTCTGCATCTTGCAAAGCTGTTATCGGGGAGCTGAATGTTTTTCTTTTTAATTGTGTGTACTGACATATTAACTGTCTCCTTTTATATAGTTTTGATTGCGTATAGAATCTCGAGTTACTGTTTTTCTTACTTTGCGGTGAACTTGCACATCAATAGAGCTTGTTAAGCTGTATGCCCTACAGAAAAGCCTACTTTTCTGTCTTCCTGGTCTCTCGCTCTATATTGCTGTGCAGTTTCAAATCTTTATCTTTAGTTTGGTTCTTTGGAATGATCTATATTTCCGCATCGTTTGTTGTTTCAATATTCTTGTCGCTTGAAAATATTATAGTAAGCTTTTTTTCGGATATCAAAGAAAAATGTTTGAGCAACGTGGTAGAACGCCAATCGTCTGCACAAATTACGGATTTCACTACAATAGGGGTACGCAAAAAGAAAAAGCAGACAGAAAAACTTGTTTCCATCTGCTTAAAATATGTAATTTTGGAGTGCTTCACCCTGACTGTATTGCTTCGCCAAACCTCTGATAATGCACGATTTCGCGCTGGCGGAGGAATTTTATAACGTCGTTTACGTCGGGATCGTCGCTAAGCCTGAGAATATTATCGTAGGTGACTCTCGCCTTCTGCTCTGCCGCGAGATCCTCGTTAAGATCGGACAATGGATCGCCCTTTGAGGATATGGCGGTGGCATTAAAGGGAACGCCTGCTGCCGAGCAGGGGTACACACCGTTTCCGTGACCGATATAATATTTATCGAGTCCACCGGCGGTTATCTGCTCGGGAGTGAGGTTGCGAGTGAGCTGATAGATTATACTGCCGACCATTTCTGCGTGGCCGAGTTCTTCGTTGCCAATGTCTGTTAAGGTAGCAATTATCTTGCCCTTAGGCATAGTGAATCTCTGATTGAGATATCTCGTGGCGGCGCCGAGCTCACCGTCGGGACCGCCGAGGGCATCGATAATAAGACCTGCCAAGCGAGCGTTGGGATTTTTAATTTTTACGGGGTACTGTAGCTTCTTCTCATATATCCACATAACTTAGTCCTCCTTGCCGTTATGCTGCCACGGCCACGGTCCGTCTACCCACGTCCACTTATCACCGACCGTCATATCTGCAAATAGCGGACCGTACTTGTTCTGATATTCGGTCATAGCATCATCGAGCTGATCACGTGTGTTCCTGAAATAGATAAGCGCATCACGGCACTCGGGGTGAGTGTCGAGGAAAAGCTGAGCCTCAGTCATCGCGAAGCTCAAGGCGTGTATCTTTTGCATAAGCTCTGCCTTATTCATTACCGTACACCTCCGTAGGCATATCTAACTCCTCGAAGATGGTGCCACGATCGAGTCCGTACTCGGGCGCATAAAGCATTCTCCAGCGCTGGATCGGTACGTACGCGTAGCCGAGCGGCTTGTCGTGGAGAGTAGCGGCGTCATTCTCGGGACATACCTCTGTCTGCCGGCGCGTTTGATCTGGCATGCCTGTCGCATTTCTTTCCATTTGTTCTCGTCCTTTTGCTTTGATGTAAGGGGACGCTAAACGCTCCCCTTCTCTCTCATTATATGTTATTTGTCGTTTTTTGTTAGTGCGTGAGTTGTTGACAAGCAAAGTTCACTTTGTTATAATAGAGATAACAAGATTAAGGAAAGATACGATATGAAAAAGATATATAACAAGCTTGTACGCGACCGTATTCCCGAGATAATTATGGAATCGGGCGCGGATTGTAAAACCGAGATTCTTTCTGACGAAAGATACGTAGAAATGATCGATGCTAAGCTCGATGAAGAGCTCGCAGAATATCACAAGGATAAAAGCTTAGAGGAGCTTGCAGATCTGATAGAGGTGATATATGCTGCCGCTCTGGCGCGTGGTTACACAGTCGATGAGCTTGAAGCAGTGAGGGCAAAAAAGGCGGCAGAGCGAGGCGCGTTCACAAAGAAGCTGCTCTTAATCGAGACGGTAAAGAATGAGGATTAATATGGGACAGGTGTACGAATTTGAAAAGGAAAAGCTGATCGTCGGAGTGATATACAACGACGAGGAAATATATGAAAAGGCTGTCTCGATGCTCGTCAGCGAATTCGGTGAGATTGACGGTGAGTCCGAGAGATTCTCATTCTCGCGCGAGTTCTCGGATTACTATGACGAGGAGCTAGGCGGCGAGGGACAGCGCGTCATCTTCTCCTTTAAGGATACGGTAGATCCCGCGCGTCAGGCAGAAATCAAAAAGATGACAAACGAGATGGAGCGCATCCTCTCCGACGGCAACGGCAACCGACTCATCAACCTTGATCCAGGATTTATCAATCACGGCAGACTGATGCTTGCACCCACGAAAAAGGCGGGCTTCAGAATCCCACTCGAGGATGGAATCTACACCGAGCTTACTCTATTTTGGGCAAAGGGCGCGTGGCATAAGCTCCCCTGGTCATACAGAGATTATCAATCCGAGAGAGTGCAAAAGTTTATTACCGAGGTGAGAAAAACGTACCTCGCACAGAGAAAAGAAGCGCTTAAGAGCGAGTGAATTTTTCGTTATAAAAGAGGATAAAAAAATGATTTCAAAGAAAACGATAGATTTGGTCAAGAAATTCCGCGATGACCGTAATTGGCGTCAGTTCCATAACCCGAAGGATCTTGCAATATCAATTAATCTTGAGGCATCGGAATTGCTTGAGATTTTCCAATGGAGTGCTGAAGACCTCGAATGTCTTGACAAGATCGACAGGGTAAAAGAGGAGCTTGCCGACGTGCTCTCTTACAGCATACTCTTGGCTGACAGATACGGGCTTGATCTTGACGAGATAATCCAAAACAAAATGAAGAAAAATGCCGAGAAATATCCAATCGATAAAGCATTGGGAGTTAGTACAAAATACACAGATTTGTAAACTTTATATTACAAATAATTGATAAATGCATCTTATGTATTCAAAGGAGTTTAAATGTTTGTTAAGAATGAAGATATAACCCTCACCGAACTCGGCGGCGGAGTATCGCGCAAGGTACTTGCCTACGACGAGGATATAATGTCGGTCGAGGTAAGATTTAAAAAGGGCGCTGTAGGTGCTATGCACACCCATCCGCACACACAGATATCCTACGTACTTGATGGCAAGTTTGAGGCTACCATAGACGGTAAAACAGAGATTATTACCAAGGGTGATACCTACATAACTCCACCAAATGTACCTCACGGAGTTGTCTGTCTTGAAGCAGGCGCACTTCTTGATATATTTACTCCGATGAGAAAGGATTTTATATAAAACAAATGGGACAGAGGCTTTAGTTTCTGTCCCATTCGTTTTATAAGTTTAGTTTCATTTTTTTATCACATGATCTTAAAGTCAGTATCAAAGTATGATACACTCGCAACTAAAATCAATTTATCGCAATAATCCTTTTATATGATATCAAAGCATACTTATGTCGGTTATCAATGTCTGCTTATAATCCTCTGCGGTAAAGTGATTGAATATATTATCCCACGTTGCCTCATTGGTTATAGCACCGACTATGATCATACAAATAACACCGTATCTATCGATTATAACGGTTGTAGGATATCCTCTGCTCGGGAACTTTGACAGAATCAAGTCATTGCTTGTGTTGCCAACCTTAATAAGCGGTATATCAAGTCCTTCGTCAAAACGATCGGGATAAGACTTAATCTCATCGACAGTATCACCGGTAATATGATTTACCGCAAGGATCTCAACAGAATCTTTGTACTCTCTGTAAACACTATTTATATGCGGAAATTCATACTCGCAGTATATACAGTTTATAAACCAAAAGTTGAGCATTATCATATCCTTGTCTTCAAGGAGAGTGGAAAGGTTATATTCCTCACCGTTAACGTCGGTGAGTGTAAAGTCGTACATAACGTCACCGAGGTTATAGGAGCTTGCAAATCCACCGGTCTTGATAGGTGCGGAGGTGAGCTCTATTACCGTTTCGGATGAGGTGATTGGGTATCTATCATCCTTGATTAAGCCTTCCTTAACCTCATATCCAAGCGGCACTCCGTCAAGCTCTACCGAGTAGCCGTCAAATGTCTCGAGTGCAAAGCTTACAATACCGTTTTTATCGGTTACAGCAGGTGTGATACATAAGCTGTATTCTTCTCCGTTGTGTATGTACACCACGATTCCCTCGAGTGGCATTCCACCAGCGGTCACAACCTTAACAGTATATACAGTTTCTTTAATAAACCCACAAATTGTGCAACTATTGTTTACAAAATTATGTTTTCCAAGCTCGCCTTCTGTTACTCCGCAGACAGAGCATTTTTTAGCACTTTGGCAATTTGCCTCCTGCCATTTATGTGAAAGAGCCTCTCCCTCGGTAGCTGTGCAAACCGAACAGGTCTTAGGCGTAGTACATGTTGCATCAGTCCATTTATGGCCAATAGCCTCCCCATCTGTATTGCCGCAAACCGAACAAGTCTTGGGCTCAGTACAGCTTGCCTCGCGCCACGAATGTGTATGTTCATCAAGGTTTATGAAAGCACCACAAGAGGTACAAGTCTGGCTCTTACCGTCCTCGGAAATCTGCCATATATCTCCTGCAACCTTATCATCCTTGATATTACAAACGGAACAGTACAAAGGTTCATCACATTCTGCACGTATGAAGGTATGCCCAAGTGATTCACCTACCGTGAATGTTTCTTCTCCGATTTCACCGCAAGAGCAAGAAAGATAGTATATGGCAGCTTCTGTGCAAGTCGCTTGTGACTTCTGATAAATCACAGCATTATTGCGAATAGAATAGTCGTGTGTATGTACGTTTTGTTCTTCATTGGGTAAATCGTCATTATCATTCCCGGTGTTATTTTTCATATAGTCACAGGACGCAAACAAGAATACCGAGAATATAAGCAATAGCAAAATTGTAAATAGTTTCGTTTTCATATTTATCTCCTATTAAATTTGTTTTTCTATTTTCATTATAGCACATTTTTCTAAAAAAACAACACAAATTTTTGCTGAGTGTGACCAAGTTACAAAGCACACAAAGTATTAGAAATTTTGGCTGTTATTTAAAGGTGCGTAGCACGAGGACACAGAGTGAACTCACGCCACATAGGAGTATAACGCATATAAACTAATTACAAGTAGTCATACGAAACCGCTTTTTGTTATGAATTGAAGCCAAGGCTTCATGAATTCTCGCTTTCGCTCCATGAATTGGCTTATGCCATGAATTCTCGTAGGCTATCGCCTACTCCATGAATTGCGCCTAAAGGCACAGAAAACAAAAAAAGCAACCAGCAGGTGGTTGCTTTTTTCTTTATGAGAGATGAAATTACTTAACTTCAACTTCTGCGCCAGCTGCCTTGAGGTCAGCTGCAAGCTTCTCTGCATCTTCCTTGGAGATGCCTTCCTTGATGGTCTTGGGGCAAGACTCAACGAGATCCTTAGCATCCTTAAGACCAAGGCCGCAAACGTCCTTAACAAGCTTAATAACGTTAAGCTTGGAAGCACCAGCGTTGGTAAGAATAACGTCGAACTCGGTCTTCTCCTCAACAACGGGAGCTGCTGCTGCAACTGC
>JAZRAE010000022.1:0-27322 GCA_045634385.1 Eubacteriales bacterium | reverse complement strand
GTCGATATTTAAGCGTTTATTTGGAATAGGTAAGAATCCCAATAGCTTTGCTTACAAGATTGAAAGGGCAAAGGAATTGCATGGGCAAGCCGTGAAATACGTTACCGAAAGAATCGATGGTAATGAAGACGTGATTGGGCGAGGCGGAGCACTCGCAATACATGAGGATAAGTTTATTATCGACTCTTCGGGAGACAGGATTTTTGTTTGTTATGTCAAGGATTTTGATGTTAGTTGGTTGATGAGCGGTAACGGTGTAGTAATCAGCGGACCAAATCTTCTTGAGGATGGAAAAATCAGAACCGTGACAGTTCATTTTGTATATCATCGAAAGTAATGGGTGAGAGAATATTATGAGCAACTTTAAGACCTCTGCTATCATTCTTGCAGGTGGTAGCGGAAGCAGAATGGAATGTGATAAAACAAAGCAGTTTATCACTATTCTTGATAAAACAATTCTTGAAAGAACTGTTTTTGCCTTTGAACAAAGCAAAAAAATAAATGATATAGTACTCGTTGTTCGTGAGAACGAACTTGATGATGCTATAAAGGTTATAAGAAATTGTATTCTGACAAAGCCGATAAAATATGTAGTAGGTGGTAAGTGTAGAGCAGAATCGGCAAAGAATGGCTTTGAGACTATAAAAAATGAAAGCGATTTTGTTGTTATCCATGATATAGCGAGATGTCTTATAACCGCTGAAATGATAGATAAAGTTGTCGAAAAAGCATATATACATGGTGCAGCAACGGCTGTGTGCAGTATTTCGGATACTGTAAAAGTTGTTGATTGCAACGGAAAAATTACTTCTACTATTCCAAGAGAAAGAGTTTATAGAGCACAGACACCGCAGGTTTTTTCAAATGAAGTGTATAAGCGCGCTCTCGATAAGTGTTCGGATCTAACAAAAATAACCGACGATAATATGCTGGTTGAGGAGATTGGCGCAGAAATATGTACTGTCGATCTTGGCCCGTCTAACATAAAGATTACAACTAAAGAAGACCTATCATATGCAAGGAACATTCTTATTGAAAGAGGGGAAAACAGTATGGATGGATTAAGAATTGGACACGGATATGACGTTCATAGATTGGTAGATGGGCGTAAACTGATAATCGGTGGTGTGGAAATTCCTTATGAAAAGGGGTTACTTGGTCATTCGGATTCAGATGTTTTGCTGCACGCTATTATGGATTCCTTATTAGGGGCTGCCGCTCTTGGTGACATAGGTCAACATTTTCCTGATACGTGTGAGGAATTTTGCAATGTATCAAGTATCTATCTATTAACACGTGTTGTAGAATTGATAAAAAATGAGGGCTTCAAGATAGTTAATGTAGATGCAACGGTTATTTTGCAAAAACCCAAGATTGCTCCATACGTCGAGAAGATGAAATCAAATATTGCATTTGCGCTCGGATTGCCCGAAAAATGTGTAAACGTTAAGGCAACTACAGAGGAGCATCTTGGATTTACAGGACGCGAAGAGGGGGCAAGCGCGCATTCCGTTGCTTTGCTTACCCGTTATTGATCGTTATTTAAATTTCGATAAAAAAGGCAATCGCTTTTGCGATCGCCCATGATAAGCGGTGACAACGTCGATCGTTTGTATACGTCTTGCTTTTTAATGTCTGCGAGCGTTGTCATGCGCTGGATTTTCCAATATATATTCTATGTATAATATAATACAAAGTTACTATTATAATAAATTAAGAGGTGTTTATGATTAAAGTATCTCCTTCCGTACTTGCTTGCGATTTATCAAGATTATATGAAGAAGTTAAAAGTATTGATGTATCCGGTGCGGATATGGTTCATCTCGACGTTATGGACGGTATGTTTGTTACAAATATATCATTTGGTCTTCCGGTTATTGCATCTCTTCGCAAAAATACAGACATGTTTTTTGACGTACACTTGATGATTGAAAAGCCTGAAAGATACATTTCGAGATTTATAGAAGCAGGGGCTGATCTCGTAACATTTCATTATGAAGCATGTGATGAACCTCTTTCTGCATTAAAGTTTATACGTTCTTGCGGAAAGAAGGCAGGAGTTTCTGTAAAGCCCGGAACTCCTGTAGAGTGTATTTATCCGTTACTCGAAGAATGTGATCTCGTTTTAATAATGACGGTTGAACCGGGATACGGTGGACAAGCATTTATGCCTGAAATGCTGGATAAGATCAAGGTGTTAAGGGCAGAGATAAACCGTAGAGGCCTTAATATAGATATACAAGTAGACGGCGGAATAAACGAAGAAACAGCTAGACTTGTAATAGCGGCAGGTGCAAACAATCTCGTTGCTGGCAGCTATGTTTTTAAAGCAAATGACAGAAAAAAAGCAATCGATTCATTAAGATAAAAAACAAATAATCGATAAAAAATATAGGGCAGAAATATACTTGCTAAAAATGATATGAAAATATAAAAAACAAAAAAAGAAGGACAGAATGCTTTTTTTCAGTCCTTCTTTTTTTGTTTTCGAAAGCTTATCCGTCTATATCAAGTCCGCCTTGTCCGGCTAATTGTTTGCCTTGGGGCGCGGTAGAAAACGGTATACCAAGATGGTCGTAAGCAAGCTTTGTTGCGCATCGTCCACGAGGGGTTCTTGCAAGAAAACCTATTTGCATAAGATATGGCTCGTAGACATCTTCTATGGTTATAGGCTCTTCGCCTATAGTAGCAGCAAGAGTCTCAAGTCCCACCGGTCCGCCGGCGTAATATCTGATTATTGCCTCGAGCATACGTCTGTCGGTATTATCGAGACCAAGATCATCTATCTCGAGTGCGGTAAGGGCGGTTGAAGCTATTTCCGATGTTATTGTTCCATTTCCCATAACAAGCGCGAAATCTCTTACACGCTTAAGCAATCTGTTTGCAATACGGGGTGTTCCTCTTGAACGTGAGGCAATTCCTATTGCACCCTCGTCTGTGATAGCGATTCCAAGTATTCCTGCGGAGCGCTTTACAATTGCCGCAAGCTCTTCCGTAGTATAAAGCTCAAGCTTTAATAACACACCGAATCTGTCTCGAAGAGGGGAGGTAAGTTGACCTGCTCGTGTTGTAGCGCCAATTAGTGTGAATCTTGGAATGGGGAGCCTAATGGATCTTGCACTCGGACCTTTTCCGATAATTATATCGAGTGCATAGTCTTCCATGGCAGGGTATAAAATTTCCTCTACGGCTCTTGAAAGTCTATGTATTTCATCGATGAAAAGAACGTCGCCTTCCGAGAGATTTGTAAGAATAGCGGCAAGATCTCCTTGCTTTTCAATAGCGGGACCCGATGTGGTTCTGATATTTACACCCATTTCATTTGCTATAATTCCGGAAAGAGTGGTTTTACCAAGTCCGGGAGGACCGTACAAAAGCACATGATCTAAAGCTTCACAACGCAGCTTAGCACTTTGAATGTATACCTTTAGGTTGGATTTTGCCTTTTCCTGTCCAACGTAATCCTCAAGTGTCTTTGGTCTTAGATTATTCTCGACCTCAGAATCCTGGTTTGAATCGTATTCAGTCGAAACAATTCGGTTTTCGAAGTCGAATTCATTTATTTCTTCAAGCATTTTTTAGTCCTTTCGCCTATTTTGCGAGTTTCTTTAGTGCAGCCTTGATGATCATTCCAACGTCAAGTTTGGGATCTATACCGGCAAGGGCTTTAATAATAGAGCTTCTGTCATATCCAAGTACAGTCAGAGCCTCGGTAGCCTCTGCAAGATTTCCGCTTGATGCATGAGAAATGTTTCCAACGCTACCCGCACTCTTTTCGGCACCGGCTGAATTGACGAAATCCTTTGCAATCTTATCCTTGAGTTCAAGAACAATTCTTGCGGCTGTTTTTGCACCAATACTGGGAGCTTTGGAAATACCCTTGATATCCTCTGTGCAGATTGACATTGCAAGTCTGTCGGGAGACATTACCGAAAGTATATTCATTGCGGCTTTTGGGCCGACTCCGCTTACTGCAGTAAGGAGATTAAAGGCGTGTCTTTCTTCATTCGAACCGAATCCAAATAATTCGACGCCATCCTCTCTTACGGCAAGATAAGTGTAAAGCTTGACCTTTTGCCCCAACTTGGATGCAAGAGACTCCGATGTGATCATACTTACGGTGAGCTTGTATCCAACACCGCCGCAATCAATTACACACATATTTATATCGCGAAGAGTAAGCTCTCCGTTCAAATAGTAAAACATATAAACCTCTTAATAAAATTATTTAAAGCACTACATAGTGGTTGAAACTCTTTAGATAAATTTGATTGTCATTGACTGACTATGACTTTTTTTATCATCTTTTCGAGTGCCACACGCTCGATAGTCAAGTCGCGTCCGCAACCATCGCATACGATCCGTATATCAGAGCCTCTGCGGGCTACAGTGAATATATCTGAACCGCAAGGATGTTTTTTCTTAAGACATAATTTATCCTTAACGTCAAAACGAATTATGTTTGCCATAACAGTACCTCACGCCTTAATATACCATAAAATCGGGTTCAATAGCAAATCCATTCTCGCAGGTTATTTTGATTTGATAAGAGCTTTCTATCGGTTCATCGAGTTTGAGAGTTACATGGTAATCCGATGTATATCCCGAGCCAATCGAATAAAATTTAGAGCCGTCAAAAGCGAAGAATTCATATTTACCCCAAAGAGCACCAATAAATGATACCGTATCGAATGAGTAGATTCCTCCAAAGTTTATGATGGCCTCTTTTCTGTCATTGGATAAATTTATAGATGAACTTGGCTTTGATACGAGGTTTTCTTTGGTTATTGAAAGGGTAGGATCGCTTTTATCTTCTTCGTAATAGTGCAGGGAGACAGTGCGTAGGGTGATGGGAGCAACGATTCCTTCAAGGGTTAGTCTAAGATTCTTGTAGGTGCATTCTTTAAAGCGAGTAGCCTTGAGATATCCGACAGATGTCCCATCTGCAATTGCAACTGCATTTTCCCCCTCAATTGCTTCAAGTTTGAAGGAAGTAATTCTTTCACCAAGCTCTATCTTTTCACCCAAAATTAAGACGTTGTAGACGTAGTCGCCATCAAGCACGATATCGATTACTGCCTTATTTTTTGTTTTGTTTGTAGCGAAAAATAGGTTTTTATCATTTAAAGCAACATTGTAAATTTCGGTATTCTCGCAGTATGTACTGTCAGCTGATAAAGTCGCATTGTCAATGTAGTTGACCGACAACATTTTGTTTATTCTTTGGTTGGATTCTACGGCATTTTTAATATCTGTATCGACAATACGTCCTCGTCTGTCGGGTGGGAAGTTTAGAAGCAACATTGCATTTCTGCCGATTGATTTAAACCAAATATCATCGAGCAAACGAGAGCTTTTTACCATTGAATCTTGTTCCTTGTGATAGAACCATCCCGGGCGAATCGAAACGTCTACCTCGGCTGGAATGTATAGCTCTCCTCCTATGATTCCGCGATTCATATCTGCTATTGTTTCGGTTCTTATCATCTCGTAGTTGATGGATGCATAATGGGTTGTTCCGGCAAATCCCGCTTCATTTCCAACCCATCTTTGCTCAGCATAGGAAGCTGCGCCCATTGAACCGAAAATCACAGCATCAGGTTGATACTTCCTGACGGTGTATGCCCATAGACCGTAGTCGTACTCGGCATTAGAGCTACCTGCACCATCCCACCAAATTTCATCGATCTTTCCATATTGTGTGAGTATTTCGGTCAGTTGATTCACATAGTAATACGTATATTCCTTTTTTCCCCAATAGGGTGCGTTTCTATCCCAAGGAGAAACGTATATTCCAACACCAAGACCGTATTCGCGGCAGGCGTCGGTGAATTCTTTAACAATATCACCTTTACCATCCTTGTATGGACTGTTTTTAACTGAATGTTCGGTGTATTTTGAAGGCCAAAGACAAAAACCGTCGTGATGCTTGGCGGTTAAAATTGCCATTTTGAACCCGGCAACTTTTACACCGCGTATCCAACTTCTTACATCTATATCGGTGGGGTCGAATATTTTTTCACTTTCGGTCCCGTCACCCCATTCAAGGTTTGTAAACGTGTTCACACCAAAGTGAAAGAAAGCCTTCTTACCAATATCATACATTCTGAGCTGCCGGTAGTTTGGAGTTGCACCATAGGGCACTATTCCGTAATATTTTCTTTCCATCATTTATCTCCATCGCTATAGAGCGATTTGTAAGTTGCTTTATTGTCTGACTTCTTATCAGTTTTGTTCGCGCCTTCATGCTTTGCATCGAGCTTATCATCTGCAGAGTTTATCGCCTTTCTTATAAAATGGACGATTACCCATATTGTAAAATAGAGGGCAGTATAAAGTATTACAGCAACAAACACCGCTGACGGTTTTTGAACAGATATATTCCCTGAAACGATGAAGATAAGGCAGAATGCGACAAGCAAAACTGCATAGTGGATGACGCACTTTAATGCCTTTTTTAGCTTTAATTCCTCGTATAGAAATTCCGCAAGCGAAATAATAAATCCAAATGAAACGATCAGCGCAAACTGCTTTGGAGCTATTGCCTGCGAAACAAATTGGCTAATTGCTGCGAATGCGTAGAAAAGCGTGAGTATTAATATGGCATATCCGCAGCCTGTGAGAAATATCTTATTTATTCTTCTCATTGTATAAAACTCCTGATGGGTATAACATACACGACTATTTTATCATATATGTATTTTTTTTTCAAGATGAAAACTTTAATTTTATTAAAAAAAAGAGACATTTTCTGCAAAATAATTCGTTGAAGAAAAAAGCGTGAATATTATGAATAAAAATTCAAAAAAACCGATCGGAAGTTAAAAAAACGGTTGACAAAAATATATATAAAATGTATAATATAAAATGATAAACTATTTCTGTGAGGATTTTTGCTATGAATAGAAAAACAGCCAGAGAAAATGTATTTATGCTTTTGTTTGAAAAGGTAATCAAGACTGACGAAACTTATGAGGAGATATACCTTAAGGCTACCGGAGAAAGAGAACTTGAAGTTGACGATTATGTAAAAAAAGTTTTCTTTGGAAATGCTGAAAACGAGAAAATTATAGATATGAAAATCGATGAGTGTCTTGTCGGTTGGAAAAAGGAAAGAGTATCGTACGTTGCAAAGGCTATACTTAAGTTGGCATCGTATGAACTTATGTTTATGGAGGATATCCCTGTTAAGGTTTCCATTAACGAAGCAATTGAGCTTTCCAAAAAGTACGACGATGATAAGGCTTATATTTTTGTCAACGGTGTTTTGAACAAGATAGCAGAGAGCATAGGAAGAAAATGAGTGAGGGAATAATACTCGGCATAGATACCAGCAATTACACTACGTCGGTAGCTATTATCTCTGAAGACGGAGAGCTGATAGCAAACATAAAAAGACCTCTTCCCGTGAATAATGGAGAACGCGGATTGAGGCAATCTGAGGCTGTGTTTGCACACATAAAGAACATTCCTTCTGCAATGTCTGAAGCACGAGAGATTCTTTGCGGAAACCAACCGATAGCCGTAGGTGTCAGCGAAAAACCTCGTAATATTGATGGTTCATATATGCCTTGTTTTTTGTCCGGGGTAGCTGTTGCGGAGGGAATTGCCGCATCACTTGGAGCTCCGATTTATAAGTTTTCACATCAATGCGGACATATTATGGCCGCTTTATATTCTTCAAAAGCAGAAGAGCTTATGAGTGATAAATTTGCTGCGTTCCATGTATCCGGAGGAACTACAGAGCTTTTGTTAGTCAAAGGCGGGAGTAATGGATTTGATGCCGAGCTTGTAGGAGGAACAAAGGATCTTAATGCGGGCCAAGTGATAGATAGAATTGGTGTATTTCTCGGTATGCCGTTTCCAGCAGGACCTCATCTTGAACGCGCCGCGCTTGAATATCGTGGTAAAATACCTTCAAAGAAGGTATCTGTAGATGGTACATATGCAAACCTTTCGGGGCTTGAGAATATGGCTCGTAAATTATTTGAAAATAGCGGTGACGTAGGTAAAACTGCCGCATTTGTCTTTGAGTATATCGGAAATGCCATCGTGTCGATGTGTACTAATTTTATTGCGTCTTATGGCGATATGCCGTTTGTATTTGCAGGCGGTGTAATGTGTAATTCCATAATTAAGACGAAATTACAAGATAAATTTGATGCAAGGTTTGCCGAACCTCTGTTGTCCGCGGATAATGCGGTTGGTATAGCGGAGCTTGCAAGGTTGTGTTATACAAAATAAAACTTTGGAGGCGATATGGACATTTCTTCGTTAAGAGAAAGAATTGATACTGCTATGACTGTGTCAGAACTTAACAATTTAATAAAGAACATGTTTGATACCAATCGCCTTTTAAACGCTGTATACGTAAAGGGAGAGATATCCAATTTTGTAAATCACAGAAGCGGCCATTTTTACTTTTCCCTTAAAGATGAGTCAGGGCAAATAAAGGCGATTATGTTTCGATCGTCTGCTGCTAAATTGAAATTCATTCCGGAGAACGGAATGAAAGTGACCGTGTTTGGATCGGTAACCGTATTTCCGCGTGACGGTGTCTATCAGATGTATGTCAATTCAATGAATCCAGACGGAGTTGGTGCGCTTTATCTTGCGTATGAGCAGCTAAAGACAAGGCTTGAAACAGAAGGGCTATTTAGCGATGAAAACAAGAAGCCATTGCCCAAGTACCCTAAAAAGGTAGGTGTTGTAACATCGCCTACGGGTGCTGCGATAAGAGATATAATAAACGTGTTAGGCCGCAGATATCCTTTGGCTACTGTGTATATTTATCCTTCCTTGGTACAAGGAGAAGGAGCGGCAGAAACTCTGATTTCCGGAATAGATTATTTTGATAGGTCAAAGCTTGTTGATGTAGTAATAATCGGTAGAGGTGGAGGTTCGATTGAGGATCTTTGGGAATTCAATAATGAGCAACTTGCACGACGTATATTTGAATGTACTGTTCCGGTAATTTCCGCTGTCGGACACGAAACCGATTTTACAATTTGCGATTTTGTTTCGGATATGAGAGCACCCACGCCATCTGCAGCGGCAGAATTGGCAGTTCCGGACGTGCGTGAGCTTTGTATGTTGGTTGATGTTTTATCAGATAGATCTGATCGAGCATTGACAAGAATTGCTGAGAGATCTCGTGAGAGATTAAACAGGCTTTCACAAAGTGTTATGCTTGAGGGGTTCCCGGCATATATACGGTCTTTATCGGATAAAGTATGTGATTTAGAAAGAAAAGCGGGGGTGGCATTTTCAACCTCGGTAGCCGAGAAAAAGCTTGCGTTCCTAACTAACGTTGGTAAGCTGGATGCATTAAATCCCTTATCCGTGTTAGCAAGGGGATATACCGTATCACAGAAAGAAGGTAGGACACTATCGAGTGTTCAAGACGTCGAGGTTGATGATAGTATCACCGTTTGTTTGCTTGACGGAAAATTGTCTTGCACGGTTGAATCCAAAACGGTGGATTAGGAGTGTTAAATGAGTAAAGAGATTAAATTTGAGGAAGCGATTTTAAAGCTTGAAGATGCTGTTAGACTTCTTGAAGGCGGAACGCTTTCTCTTGACAAAAGCATAGAAAAATACGAAGAAGCTTTAAAATACGTGAGAATTTGTAATGAAACGCTTGATAAAGCAGAGCAGAAAGTTAAAATACTCACAGAAAGTGCAGATGGATCAATAAGCGACCGTCCGTTTATCCAAGATGAGAATTGATGTTTTTCTTGCTGAAAACGGTCTGGTATCGAGCCGTACCGAGGCAAAGCGTTTCATTGATGAAGGCGCTGTGTGTGTTAATGGAAAGCAGGTAAGTAAATCTTCTTTCGATGTTGACGGCTCGGAAAATATTACGGTTGATAAAACCATGAAGGAGTTTGTCAGCCGCGGAGGAATAAAGCTTAAGGGGGCACTTATTGAATTCGGTGTAAACGCCGAGGGACGTTTATGTCTTGATGTAGGTGCTTCAAGCGGAGGCTTTACGGATTGCTTATTAAAGTTCGGGGCAAAGCATGTTATTGCCGTGGATTCAGGCAGTGGTCAATTGAATGAGTCCATACGTAATGATTCTCGTGTTACAGTGCTTGAAAACTATAATGCGCGTTATATGAAAAGAGACGATTTTGAGTATTCTCCGGATCTTGCAGTAATGGATGTTTCCTTTATTTCTGCAACATATATTATCCGCTCTGTATATGATGTATTATCCGAAGATGGAGATTTTATATGCTTGATTAAGCCGCAATTCGAGGTTGGGCGCTCGAATCTTGGAAAGGGCGGTATAGTCAAGGATTCTAAGGCTCGTGATAATGCCGTAAAGAAGGTTGTGGATTTTGCGATAGAGTGCGGATTTACGGTTAACGGAATTATACAGTCGTCCATAAAAGGCGGAGACGGTAACATAGAATTTTTGGCACATTTTGTCAAATAGAAGGTGTTTTTAAAAATGAAAAATATAGTGGTGATACCAAATGCTAACAAGGATAAAGGGTTATCGGTTACAAATGCTGTAATTGAAAAACTTTTGTCACTTGGTCTTGGTGTATACGTTCAAACAGGAATTGGGATTAATAAAGACGATGTAACTGTTTATAACGATTTTCCCGAACAAATCGATCTTATTATCGTTGTTGGCGGTGATGGATCTGTAATTGATGCATCAACAATTGCGATAAAGAATGATATACCTATTCTTGGCGTAAATCTCGGAAAGGTTGGATATTTAACCGAGGTTGAAGTAGAAGGACTTTCTGTGCTTGATAATCTTTTAAGCGGAGAATACTTCGTAGCAGAAAAAATGCTTCTTTCGGTAGATTTTGAGAACGAAATGGGATTGTGCGATAGGTATGCGGTAAACGATATTGCCATCATAAGAGACGGTTTTTTACATATAGCAGACATAAAAATTCAAGATTCGCAGGAAAATACTGTTAAACTGAGAGCGGACGGTGTTATTCTTTCAACACCGCAGGGCTCGACTGCATATTCATTCTCATCGGGCGGGCCGATAGTTGCTCATGATGTTGAAAGTATTTTGCTTACGCCGGTCAGTCCGCATTCTTTCTTTAACAGATCGGTCCTATTTAATGCTTCTGATGTTATAAGCATCACAAATCTTGGTGAGTTTTCGTTAAACGTATGTGTTGACGGAAGGAGCGTTGGATCGCTTCTGTCCGGCGAAACATGTAAGATTATGAAAGCGAAAAATGCTTTTAAGATCCTTACATTCGCACAAAACAGTATGTTTTCAAGCTTGTTTAAAAAAATGAGAATTTTAGGAGATATAGAAAAATGAAGAACGCAAGACAGAATAAGATACTTGAACTTATTGAAGAATATGAGATAAGCACTCAGGAGGCTCTAATACAAAGACTTTCCGAACATGGATTTGAGTCAACTCAAACCACTATTTCAAGAGATATTAGACAGTTGCGTCTTATTAAAGGCCCTACAGGAAGAGGAACATATAAGTATGTTGCTCCCGAGGTAAGAAGAGGAAATGATGCGCCTGGCCATAACTCCGCACTTACAGATGCGGTAATTAAAATAGAGGCTGCGCAGAACATAATAGTAGTGAAAACTATGTCAGGTATGGCAAATGCTATAGCAGTGTGCATTGATTCTCTTCAGATCAGGGATATAATCGGATCGGTTGCCGGCGATGATACGATTTTGCTTGTTTTCAAAAGCGTAGAGAAGGCTGAGGCTGTTGAGGAAGAATTAAAGGGCGTTTTCGGACATTGATCAGAAAGGACTAACGATAATGCTTCATTCGTTGCATATCGAAAATATAGCAGTAATCAAGCATGTAGATCTCGAGTTTACTGATGGTTTCATGGTTTTAAGCGGTGAAACCGGAGCGGGAAAGTCGATAATTATAGACAGCTTGAATTTAATACTCGGCTCTAAAGCTGATAAAGAATTAATACGCCACGGAGAGAACACGGCTACTGTTAGTGCTCTTTTCACGGAACTTTCAGATTCAACTTTTACGCAGTGTGAGAATCTTGGTATATTGATGGATGAGGAAAAAAGCATCCTTGTGCAGCGGAGCTTTGGAATCGACGGACGTTCAAGTGTGAAAATAAATGGCAGAAGCGTCAGTCTTTCTATGCTTAAGCAAATTGCTCCCGGGCTTGTCAATGTACACGGTCAAAGTGACACGGGCGCCCTTGCGGACTCTGATAAACACATAGATATTCTTGACGTGTATGCCTCTGATGAAGCTTTAATTTCCGAATATCGTGATATTTATTATCGTCTTGAAAGGGTTCGTAAAGACATTCAAGATATTACGAGGAAAGACTCGGAAAGAGAACGACTCAAAGAAATTCTTAACTATCAGATAAAGGATATAGATGCGCTCAAGCTTCATGACGGTGAAGAAGAAGAGCTTATCGATAAAAAAGTTAAAATCAGGAACAGCGAGAAAATTACGAGAAATTCAGAGTTTGTATACAAGGCACTTCGTGGGAGTGAAAAGGGTAGTGTTTCATATCTTATTGATAGAAGCGTTACAGCCTTAACTCAGCTTTCGGGAGTAATCCCTGCATATCAGGAGTATGCAGAAAAGCTTAGAGATGCTCTATCAAACGTGGAGGATGTTGCAGAAGAGATATATTCTGTTTTAGAGGATTTTGATGATGATCCAACCTCTACTCTTAATGAGATCGAGTCTCGTTTAGATAAAATAAGCAAATTAAAGCGTAAATATGGCTTGACAGTAAAGGATGTTCTTGAATTTAGAGATAAAGCAAAACGAGAGCTTGATACACTCGAAAACTATGAGGAAACACTTGATTCTCTTAACAAAGAAGAACAAAATCTCTATCTTCAAGCTTTAGCTCTTGCAGATAAAATTCATCGCGTGAGAATAGAATCATCGGAAAATCTCAGAGAAAAAATATGCGATATACTCGAGTTTCTCGATATGCCGGGGGTTGTATTCTTCGCTAAAATGGCAGTCGAAGAAACTGACGGAAAAAAGGTTTTAAACAAAGACGGATATGATAAAGTCGAATTCTATATAAGCGCTAATAAAGGAGCGGAGGCACAATCACTTGCCAAAATTGCTTCAGGCGGTGAGATTGCCAGAGTAATGCTTGCTATTAAAAGCGTAATTGCGGATAAAGATGGTGTATCAAGCGTTGTATTTGACGAGATAGATACCGGTGTTTCCGGCAAAACCGCGCGCAAGATAGGATTGAAAATGAGAGCCATGTCGAAAGGTTTGCAGATATTGTGCATAACTCACAGCGCACAAATTGCTTCGCTGGCAGACACACATTTTCTAATAAGTAAGAGTGAAGTTGACGGTTCTACACAAACATCCGTAACAACTCTTGATTACGATGGAAGAGTTAAGGAACTTTCACGTATACTTGGTGGAATAAACGTAACCGAATCTCAGCGTGCGGCTGCAATAGATATGCTCAACGAAAAGGAGATTAATTTGTGACCGATTTTTTTCGGATATTTTAAAAAAATCGGAATGTGAATTTGAGGAAAACACCGATATTGCACGATTGACAAGCAGTAGAATATCTACGATTGCCCGCGCGGTAGTTTATCCTCGTAGTGAAGAGAAGCTTATTCAACTAATAAGTCGATTGAGCGACATAGATGCGAATTATATTGTACTTGGAAGAATGTCAAACATCCTTGTGAAAGATGGAAAATACGACGGAATAATCATCAAAACAACAGGGGTTGACGGAAATTGCATAGTAGAAAATGAAATTACATTTTCATGTGGTTCAGGTATAGTCAAGACAATTAAGCAGATGGCACAAAAAAATCTCGGAGGCATGGAAGGACTCGTTGGTATTCCCGGTACGATTGGTGGATTGGTTAAGCAAAATGCAGGTGCATTCGGATATGAAACATCTGATCGATTTAAGTGTGCGACCTGTTATATGCCGAATACACGTAGTATTTGTAATTTTACAAAGGAAGATATGGATTTTTCATATCGTGACAGCAAGCTTTGTCATACAAATGCAATTCTCCTTAACGCGACGTTTGAACTGCTTGAAAAGAATTATAATGATATAATCGGGGAAATGTCAAATTATAAATTTCAAAGATCACAAATGCAACCGCTTAAAGAACCATCACTCGGTAGTGTGTTTAAACGATATAACGGCATAAGTGCCGGATACTACATAGATATGGCGGGGCTAAAAGGTCATTATATTGGAGATGCATGTGTTTCGACAAAACATGCAGGTTTTATCGTAAATAAGGGTGGTGCAACTGCCACGGATTATTTTAAGCTGATTGAATATGTGAAGGAAAAGGTTTATTCCGTATTTAAAATTGAGCTTGAAGAGGAGATTGAAATTATTTAAAAGGAGGAGGCTTTGTCATTTTCAAAGGATCAAAAAGCGGATATTATTTCCCAATCCGTTAAATCAACATGTTGTAAGCGTGCGTTTATGCAAGGCGTTCTTCTTGCACGTGGACGCATTGATAAGGACAACATTTTTATATCCGTCGATAGCATAGACATCGCGGAATTTATTAAGGAAATAATTCTTGATGTATATTCTAAAAGCGCAGACGAAGTGACATCCAGTATTGGTGGAAGGCGCAAAATCTTATCCTTCAGCGCGAAATCTGCCTTAAAATATATATCGGATATCGATAAAGATGAACTTTTTTATTTGAAAAAGTGTGCGACGTGTCAATCGTTTTTCTTAAGAGGTGTTTTTCTCGCTGCAGGTCGAGTATCCGATCCTACAAAGCAATATTCACTTGAATTTTCTGTAGGAGAAAGAACAAATATTCTGTTTGATTTTCTTGCGTCTATCGGTTTGACACCGCGTATTTCTGAAAAAAGAAACGAGACACTTATTTATTTTAGAAATTCCAGCTTGCTCGAAGATTTTTTTGCGCTTGCAAATATGAACCAGACTGCATTTGATATTATGAATGCAAAAATAAAGGGTGAGCTTAGAAACGCTGCTAACAGAATTGCTAATTGCGAAACAAACAATATAGATAGAGCTGTATCTGCATCTATTTCGCAGATATCACTTATAGAGGAGCTTGTTGAGCGAGGATTAATTTCTTTACTTCCGGATGAGCTCAGACAAACTGCGATGTTTCGAATGGAGAACAGAGATATGTCATTATCTCAGATGGCAGGAGCAATAACACCGCCAATCTCTAAATCCGGACTTTCGCACAGATTGAAAAAAATTACACAGATGGCCGAGAGTATTCTTAACGGTAAACTTGAGGATATCTGAGAAGGGAGTGTTTTATGGGTGAATTCGTTCATCTTCATCTTCATACCGAATATAGTCTGCTTGATGGCGCAACGAGAATTTCTACAATAGCCGATAAAGCACTTTCGGACGGTCAGGATGCCGTGGCTATAACGGATCACGGAGTAATGTACGGTGCCGTCGAATTTTACAATGCTTTGAAGTTAAAGGGCGTGAAGCCCATTATTGGATGTGAGGTGTACGTTGCACCTCGTGGCAGGTTTTCCAAGGATGGAAAACTTGATAATTCTGGTCATCACCTCGTTCTTCTTTGTAAAAACGAGATTGGATATAAAAATTTATGCTATATGGTTTCGGAAAGCTTTATTAACGGCTTTTATTCGAGACCTCGTATAGATATGGATCTCTTGCGTGAGCATCACGAAGGTTTAATAGCACTTTCCGGTTGCATCGGTGGATATATACCTCAACTTATACTTGCAGGTACTATTCCGGATGCCGAGAAGGCTGCTCTTGAAATGAAAGAGCTGTTTTTGGATGATTTTTATCTTGAAATTCAAAATCACGGGATGGATGACGAGAGACGAATTGCTTACGCTTTAAAGCTGATATCCGAAAAATGCGGTATACCGCTTGTTGCGACGAATGATGTGCATTATCTTGAAAAAAGTGATGCAGATATACAGGCAACACTTCTGTGCGTGCAGACGAACAACGTTATTACAGACGGTAGACCGTTTGGTTTTGAAACGGATGAATACTATTTCAAGACAACCGATGAAATGAAAAAACTGTTTGCTGCTTTTCCCGGAGCAATTGAAAATACGGTTAAAATAGCAGAGAAGTGTAATTTTGATTTCACCTTTAATCAGCTTCATCTTCCGAATTTTGAACCTGAAGGTGGATTGACTCATAAAGAGAAACTACGGCTTGATGCTTACCACGGATTTGTTGAAAGGGCCGAAAAGGGAAGGTTTGATTTTTCAAAAAATTCCCGTGAGGTATATATGGACAGAATGGAATACGAGCTTTCTGTCATTGACAAAATGGGATTCAACGCGTACTTTCTTATTGTAAGTGATTTTGTTGCATTTGCTAAAAAAAGTGACATTCCTGTTGGCCCGGGTAGAGGTTCCGGTGCGGGTAGTCTTGTAGCATTTTGTATCGGAATCACTGATGTAGATCCTATAGCATTCGATCTTTTGTTTGAGAGATTTCTTAACCCGGAAAGAGTATCAATGCCGGATTTTGATATTGATTTTTGTTACAATAGACGTGAAGAAGTTATAGAATATGTTAAGCGTAAGTATGGCGAAGATAAGGTGGCGCAGATAGTCACGTTCGGTACTCTTGCACCGCGAATGGCTGTCAGAGATGTGGGACGTGCTCTCGGGCTTCCATATGGCAAGGTTGATACAATAGCCAAAATGATACCGCTTGATGCTTCAAGTATTGATGATGCTCTTAACAACAAGGATTTGCGTAAAGAATATATAGAAGATAACGAGGTTAGAAATCTTCTCGAGGTAAGTCGTGGAATTGAAGGAATGCCCAGGCATGCCTCAACCCATGCGGCAGGAGTAGTCATTACAGAAAAGCCGACGTGGGAATATGTTCCGCTGTCCTATAGTGGTACGGGAGTCGTAACACAGTTCGATATGAATACAGATGCATCTTTGGGACTTGTTAAATTTGATTTTCTTGGCTTAAGATATATCACGGTTATTCATGATGCAGAGCAACTGATTAAAAAGCGGATACCGGATTTTGACATATCGCGTGTTCCTTTTGACGATAAAAAGACCTTTAAGCTTTTGTGCGATGCAAAAACCGATGGCGTATTTCAACTCGAATCGGGAGGAATGAAGGCGGTATTATCAAGACTTAGTCCAACCTGTTTTGAGGATATTATCGCTTGTATTGCCTTGTTTAGACCAGGCCCGATGGATTCGATAGACAAGTTTATCGCAAGAAAGCACGGTAAAGAGAAGACCGAGTATAAGATACCTGAGTTAAAAGAAATTCTTGATGTCACTTATGGCTGTATTGTTTATCAGGAGCAGGTAATGCAAATATGCAGAAGGCTTGCCGGTTATTCTTATGCTCGTGCAGATATCGTTAGGCGAGCAATGTCCAAAAAGAAAACGTCTGCAATGCAAGCAGAACGTGATGCATTTCTTGGCGGATGTGTTGAAAACGGAGTATCATTGGAAGCAGCTTCGGATATATTCGATGAAATGGTGGGATTTGCTAAGTATGCGTTCAATAAGAGCCACGCAACGGTATATGGTGTTACCTCATACAGAACAGCATATTTAAAGGCTCATTATCCTGCTGAATATTTTGCGGCCCTTCTTTCAAGCGTGCTTGATAACTCAAAGAAGCTTAAGGAGTATATTGCTGATGCACATAAATTTGGTGTAAAGGTTTTACCTCCCGATGTAAACAAGAGTGACGTTGATTTTACCGTAAGCGACGGTAATATAAGGTTTGGTTTGCTTGCGGTTAAAAATGTTGGGCGAGTTTTTGCAAATATGCTAATTAAAAAGAGGCAGAATGGTTCTTTTGAAACTTTCGATAAGTTTGTTAGCAGGATGTCTGACAGTGAATTAAATAAACGCACGTTAGAATCACTGATAAAATGCGGAGCATTTGATTCACTTGGTATTACTCGAAGCTCACTGTTAAGCTGTTATGAAAGTATTGTTGATGCAGAGCTTGAGAGCAAGCATTCAAACGTTAAAGGACAGTTTGATTTATTTTCTGTCGGGTTCGGTGGAGAGACTGTAGAAGCTCCTCCGTATGAATACCCAAATCTTGAGGAATTTTCATTCAGAGAGTTGCTTATGCTTGAAAAAGAAAGCTCGGGAATGTATTTTTCAGGGCATATGGCAGATAATTATTCCCGTCACATAAATGACTTGAATGTTGATAAAATCTCGGACATTCTTGATGAATTTTCGGATGACGTTTCCGTTTCAACACCAAAATATAAAGACAAGTCGTTTGTTAAAGTTGCCGGAATAATAACTTCAAAAAAGACGAAAGTTACTAAGAATGGTTCTACTATGGCTTATCTCATGCTTGAAGATAAGCTGGGAGAAATCGAAGTTGTAGTTTTTGCAAAGCAATATTCATCGTTATATTCCGAGCTTTACGTAGATAACGCTGTGTTTATTCAAGGTAATATTTCAGCAGAGGAAGGTGAAGAACCGCAGATTCTTTTAACTTCTGTGGAAAAACTGACACCTAATTCGCATTATGTCGAAGATAAAATAACGCAGACGGTGAACAAAAATATTCTATATATTAGAGTAAAAAATCAAAAGGATGAGAGAATTCCTCTTATATACCGTATTTCCGCACTTAATCGCGGACAAACTCAAATTGTTCTGTTTGACGATAGCACGAGAAAGTCGCTTGCGATGAAGAATATACTTGTTGATCCCACAGAAAAGGTGATAAGCAAGCTTCGTGATATATTTGGACAGAATGATGTCGTTTTAAAGTAATAACAATTTAATTTTAATTTGAGGTGTAAAAATGTTTGCTAATGTATTTTTTGATCTTATTCTCGTAGCGATTCTTGTTGCGGGAGGAATTTGGGGTGCAAAGAACGGATTTATTGATGTCATTGCTAAGCCTGTAAAGTTTGTTGCCGCTCTTACGATAGCGATATCTCTTGCAGGTGCTTTTGGCTCGGCGATAATTGAACCTATCATTGGACCTGCAATTTCTCACAAGTTGAGTTCCACGCTGATTGAAGAATATTCCGAGATAACTGCTGCTACCGCAAATGAGTCTTTGCCCACTCTTATTAAGCTGGCGGCAGGTTTGTGCGGTGTAAGTATTGAAGGTGTTGCATCAGCTGCGGACGGAATTTCTGTTATCGAAGCGATTGCAGACGCAGTTACGGCTCCTGTTGTTGAGATTATGGGAGTTATATTTGGTTTTATTATAGTTTATTTCCTTGCCAAGATCCTTATTGAATTTGGTATGGTATTTGTAAACGTTGCGGTTAATAACGGTATCGCAGGTAGGGTTAATAGCACACTTGGTTGTATATTTACGCTTTTACTTGCATTTGTTGTATGTTGGGCATTTACAGCATTTTCTGATTTTATACTCAACATTCCTTTAATCGCTTCTGCAAATTGGGTGGAGAACTTTACAGGTGGTGTTTTCTTTAGATTCTTCAAATCGTTCTCGCCCCTTGATCTTTTATTAAGTTTTTAAGTAGGTATTTTAAATGAAATTACAAGTTTGTGCCAGATGTAAAAAAAGACCCGCGATGGTCTTTATTACACGTCTGGAAAAAGATAAATCTATAAATGAAGGATTATGTCTCGTTTGCGCCCAAGAGCTTGGAATCAAGCCCGTAAACGATATGCTGTCAAGGATGGGCATTGATGAAAATGAAATAGCAAATATGCTTGATGGTATGGACGCAAATCTTCCCGAATTTATGGGTGACGGTGCAGATACCCCCGAGGGGAAGGTTCCCACGCTCAATCTTTCTGAGTTGTTCAACTTTGGAGGTCCGGACGGAAAATCCCATCAGCAAGGCCCTAAAAAGCAACAGGGAAAAGCACCGGAGGGAACCCCCGATAGAAAAAATCTTAACACGTTCTGCCACAATCTCAACCAAAAGGCGAAAGAAGGAACGATTGACAATCTTATAGGCAGAGACAGAGAGATTGAAAGAATCATACAGATTCTATCCCGCCGTCAGAAGAATAATCCTTGTCTTATCGGCGAGCCCGGTGTAGGTAAGACCGCAATAGCCGAGGAGCTTGCCAAACGAATAGTGGAGGGCAGAGTTCCCGCACCACTTCTCGGTATGGAAATTTGGCTTCTTGATCTTACTTCACTTGTGGCCGGAACGCAGTTCCGCGGACAGTTTGAATCCCGCATTCTTGGGCTTTTAAAAGAAATAAAAGCAGCAGGCAATATTATCCTTATGATTGACGAAGTGCATAATATTGCGGGCGCGGGCGAGACATCGGATGGTAGTATGAGTGCGGCTAATCTTTTAAAACCCGCACTTTCGCGTGGAGAAATAAGAGTTATCGGTGCTACAACGCTTAAGGAATACAGAAAGCATATAGAGAAGGATTCTGCTCTTGAGCGTAGATTCCAGCCTGTAAAGGTGGACGAGCCGTCTGTTGATGAGACCGTTGAGATTATTAAGGGCATCAAGAAGTATTACGAGGGATTCCACGGGCTCAATATATCCGATGAGGTTGCAAGAGCCGCTGCTATTCTTTCTGAAAAATATATAACGGATAGATTCCTTCCCGATAAGGCAATAGATCTAATCGATGAGGCATCGGCAAAGGTTGCTTTATCATCCCCGGAACTTAACGAGCATAGACAAGCGAAAAAACGTCTTGCAGAGCTTGAAAAGGCTATTTCTGAGCTTGAAGCAAAGCTTCAGGATCCCGAAGGACAAACCGAGAGCAACTACAAGGCGATAGCAGATATTAAGGTTGAAAAGCTAAGACTTGAGACTCGAATAGAAGAACTTGTAAAAATACTTGCGCGACTTCAAGTAGAAATATCTGATTTGCTCAAGGTTGTAGAAATATGGACGGGTATTCCTGCGACGGATTTGAGTGTTGGCGATCTTGAGAATCTTTCTGGACTTCACGAAAGAATATCCTCACGGATTATTGGACAGGAAGAGGCAGTAAACGCGGTTGTACGTGCTGTCAGAAGAAAAAGAGCGGGTGTTTCTTATAGAAACAACCCGGTATCGATGATATTTGCAGGTCCTACGGGTGTAGGCAAAACAGAGCTTGTTAAGGTCCTTGCAAATGACTTATTTAAGCAGCCCGAGTCTCTTATTCGTCTTGATATGTCTGAATTTATGGAAAAACATTCGGTATCGAGAATTATCGGCTCACCTCCAGGTTATGTAGGATACGATGAAGCGGGACAGCTTACAGAAAAGATTAGACGCAGACCGTATTCCGTTGTCCTCTTTGATGAGATAGAAAAAGCTCATCCCGATGTTCTCAACGTTCTTTTGCAGATACTTGACGACGGTAAGATTACCGATGCACAGGGAAGAGAAATCAATTTCTCAAATACTATAATCGTTCTCACTACAAATGCGGGCAGTGAAAAGACAAATGCTGTTTCCGGCTTCTCAACCGATCGCAAGGCTCAGACAGAGGACAGAGTTGAAAAGGCTCTGTCGAAATTCCTCCGTCCCGAGTTTTTAAATAGAATTGACGAGGTTATTACTTTCCGCCATCTTGATAAAGATGATTTTGCGAAAATAGCCGAAATAATGATTAAGCAGCTTCGTGATCATCTTATAGAAAAAGGCATAAAGCTTACGTATACCGAAGCTGCTCTTAAGCTCATCGCGGAGGAGTCATATTCGGAAAAATACGGAGCAAGAAATATGCGCAGGTATATTGAGCGTAATGTTGAGGACAGCATCGCAAACCTGATCATCGACAGTATGCCGAATAAGATATATGCAATTGCTATTACCGCTAAAGGTGGTAAGCTTAAAATTGATTCAATATGATTAATGTTTTAAAAAGGAGATAAAAACAATGGCAGAATGTTCTCATGACTGCGCCAATTGTTCCTCAAAGTGTTCTAAGGAGTCGCTTATCGCGCCTCAGAACCAAGCGAGCAATGTTAAGCATGTAATAGGTGTAGTCAGCGGAAAGGGCGGCGTAGGAAAATCTCTTGTTACATCTATGCTTGCCGTAACAATGCAAAGAAGAGGATACAAGACGGCGATCCTTGATGCAGATATTACAGGTCCCTCTATCCCCAAGGTCTTCGGTTTGAAGGCAGGAAATGTTCAGGGCAATGAACTTGGTATGTTCCCCGAGATGACAAAAACGGGAATTGAGGTAATGAGTCTTAATCTTCTTATTGATGACGAAACTAAGCCTGTGGTTTGGCGCGGACCCGTTATCGCAGGTACTGTTAAGCAGTTCTGGACCGATGTGGTATGGAATGAGGTCGATTATATGTTCGTAGATATGCCTCCCGGAACAGGTGATGTACCGCTTACTGTTTTCCAGAGCCTTCCTCTTGACGGTATAGTTATAGTCACAAGTCCTCAGGAGGGTGTTTCTATGATAGTTGAAAAGGCAGTAAACATGGCATCACTTATGGACGTAAACGTGCTTGGTCTTGTAGAGAACTACAGCTATATCGTATGTCCCGATTGTGGCAAGGTTATCAGACCTTACGGTGAGAGTCATATTGAGGAGCTTGCTAAAGGGTACGGCACTTCCGTTCTCGCACAGCTTCCTATCGATCCAGAACTTGCATCTCTTTGCGACAAGGGAGTAATCGAGCTCTTTGAGGGCGATTATATGGAGCGCGCGGCAGATTATATCGAAAATGCACTCAAATAAGCTATATTTAGGCAGTATAAAAGGTGTACGGCGAGATGCCGTACACCTTTTATTTTTTATCACTTTATTTAAAACCGAATCTATCCTTTATCATTCTCGCAACCTTATCTGGCTCAAGATTGGAGTTGTTTATCTTAATGTAGTTTTCAAAAGTAATTTCTCCATCGTAGCTCTCAAGTCTGTATTTTTTATCAGCGTCTATCAACCTTTTATTAGATGTTTCAATATCTCTTTTTGAAGCCTTATTTTTGAGTCTGTTTTCGGTTATGTTACGTTGTAGCCGAATTTCTTGCGGAGCTACAAGTTCTACATAGTAGAATTCAGCACCGTACTCCTCAAATATGTTGCGTACATGCTCAGTATATGACCAATCATCAGGCGAATCAAAATCCCACATGTAAGTGAATATTATTCCGTAATTATCGGTTTTTGCATATTCCTCAAAAATAACTTCGCGCAATCGCATGGTGACATAGCCGTCATATTTTCCGAAAATTTCAATAACGGGCTCAATTGTCATATGGTTATGGCAAAGTCTGAGCTCCGTAATCTTCATAAGTTCTTGACCAACGGTCATTTTACCAACCGCAGCGTTACCGAATAGAAAAACAACCTTCATGACAGGCATCCTTTCCTAAAAATGCGTTTTTTAGATTATATAACAAAAAGCAGTACAAGTCAATACTAAATCTATTGACTTTTAAATATTTATTTGATAAAATATAATGGATGAATTATGAGGTGACACAAATGAATTTTACATTCGTACCCGAATATTATTTTAATAAGTTCGACGAGGCAAGTGCAGAATTTCTTGAGAAAATAGGAGTAAAGGGCATAGTTCTTGATGTTGATAATACTTTAGAGCCCTATGAAAATCCTCTCCCCGGTGAACATGTTGTTGCGTGGCTTGACAGCCTTAGGGAAAGAGGAATATCCGCGGCGATCGTTTCGAATAATGGCGGTGAGCGCATTAATCTGTTCAATAGTACACTTGGACTTCCCGTATATTATAAAGCGAAAAAACCGTTTAAAAAGAATGTGCTTAATGCTATGGCTGATATGGGGACAAATAAGGAAAACACTATACTTATGGGTGACCAGATATTCACGGATGTTTGGGCAGCGCATAACACCGGAATCAGGGCAATTCTTGTTCCGCCCATTAACGATAAGCGCGATCCTTTGACAAAATTCAAGAGGATTCTTGAAAAGCCGATTATGAAGAAATATTACAAAAATCTTAAAAAGTATAATTAAAATTTAGCAGAAAGTATTTGAGGATATATAATTGAAAGCAAAATTTGGTCCCGGCGGCAACAGCGATGCCTTCAAGGTATCCGGTTATTCCTCTACGGTTGACGCTCCGCGTTGGCTATCGGAGATTGGTCTGGATGCTTATGAATACGAGGCGGGCAACGGACTTGCTGCGAGCGTTTCAACGCTTGCTGAGATAGGCAGACAAGCATCCATATATGAAATAAAGATGTCCTATCATACACCCTACTTTATCTCTCTTTCGGGTATTGTCGAGGAAAAGAGGTTAAAGAGTATTGATTACATAAGACAAAGTCTTGAGGCTGCGCGACTTCTCGGAGCTTCGACGATAGTTGTACACTGCGGTTCATGTGCAAAAATCTCTCGCGACGAAGCAATGAGGCTTGCATCCGATACACTTGTCAGAGCAGCGGCATCACTCAATACTTACGGTATAAAGATTGGTCTTGAAACGATGGGAAAGATCAACCAGCTTGGTACTCTTGATGAAGTTCTTGAGCTATGCCGTATTGATTCTTGTTTCGTGCCCGTTGTTGATTTTGGTCATTTGAACGCTCGCGACCTTGGTGGAGTATTTAAGACATCGGATGATTATCTGCGCGTTTTCGACAAGATAGCATCGAGGATGGATCCTTACATAGCCGAAAATCTACATTGCCATTTCTCCAAGATTGAGTACGGCACGTCCGGAGAGAAAAAGCATCTTACATTTGAAGATACGGTTTACGGCCCTGATTTTGAGCCGTTTATTGAAGCTATCGTTAAGGGAAAACTAACACCTACCGTTGTTTGTGAATCGGCAGGCACGCAGTCGATGGATGCATTGACAATGAAAACATTATACGAATCAATGATATAAGAGGATAGAAAAATGAGCAAGCTTTTAAAATTAAGAAATAAGATGAAAGAATTATCTGTTGATGCGGTTATTGTTCTTGATGAGCTCAACCAGCATTATCTTTCGGGATTTGCATTTACAGACGGCTTTCTTTTAATAACACACAATAAGGCGTATCTCGTTACCGATTTCAGATATTACGAGATGGCACTTAATGGTGCTGATAAACAGTTTGAGGTGCTTACTCCCGATAATAGAGGTGAATTTATTGACAAGGTGCTTGCGGATGAAGGCTGCAAGACAGTCGGATTTGAAGGTGGATCGGTTTCTTATGATGTCTACCGTTCATACTGTGAGAAACATCCTCAGCTTACTTTTGAGAATATAGGTAACACTATAGAAGTGATCCGCGAGATCAAGGATGCTGATGAAATTGCAAAGATGCAGAAGGCACAGGACATTACCGATAAGGCTTTCTCACATATTCTCAAGGTTATCAATCGAGATATGACCGAGCTTGATGTTGCGGTAGAGCTTGAATATGCCATGAGAAAGAACGGAGCCGGTGCATTCGCTTTTGATACAATATCCGTTTCGGGTGATGCATCCGCTCTTCCTCACGGCACGCCAAGAAACGTTAAACTTCGCGAAGGCTTCCTCACTATGGATTTTGGCGCAAAGTTCGACGGATATTGCTCTGATATGACAAGAACAATTGTTATCGGTAAGGCGGATGCTGAGATCAAAAAGGTTTATAACACCGTTTTGTCTGCTCAGCTTGCAGCTCTTGAATATCTTAAACCCGGTGCGGATTGCGGTGAAGCGGATAAGATAGCGAGAGACATAATCGATGCTGATTATAAAGGTATGTTCGGCCATTCGCTCGGCCATTCTGTAGGCCTCTTTATCCATGAGAGCCCGAGACTTTATTCGCGTGGATTCGGCAGAAAATTGAATGTGGGAGAAATACTTACTGTAGAGCCCGGTATCTATCTCTTTGGTAAGTACGGATGCAGAATTGAGGATATGGTTGCAATTACAGAGCAGGGAATTTATAACTTCACTCATTCCACAAAAGAACTTATCGAGATTGAATAAATGGTATAAAATACCAATTTACGCCCCAAACACGCAAAAATATTTCAATTAAGTTAGAAAATATTTCATTTACCTATTGCAAAACGGAATATTATTTGTTAAAATACTAATGTATATTATGGGCGAAAATGAGTTAAAACGTTTTCGGCTCGGTACGACCAGGCTGTGACGGGCTAAGGTCAAATATTAAAGTCAGTAAAGGATGAATCAAAATGATTACAGCAGGCGATTTCAAAAATGGTCTTACCTTCGAAATGGAAGGCAAAGTTTATCAGGTAATTGAATTCCAGCACGTTAAGCCCGGTAAGGGCGCAGCCTTCGTTAGAACCAAGTACAGAGATGTTGTTACCGGTGCTACCCGTGAGGCTTCCTTCAACCCCACTGCTAAGTTTGAGAACGCAGTTATCGAGCGTCGTGATCTTGAGTACCTCTACAACGATGGTGAGCTCTACTACTTCATGGATCCCGAGACCTATGATCAGGTTCCTCTCAACGCAGACAAGCTTGGCGACAATTTCAAGTTCGTTAAGGAGAATACCACTTGTCGTTTTTGTTCTTGGAAGGGTAACGTTTTCTCTGTTGAGCCTCCTACATTTGTAGAGCTTGCAGTTACCGAGACTGAGCCCGGCGTTCGTGGCGATACAGCTACCAACGTAACTAAGCCCGCTACTCTTGAGACCGGTGCAGTTATTAAGGTTCCGATCTTCATCAATGAGGGTGATGTTCTCAGAATCGATACCAGAACCGGTGAGTATCTTGAGCGCGCATAATTAATTAAAATTATTTTCTTGACTCTCTCGTTTTTCGGGAGAGTTAAGTTTTATAAAGGAGAGATATTATGGGAATTACAGAAAATGCTGCATATTTAAAGGGCCTCGCAGAAGGTCTTAAGCTTGACGAGAACACAAATGAGGGCAAGCTAATAGTAAAAATGCTTGATGTCATCGAAGAGATGGCAGAGAAGATAGCTATGCTCGAAAGTGCCAACGAGGAGCTTTATAATTATATGGAAGGTATGGCAGAGGACCTTGTTAATCTTGAAGACGATTTCTATGACAACTCCGAATGTGAGGATTATAGCGATCTTAACGAGGACTGCGATGAGGAGCTTTATACCGACGAGGAATACTATGAGATCGAGTGTCCGAGTTGCGGCGAGAAGATATGCTTCACTGAAGAGTTTGATCTTGATAACTTCATTTGTCCTGCCTGTGGAAACAAGATAGACGATATAGAGCTTGTAGATGGCTGTGATGGATGTGAGGGTTGTTCTGAGGATTGTGAATCCAAGGAAATGTGTGACGGTTGTCATAATGCATAAGCTTCGCTCAAAATATTTGTAAAAAAGAAAGAAAAAAGTTGATTTTTTTCTAAAAAAGCTATTGACAAAATAAACTAATAATGATAAAATATCTTGACGCTTATATTTAGGCTCGATAAGTATGCTTTTCATACGCCTAATGTAGCGATTAAAC
>JAZRAE010000021.1:0-3362 GCA_045634385.1 Eubacteriales bacterium | reverse complement strand
GCAAAAGAATATCCGGACCTATGTAAGCAAACGGACGATAACGAGATGGGCGGTCTTTCTTTCGTGATCAGGAAAGACCGCTTTTCCTTTAGAATCCTACCGCCTCCCACAGTTGAGCGAAAGGCAAAAGCAAGAGCTTGTGCCGAGGCGTTAAACGAAGCGAAGAAAGGTAATTGATAATAAATTGATAACTCTTGCAAATTGGTATGGATATGTAGTCGAACATGTGGTATCGTTGTGGTACGCAAAGAAAAACACAAGAAAATGTAAAGAAAGGAGTTCAAAACATGGCAAACAAACGCAGACCGCAAGGTGATGGCACAATACGAAAACGCTCGGATGGGCGTTGGGAAGGTCGCATTATAATCGGTCACAAGAACGATGGCTCACCGATGTATAAATCGGTGTTTGGCAAAACGCAAAAGGCAACGCTGAAGATGTTACACCAAATGATAGATCTCTACAGTGACGTTGACCTCACCGAAGAATGCCGAATGACACTCGGTGAGTGGATGGATAAGTGGCTCGACGAGTATATGATATTCACTCTGAGAGAAAGCACCATCAACGGATACAGAAATATGATAGAGCATCAAATCAAGCGGTTTATAGGAGATAGGCAACTCGCCTATCTCACTACCGCAGATCTTCAGAAATTTTACAACAAAATAAAGAAGGATGGCAGAGCAATCGAGCATCCTATTCATGGTAAAGAACTGTCGAACAGCATGGTACGAAAGGTGCATATGATACTGCACCAAGCGTTAAACCTTGCGGTAAGGGAAAGACTTATAGTTCGCAATCCTACGATCGGTACTACGATACCGAAAAAGAGCTATACCGAAAAGCAAGTTCTCTGTGACAGTCAGCTCGACAAGTTCATGGATGCAATCAAGAGAGAGCAATATTGGTACGACTTCTTCTACGTGGAGATTATGACAGGTCTTAGGCGTGGCGAGATATGCGGAATTAAGTGGAGCGATATCAACTTCACGGAAGGAACGCTGAGCATAAGGCGGTCGGTAACGACAAAAGCGGGTGGAGGTTTAATGATAGGCGAAACCAAGACGAATGCGGGTGAGAGAAAAATAATCCTTCCTCCAAGTGTATTAACACTCCTTCGAGAGAAGCAATCGGATGCAATTTGCGAATGGGTATTCCCACACTATATGAATCCCTCCGATCCATTGCATCCCGATGCAGCCTACCGAAAGCTGAAAACTTTGCTCAAAAGCGTTGAGTTACCGCTAATACGCTTCCACGACCTGCGTCATACCTTCGCAACTCACGCAATGCAAGGCGGTGTTGATGCCAAGACTTTGGCTGGAATTCTCGGTCATACCGATGCGAGCTTCACGCTCGACACCTACACGCACGTTACGGGTGATATGCAAAGAAACGCTTCATCCGTAGTAAATAACATGATGCAACAATTCTTAATAAAAGGAGAAAACGATGGCAAATAACAAAAGAAAGCAAGGAGAAGGAACTCTCCGACAAAGAGCAGACGGTAGGTGGGAAGGCAGAATCGTAGTAGGATACAACGAGAAGGGCGATCCCAAGACCAAGAGTGTAACGGCAAAAACAAAATATGAGTGCGAGGAAAAGCTCAAGGCTCTGAAAGAAGAACTCGGCAAGGTAGCAGAAAAGCTTAAACCCGATATGAGCTTCGGTGATTGGATAGACTTCTGGTATCAAAACTTCTGCAAGCCTGCCCTCAGAGAAACAACGAAAGCGAGCTACGAAAGCGTAATATACGGACACATTATCCCTTCGGTCGGTCATATACCGCTGAACAAGCTCACGCAAAATGACCTACAACAATTCTATGCAAAACTCAAGAAAGGTGGCAGACTTCAGTATGCAGATACGCAAGGCACGGAGCTATCCGACAGAATGGTACGCACCTGCCATGCAAGAATAAGGTCAGCACTCGAAAAAGCAATAACAGAGCATCTGATAACAAGAGATCCCTCGACAGGTTGTAAGCTACCGCCCAAGAAAAGCAGAGAGATGAAGGTGCTAACACCGAGCGAGATAAGCAGATTCCTTGCAAGAGCCAAAGAGGAAGGATATTACGAAATGTTCCTTCTCGAATTGTCTACGGGTATGCGTAGAGGTGAACTTCTCGGACTCAAGTGGGGTGACCTTAACCTACAAAGCGGAGTTCTTAAGATATCCAGGCAAGTGGTTGCAGCCGGTGACCAAATCATAGTGCAGACACCCAAGACAAAAACCTCGACAAGAGCAGTAGTGCTTCCTCCGTATATGTTAGAGATACTTGCAGAGATGAAAACGAGCAAGACGTGCGAATGGATATTCCCATCGCCCGTAAAGGAAGGTGAGCCGAGAAACCCGACCGCAGTCCTTAAACGCTTCAAGCTGATACTTGAAAGATCGGGTTGCAAGGACATTCGATTCCACGACCTGCGACATACCTTCGCAACGATGGCACTCGAAAATGGTATGGACGTGAAAACCCTATCCGATATGATAGGACACATCAGTGCCGAAACCACGCTCAACATATATTCGCATATAACGGATACGATGAGAGCACAAGCCTCGGTAAAGATAGACCGCAAAATAGGCGGTACAGACGCACCGATGCCCGAAGCAAAGGATGAGCCAAGAATACCGCAAACAAGCACCGTTGACGAGAATTTCGAGCCGTACGTGCCAAAGATACGCAAGAGTGGCACGGGATGCGTGTATCAGATAAACGATACACTGTGGGAAGGAAGCTTCTTCCCAAGACTCCCCGATGGCAAGAGAAAGAAATTCAACGTCTATGCAAAGACGAGAGAAGAGTGCGAGAAGCTCCTCGCAGAGATGATAGAAAAGAAGAAAGGCGAAATAGCCGAGATGAAGAAAAAGGCAAAAGCGGTATAAATGCACGAAAGGCTGACGGAAAAGAACCGTCAGCCTTCAATTTTTGAGTCGCAGTAAGCAAAGAAAAAGGCTTTGAGAAATGCTCTCAAAGCCTTATCTGGTCGAAGTGGCGGGACTCGAACTCGCGGCCTCCAGTACCCGAAACTGGCGCGCTACCAACTGCGCTACACCTCGTTTTGATGATTTTTATGCGATTTTCTGTAAGTGGTCAAACATGTGGTCAGACCGAAAATTTGCGAACTTTTAAGACTTCGGGAGAGCCGAAAAAGTCAGTGTTTTCAAGGGGTTTCAGCGTTTTTCAAAATTTCTGATTTGAAATCGGTGGTTTGCACCCGAAACTGGCGCGATACCACCTTCGCTACGCCTCGAAACGTAAAAAACTATTGAATTTTGTTGTGGTCAGTTTTGTGGTCAACCCCGAATTTTGACCATTTTTTCGGAGTGGGGAAAGTGCGAAAAGGCTAGTGTTT
>JAZRAE010000020.1:0-7870 GCA_045634385.1 Eubacteriales bacterium | reverse complement strand
GTAGGTGTAAACGTTGGTGCTCCTATCGGTCTTATCTTCATTGATTCTATATTCACACCTGTATACAAGGTTGAGTTCAATGTAGAAAACACCCGTGTAGGAAATATCACGGATTATGACAAACTCACTTTAAAGGTTCTTACAAACGGAACTATTACAGCTAAGGAAGCGGTTTCTCTCGCTGCTAAGGTTCTCAATGATCACCTCAAACTCTTCATAGATATGTCCGACGAGGCAAAGACTGCCGAGACGCTCGTAGATCGACCGGAGGTTAAGAGGGATAAGGTTCTCGAGATGACCATTGAGGAGCTTTTCTTGTCTGTCAGAAGCTTCAATTGCTTGAAGCGTGCCGGCATCGACACGGTTGAAGATTTGATTAACCGCACCGAAGAGGATATGATCAAGGTTCGTAACCTTGGCCGTAAGTCCCTCGAGGAAGTTATCCAAAAGCTTAGCTCTTTGGGCCTTAGCCTGAAGAAAGACGAAGAATAAGATATTAGGAGGACATAACAAATGAGAAAGCTTGGCAGAACTACTGCACAGCGTAAAGCTATGCTCAGAGGTATGGTAACTCTTCTTCTTGAATGTGGTAAGATTGAGACCACATACACAAGAGCTCAGGAAGTTTCCGCTAAGGCGGACGAGATGATCACCCTCGGTAAGAAGGGCGGTCTCGCAAACTACAGAGCAGCTCTTGAGTACATCACCAAGGAAGACGTTGCTAAGAAGGTATTCTCCACGATCGCTCCTCAGTACGCTGAGGTAGACGGCGGTTACACCCAGATCTACAAGATGGGTCCCCGTCGTGGTGACGGCGCAGAAATGGCTATCGTTAGACTCGTAGCTGTTAATGCTCCCGCAGAAGAGACTTCTGAGAAGTAATTTTACTTTTAAAATAGAAAAGCCTACCGAGAGATCGGTAGGCTTTTCTAGTATATTTGATAGTTTTTAGAAAAAAGATATAATTCGCTCTTTTTGTCAACATTAAGTTGTCATATTTGACTGTTATTTGGTTTTTCGAAAGATTTGATGGCTGAGGCGTTCAGTCCGACCGCGTCTTCAACCGGCATTGCAAATGCGATTCCTTGGCCGGGGGTATTGAGTCCGACAGCCTTGTAAAGTGCGTGGAGAATGTCGTTCTTTAACTTCGAGTCAACAAGGATCATTACTATCTCCTTTTCGGGTTGAATAGCAATACCGAAGAGCTTTTCAGCCTCAAGATTCGCTGTGCCGCGTGCTCTGATAACCGTTCCGCCTCTCGCACCGACCTCCCTTGCCGCGTCCATAACGGCCTCGGAAAAACCGGAGTTGACTACGCATATTATCACTTCGTACTTGTTGTTTTTCATATTAGACCTCCACTCGTTGTATTGCTGAGGAATTGATATATCGCGACACCGATTGTACTTGTCATAGGCACGGTGTATGCGATACCCTTGCCACCCTTAACAGTCTTGAATTTTTCTTCAAGCTCCCAAAGAGCCGCTTTAGTTCTATCGCGTCTTATAACACTGATAATAACAGATTTTTCAAGATCGGTAAGACCAAGAAGACTTTGGATGGTTGTATCTGCAGTTCCGTTTGCGGCAACTACAAGTTGCATGTTTATCTCAAACTTTTGGAGCACGTCAACATAGAACTCAGCCTTGTTACGATTCACAATTGTGAACAGAAGCATCAGCTTCTTCGGGGCTGTCATTCCCGTGGGACGTGAGATTTCGGCAGGCACCGCGCTTGCGCCTTTTTTAATTCTGTAAGCTCTTGCCATTGCACATGCCCCCTTACATAAAGTCTATGATCTGCTCGTCATCTGCGCTAAGTATCTTTTTCATTGCGATGCCGTCGCTTATCTTCTTTGAAACGATTGATCTGAATCCGAGTAGTTGTATTGTGATAAGCGGAGCCATGGCAACCATTGCCACGATTCCAAATGCATTTGAAAGAATACTGTCAACACCGCCTGTTACACTGGCGCACACGCCAACTGCAAAGGGAAGAATAAAGCTCGAGGTCAAAGGACCGGATGCAACTCCGCCCGAGTCAAATGCGATAGCCGTATAAAGACCCGGAACAAAGAAGGACAGACCAAGGGATATCATATATCCCGGAATGAGATAGAACAGTATACTGAAATCAAAAATTATTCTGACGATTGACAGACATATCGATAAACCAACACCAATTGAAAGTGCAATCATCATTGATCTTTTGCTGACCGTACCTTCGGTGATATCCTCAACCTGCTTGTTGAGGACGTGTACCGCAGGCTCTGCGAGTACAACCACCATTCCGATCACAAGGCTAAAGATTATTGCTAAAACCTTATTTCCTGCAATTTCTGTGCCAAGCTTATATCCGATGGGCATAAAGCCGACCTTGACTGCGGAGAGGAAAATTACGAGACCGATGAAGGTGTAGCCGATACCGAATGCAATCTGTATAAGCCTTTTTTTAGGAAGCTTAAGTACAGCAAGCTGAAGTGCCACGAAGAATACCACGATCATACCGAGAGCGATAAGCACCTCTTTTGCCGTTTCGAGCAGCGCCTCGATTATATGCATAAAACCATGGTTTAGTATGTACTGTGACAGATCGTAAGGTTTCATCTCGCCGGAAACCGTACATCCGAGAAGAAGCACCGCAAGGATTGGACCGACAGAGCAGAGTGCAATAAGACCAAAGGAGTTTTCACTTGAGTTTTTGCCTCCGATTGTTGCCGCTATACCAACGCCGAGTGCCATTATGAAGGGAACTGTAATAGGACCTGTCGTAACTCCTCCGGAGTCAAAGCCCATAGGTATAAGATTTCCGTTTCCGCTTGCAATAAGTATTGATGTTACCGCAAACAGAAACATATAGAAGAACATCAACATCTTTGAGAGTGATGTTTTTGTTACGATTTTTATTACAGAAATCAACAAGAGAAGACCTACACCGCCGCCTACCGTAAAGATGAGCAGCTGAGGCTTCATGATTGTAGATACCTGATTTGCGAGTACTGTAAGATCCGGTTCCGCAACCGTGATAAGTATTCCCATAGCAAAGCAAACGCTAAGTAGCAGAGGTAGGCTTTTAAGCTTTGTAAGACCTGAACCGATGTGCTCACCCATGGGCGTCATTGCGAGATCTGCGCCAAGATTAAAAAGTGCAATGCCGAGTATCAAAAATACAGCCGAAACGAGAAATACGACCATTTCAGATGTTGAAAAATTGATAAGCGGTGTTAAATTTAGTACAAATACTATGGCGACTATTGGAAGCACGGAAACGAGCGATTCCTTGAGCTTCTTTAATAAAACCGAGTTCAATTTAAGTCATACCTCCCATCTAAAATATTACACAAACATTATATCACATACTTTTAAAAAAGTCAAATGCTATTTGTGTAAAAATCATAAAAATATTTGTTAAAAATTCATAAATAAAAAGATTTGGATCGTTACCATAGATTTACGGAAACGATCCTGAATTTTTATCTTCCTTTGTGCTTTATTTTGAGCAATCTAACGTTTTCATCGACCTTCCTTTTGTGCAAGGGATACCAGAACCAAAGTATGAGAGCAAGTATGCCAAATCCAAGGGCGGGTACGAGCGTGGAAATATCATATACACCTCTTAGAACTCCTTCATCAAACGCGGTTTTGTCACTATAGCCGATAGCTGACAAAAGAGCACCGGTAAGGCCGGCACTCGCAGCTTGACCGAGTTTTCGTGCAAAGGAGTAGAGTGCATATATTGAGCCGTCTTCTCTTCTTCCGTTGCGCAGTTCCGCATCATCTATAACGTCGGTTATAAGGGCCCACGACACCATTGCAAATATACCAAGTCCGAGCCAACTTACACAATTGACTAAAACGTAAACCCATACGTTCTTAGGACGAATTGCAAATAAAAGTATGCAAACTGCCGCGGAAAGGAGGTTTGAAATCGAGCTTATCTCCGCTTTGCCGAATTTACGCGCGAGTGGTTTTGCAAGCGCTGCTGCAATAATCATACCACCCATCATGGCAAAGGTTGATACGGATTGTGCTGTTACGTTGCCGTAGTAGTTCGGGTATATATAGTTTGACATTGACTGCATTGTGAGTTGGGCGAGCAGCATCACAACAGAGCCGACGATTATTGAGATGAGTGCGCGGTTTTTCAGTGCATTTTTTAGTAACACACTAACGCTTGGCTGTTCTTTTTGCGGCGTGTCATTTACAATACGCTCGGTTGTAAGAGTATAGCAGAGAAGATAGCATACAATCGAGAGTATTGAGAAAATACCCGCAATGGCGGTAAATCTCGGCCCGTTCAGCACCGTATTCTCGCCCACCTTATCGTACGCAAAGAGCGGGATTCCCGCACCGACGATAACACCCGCAAGCGTGCTTCCCATAGTCCTAAAGGTGGAAAGAGATTGTCTGTCACTTGGATCGGCGGAAATTGATGATGCCATCGAGCCGTAAGGAATGTTGATTGAGGTGTAGAAAATAGAACCCCACAGTATATAGGTTATGATGAGCCAAGTGATTTTGAACCACATTGCCGCATTTGCAAACGCGCTTTGATATATGAGAAAGGATGCAATCGCAACGGGCGCAGCCATCCTTCTGATCCAAGGCTTAAATTTTCCGTTCTTTGTTGTTCTCGAGCGATCTGCAATTCGCCCCATTGTTACGTCGGTAAAGCCGTCAACAAATCTTGCTAAGGTTATTACCAAACCGACTATCCATGGTGCAATTCCCATAACGTCGGTGTAAAATTTTAAAAGAAAGCTTGACGAGAGTATAAATGTAAAATCGTTTCCAAAATCTCCAAACAGATATCCGAGCTTATCTCTGATACCAAACGGACGATGCGATTCTCTATATAATGAGTCCATAAACAACTCCTTTTTTGTTATAGACCTATTTTACCTATTAAAATGAAAAATAAACATCGAAGTTTCTTTTTACATAAATATGGAAAATATTATTTACAAATTGAGGCTTATAGTTATCAATATTTCTCTTTTCACTTTGGCCATTAGCTTATATGAGTTTGATGCTATGTGGTTTACGCAGCATATCGGATAATTTGATTTACTGATAAGAAATTCACTTTATCTCTCATAGATAGCGGTGCATCTCTGTGTCCTAAAAAACACAATACATATTTTCTACTAATTTGGGATATACCGTAAATTTGTTTTGAATTATGATATGCTTTTATGATAGGAGAACGTATGAATACCAAAGAAGCTGTTGCCAAAAGAATAATTGAACTATGCAATGAAAAGGATATTGACATTAACGCTCTTGCAAATATTTCGGGTGTATCTCCTTCTACAGTATATGGTATATTAAACGATAAAAGTCAAAACTCGGGAGTAGTTTCTATTAAAAAACTGTGTGATGTGTTGGAGATATCCTTGAAAGAGCTTTTCGACGCGCCTATATTTGAAAATATTGAACAGGAAATAAAATAAAGGGGCAAGCATAAAAATTCAGCCTTTCGATAATAGGTTATCAAACCTTTTACCGCGTTGATTTTTTAATAACTTGCCTCTTTTATTTTTTTATTAAATCATAAGTTCGCTTACAAGACTTGTAAATTCCTTAGGATCATCGAGCGCAACTCCGCCGATAAGGCATGCCTCTCCGAAGAGAACCTTTGCATACTTTGTGAGTCTTTCTTTGTCGCTCTCGTAAAGGGCGGTGAGCTTTTCTGCGATAGGGTGATTCATATTGATCTCGAGTACAATGCTCGCGTTTGGCACACCCATCTCTGCACCCGGCATCTTCTTTAGGATTTTCGCCATCTCAAGTGACAGATCACCCTCGCTTGACAGGCATACTGCATGTTCGGCGAGCGCACCGTTCCATTTTACCGCGCTGACCTTGCCGATGGCATCCTTCATAAAGGCGAGAAGTTCTTCGGAGCTTTCATTCTTAGACTTCTCGGCTTCCTTCTCATCATCTGTGAGCAGATCAAGCGCCTCCGCTGTTACGTTCTTGAACTCCTTGTCAGCGTATTTGCCGAGGAGCTTCAGCGCAAACTCGTCTACGTCGTCCACAAGGTAGAGTACTTCATATCCCTTGGCTTTTACCGTAGCAACCTGCGGGAGAATTTCGATCTTTTCAAGGCTTTCACCGGCAGCGTAGTATATTGCCTTCTGCTCCTCTTTCATTCCTTCAACGTATTCCTTGAGGGATAGATATTTGTTACTGTCTGCTGAAGAACGGAACAAAAGAAGATCTTTCAGATTATCTTTGTTCATTCCATAGTCGGCATAAACGCCGTATTTTAGCTGAATACCAAAAGCATCGAAGAACTCTTCGTAAGCCTCACGGTCAGCCGTCATCATTTTCTCAAGCTCACTCTTTATTTTCTTCTCGATTGCTTTAGCCATAACTTTAAGCTGTCTGTCATGCTGTAGCATTTCTCTTGAAATATTGAGCGATAAATCTGATGAGTCTACAAGACCTCGTACAAACCCGAAGTAGTCGGGCAACAGATCTGCGCATCTTTCCATGATCATCACGCCGGATGAGTAAAGCTCGAGTCCCTTCTCATATTCTTTGGTATAGTAGTTGTAAGGTGCTCTCTTGGGTATAAAGAGCAGGGCGGTGTAGGTTGCATTTCCTTCACTCTTTTGGGTAATTACCTTTAGGGGAGCTTCGAAGTCGTAGAATTTCTCCGAGTAGAAGTTTTTGTATTCCTCGTCTGTAACCTCGCTCTGCGTTTTTTTCCAGATCGGAATCATACTGTTGAGAGTTTCAACCGTAGTTACGGTTTCGTATTCGCTTTCCGTTCCCTCAACCTTTTCGCGCCTGTTTACCGGCATTTTTATAGGATATCTAATGTAATCCGAGTATTTTTTGACAAGACCGCGAATTCTGTATTCCTCAAGGAACTCTGAATATTTTTCGTCATCGGTGTCTTCCTTAATATATAATGTAATCTCTGTGCCAAAACTCTCCTTCTCACATTCCTCTATTGTGTAGCCATCTACACCCTCGGACGTCCACTTATTAGCTACACTTACTCCAAACGGACGAGAGATAACTTCTATTTTGTCTGCTACCATAAATGCAGAGTAGAATCCTACGCCGAACTGACCGATAATATCTACGTCATCATCACTGTTACCTTCGCGCTTGAAGTCAAATGATCCGCTTTTTGCTATGGTGCCGAGATTGTTTTCGAGTTCGTCTGCCGTCATACCACAACCGTTATCACTAATTTTTATAGTTTTTTCTTCCTTATTAATATTAATAAAAATGGAATAGTCCGAGCGACCAAGACTTACCGAGTCATCGGTGAGTGAGCGGAAGTAGAGCTTATCGATTGCATCACTCGCGTTTGATATAAGCTCGCGCAGGAATATCTCCTTGTGCGTATATATCGAGTTTATCATCATATCAAGGAGCTTTTTGGACTCCGTTTTGAATTGCTTTTTTCTCATTATTTGCCTCTTTTCAAGTTTTAGTTGTGTTAGCACTCTTGATTTGTGAGTGCTAAATTATTATATCATTGAGTGCATTAAATGTCAAGAACAAATTGTTAATATTAAGTGCGCAATTGGTGAACAAAAACAAAAAAAGCATCCTCGTCTGCCTCGTATTATGCGTATCTCAAGTGTGAATTATGTTAATGTTGCACAAATAACCAAAAACTTTCTTGTGTATTTGTGCAAACTGCCGTTTTTAAAAAAAGATCGAAAAAAATTAAAAAAAGTGCTTGACATTTTTCTTATGCTTTGGTATAATAGACGAGCTATATGCGTTTGGCAGTAGCAAAATTGCTCATTGAAAATTGAACAACATGAAATTTCGAGCACTGAAAAGTGCAGAGATCTCGTTAATACACTTTGAAAAAAAGAAACTCATAAAGTAAAAAGATA
>JAZRAE010000019.1:0-8343 GCA_045634385.1 Eubacteriales bacterium | reverse complement strand
AAGCGAAAGCAAGCCCGCATCGAGCAAGGCAAGGCGCAAACGTTTGAAGAACTGCTTGCACTAGGCAGAGCAAAAGGATACAAGAACCCCGCTTTTTGGGCGCAACAAGTAATGAGAGGCAGAAGAAGAATTTAACACATTTTTAGAAAGAAAGGTAACATATGAAAACTATTAAGATCGACCTTCCCCGCGAACTCGACAGGATAGAACTTCATACTTTCGCTGACGAACATATTGGGGATGAACAAAGCGACATTAAGCGCTTAATGCAGAGAATCGAATACGTTAAAAACACACCTCATGCATATTGCATTCTCAACGGTGACATTGTTGACAACGCAACTAGAACTAGCATCGGTGATACATATGCTCAGGAGTTCAATCCTATGGAGCAGCTAAAGATTGCAACCGAGATATTTGAGCCGATAAAAGACAAAATTTTCTGTATAACAAGTGGCAACCACGAGAACCGTACCTATCAGAAAGAGGGAGTTAATCTCGCTTGGCTTATAGCGAAGCAACTCGGAGTTGCCGATAGATACACTCCCACCTCCGCCGTACTCTTTGTCCGCTTTGGAGAGTATTCAAGAGCAGTAAAGGAAACCAACGGTAGCGGAAACATACGAAAGTTGTGTTATACGATATACGTTTTACACGGTAGCGGAGGCGGTCGCAAGGAAGGATCAAAGGCAATCCGTCTTGCCGACCTAGAATCTATAATTGACACCGACATTTATATTCACTCGCATACTCACCTTCCCATGATTATGAAGCAAGCCTTTCACCGTATAGATCCGAGAAACAATACTGTCGCTCTCGTGAATAAGCTCTTTGTAAATACGGCGGCAAATCTTAACTACGGAGGATATGGCGAAGCGGGAGCATTCAAACCGTCAAGCAAGGACACTCCTGTAATTTATCTTAGCGGAGGAACTAAAACATATGAAGCGAGGTTATAATCGTGAACGCCGAGACATCTCTACAGAACAAAATTATTGTAGCTCTCTGCGAGAGAGGATGTTATGCAGTCAATCATACCGTGGGCGACTTCTTCACAAAGTACGGAGGAAGAGTCTCTATAGGCAAACCGGGTGAGGCGGATATTTGGGGGCATCGCCCCGACGGTAAAGCGTTCTATGTTGAGGTGAAGCTCCCCGGCGAAAAGCCTCGGCAAAATCAGCTTGAATTTATAGAAGCAATGAAAAACTCAGGTGCTATCGCGGGATGGTGTACTACCATCCCCGAAGCAATAAAAATAGTATTTGGAGGTAATGAACAATGTATGTAAATCCTTATTGGTTCGGATTTGGCATGGGCGTTTTGTTTACGCTTATTGCAATAGTAGCAATTGCTTACGTGGCAACTAAGAAGAGATAACAGGGGGTATTGGAATGCGCATTAATACTATAAGACTTCGTACAACGATTGGTTGGCTCGGAATGTTATTGCCGTGGCTTGTGGTTATTCTGATAGGATACTTCCCTGTCTCTATATCCGCAACGTGGTATACCAATGCGTGTACTCCTTTTATGATAATTTTAGGATCAGCTTCCTTTTTGCTAATCTCATATAAAGGCTATGAGAAATGCGATGATATCCTTCTCACTTGCTCAGGCGTTGCGGGACTTGGCATCTGCCTATTCCCTTGCGCTATAGATACAATTTCGGGAGATGTAGGAACATTTCTTATCGGTATTCAGATCAGCGACATTATACATAATATCTGCGCCGTTACCTTCTTCGGCCTCTTGTCTTACAACTCAATCTTTTTATTTACAAAGAGCTGCGGTGAACTGACAAAGAGAAAGAAGATAAGGAATCTCATTTACAGAGTATGCGGCATCGGTATGATTGCATCCTTCGCAATTCTCCTTCTCCCCGACTTTCATATTAAAGTATGGCTTTTAGAAACTATTGCTCTCTTTTTCTTTGGTGTGAGCTTCCTTACCAAAGCAAATATATATCCGTGGCTATTCTGTGACAAGGAGTGCGATACCCATGTGTGAAGTTTGCAGAACAAATCCTTGTGATCCGAGATGCCCGAACTCTCCCGACCCTCCTGTTTTTGCCGAGTGCGAGAACTGCGGCAAAGAGATATATGACGGTGATGATTATTGGGAGATCGACGATAAAAAATACTGTGAGGAATGTATTGATAAATTTCGTAAAACTGCGGAGGTAGAATAATATGTTATGTCCCATATGTGATAGCGACACAAGAATAACAGATAGCCGCCCCGACTGCGAATCCGTAAGAAGAAGACGCGAATGCCGAAAATGCGGTTATCGTTTTTCCACACTTGAAATAGACAAAGACTTATACGACAGAGTTATAAAAGAAAATGATGATAAGCGAAAAAATGTATCTAAATAAAAAAACCACCCCGTTACTTCGGACAATAGGCTTCCATATGCCTATTGAACTGAACGAAGGTGGTTACGGGACTTCTAATTAACTCATAAGCTTACCTGCTTACGACAGGGGCCGACGAGAAAACGAAATCACTTTGCATATTTTACCATACTTCATCTATATTGTCAAGACTTACCAAAACACATGTTAGGAGGTAACTCATAATGAACAGACTTCTCGATAGAATGGCATATGATTCCTTGAGTTTTGTAAAAACCGGCGTTGCACATATTGCGCCCAAGCAAGGAAAGCGCACGAAAGTCAGAAACACCCATGAAGCATCCAAAGAAGAAATAGATATGTGTCTTAGCTGCCCAAAGGCAGAATGCGGTGGTTATTGTAATAAAATACGATACATGGAGCTGAGAAAATGACAAACAACGAAGCGAAAGAGGCCCTATTACGACGTACACCTGTTATCTTTAATGGAAATCAATACGAATATATGTCCGCAATCATATATCGGTACGACAAGGACGGTAATTTTTTAATCTCCGCCGAGCTTACCGATAAGAACAAGCACAGCATAACAGTCGCACGAATAAAGGATGTGATTCCTGCTTATGATAACCAAAATCAAACAACGACTTTCCTGTCCTGAATATTTATCAAGGCAAGGAATACATATTAAACCGGGCGGGCGGTGTATATCACCGCTCCGTCCGGGAGCAAAGAATCCAACGTCATTCTATTGCGAGGATGATTATTGGTACGACTTTGGCTCTGCTACCGGTGGCGATGTAATTGATCTTGCCGCGCAGCTTAAATATAACGGAGATATTGGCACGGCAATCCGTGAGCTTTCAAGAGAACTCGGTATACAGGCCGAGAATATGAATAGCGAATGGAGAGCCGATATTCAAAACCTTTGCAACAGAACGGCAGCTTATCACGAAGCTCTTACGGCAGATGATTATAAATATCTTGCAGAGAGAGGGCTTACGAAAGAGGATGCCGACCGACTTATGATAGGCAGAGTTACCGACGGTTATCTTCGCGGGCGCTTGTTCCTTCCCTACTTCAAAAACGGAGCGGTAGTATACTATGCGACTCGCGCCCTCTCAGGCGGTGCTTTCTCTGAAAACAAATATATGAAAGCTTCGCTCGATGAGTCTCGTTCTTATCAGCATATCCCGTGGGGCTTACATACGCTTAACCACAGATCAGATATTCTTATAATCTCAGAGGGGTACTTTGATGCGGTATCGTGGGAGAAGGAAGGATATGCGGTACTCTCACCTATTACGGGTAACTTTTCAAAATCACAATGGCCCGACGTTATATCGGCTTGCCGTATGTTCCCGAAGGTTCTCGTAATATTTGATAATGATGAAATATCTCACGCCGGAGAAGGATTCACAGCGCGCACCGCTCGTAAGCTTTTCCAAAACCGTATTCCCTTTCTTGTATCTCATACACCGAAAGGCATTAAAGACGTAAACGAATATTATACCGGGGGCGGTTCTCTGCAAACTCTTATTGATAATGCGGAGGACGGTCTTAAATATATGGCGGCTCAGTACACCGATGCTAATGAACTTAAAAACTTCATTATGTCGATAAACCGATACACCGACTCCACTGCTATTGCGTCGGCTCTCTTTCAACCGATACTCGAAGAGCGCTTTGCTCCCGCAGTCTTAAAGTCAATTCAAAAAGCTGCCGATGCCGCTCCCACAGAGTCACAGATCACCGATGAAATAATATCTAAACACAATATTATTTACATCGACCAAGTTGGCTTTTATGAGTGGGATTCTCGCGTATGGCTCAAAATATCGGACGTTATTATAAAGAACTATGCCGATGCTCTTTACGGTAAACGCTTTGCAACTTCTCAGCGCGTGAATGCCGTATGCAATCTATTAAAGTCTCGCTCTATTATGACGATTGCTTTTGACAGAAATCCCGTGCTTACATTCCAGAATGGAACTCTTGAAATAGAAACAGGAAAGTTCCGCGACTTTTCACAAGCCGACTATTGCTCTGTAATTATGGATTACGATTATGATGCCGAAGCTAAATGTCCTCATTGGGAGAGATTCATTGAAGATGTTACCGACGAAGAGCCTCGCCGTGCCGAGAACTTACAGTTCATTGCAGGATATACTCTCTTCTCTGATTGCAGACACCAAAAGGTATTTATCCTTGTTGGTAATGGCGGTAACGGTAAATCTGTATATCTTGAAATCATTCAGAAGCTTTTCGGTGACAAGAACGTTACTCACGTTGAGCCTACTGGACTTGCGAAAGAGTTTGAACGTATCCGCTTAAAGGACTCTCTCTTAAATATCGGATCTGATATTAATAGCGACTTTTCGAAGGGCGAGGTTCGTGAATGGCTTTTGAAAGCTGCGGACGGAACTTCTATTCAGGCTTGCTATAAAGGCATGAACCACGTTGACTTTATTCCTCGTTGTAAGCTCGTTTACGCTTGTAATGCTCTGCCGACTGCCGAGATTATTAATGGACTTAATCGCCGTATGCAATTCATCGACTTTCCGTGTCAGTATGTTGAGACTCCCGATCCGAAGAATCCTAAGCAGAAACCTCGTGACATTAACCTTGTTAAGAAGTTGAATGCAGAACTTCCGGGTATCTTCAATTGGGCATACGAGGGCTATAAACTTCTTAATACCGTCGGTTATTTCACCGATACCCCTGAGCAACAATCTCTTATGGAGCAGTTTGAACAAACTTCAAATCCTGTTATGGTATTCTGCGATGATAGAGAGTTTAACGGCACTGTATCCCGTGAGGATATTTATTGTTGGTATGTGTCATGGTGTGACGATACAGGACATAGACCGCTTAGTCGTGAGAAGTTCTTGCCTAAATTCCGTGAGTGTATGGGAGATAGGATAACGGAAGAAAGACAGCAGCGAAATGGGAACAAGCGTACAAGAGTTTTCGACTTTGCACCTGTGCCATGAGCCTGTGCCACGACTTGCGACTTTCTCTCTGTGGCACACGCTCGCACAGTTATGGCACAAGCTTTTCTAGTTTACCTGTGACACCCGAAAAGCCTTGTGCCATAAGACTTTTAAGCGTTTTGTCACACGAGGAACAAGTTATTTTTTACTTACTTTATATAAATATAAAATAACAAGCAAAAACACTATATATAGTGATAAGTATTTCTATATATAAGGGATATACGATTGTAGTTGCGACACCTGTGTCACGCGACTTTTAAGGAGGTTTTTATATGGATAAAGACGTTACTCAGATTATAAAGAAACCCAAGCGAGAGACAGTCCTTAGCATTCCAGACGGAGCCGATGGCGATAACTCTAAATATACAAAGTTTGCCCTTGCTATAATGCAACTCCCCAAACTTGATATAACAGTTCCCGAGCAGTTATCCGCAAGACTTAACGACTATTTCTCTCTTTGTGCTGAACATGATATGAAACCGGGAGTAGCTGCCCTAGCTCTTGCTCTTGGAATGGATCGTAGAAGACTTTGGGAGATTAACAATGATGTTGCCGGACGAAATCTTTCAATCCCCGAGGAATGTAAGAACGTAATCAAAATGGCATATAACTCTCTTGAAGTATTATGGGAGAGCTATTCAACAAGTGGCAAGATAAATCCTGTTACTGCTATCTTCCTTGGAAAGAATAATTTCGGATATGCAGATAAACAGGAATATGTTGTTACTCCTAATACCCTTCCTCAAAATGCTTCTCCCGATATCATCGAAGCTAAATATGCAGAGCTTCCTGATATGGACGGTGAGACAGAGTGAGTATAATTATTCCTCTGCTATGGCTTTGCATTACTCTTATTTTATTACGAGATTGATTTACGACTTTTGCCCTCACGACTTTCGTGGGGGCTTACGACTTTCACGACTTTCACGACTTTCGACTTTTGGCCCAATATTGATGCATCAACAAGGGACACTATAAAAAAAGGCCCGGTTTTTGGCCTAAAATTTGATTTATATTATTTTTACTTGTAAAATATGGGTATTTTATAGGTAAAAATACCTATATACTCAGGCGCTTATATTCGCTTTTTAAGGGGCTTATATCGTTTTAAGGTATCTATACCTTGGTATGATTTAAGGGCTTAAAATGGCCCCTAAATAGCCCCACGGCGCACAAGAAAACCGGCCATTATAGCCGGTTTATTTTATAGCAAACAAAAAACCCGCACGCGGCGGGTATTAGTTTATTTGTATTTTTTTGATATTTCGAATATAACACCAATTGTAAAGTATAAGATCGCTATTATTATAAAGATCACGCGCGCGCCCCCGTTCTCATTATTTGATCGAAATAATAGCGGCGGCCGTTTTTTCGTATGTACGCGCGCCCTGTGTAGGTATAAAAAATATTGTGCCGCCTTATTTGTTTGTAGCCTTCCCCGTAATGATAAGCCGCTACCGCTTGCTCATCCTCTATTGATAAAATAGCTAGTCCGCCGTAATTGTTTTCGATATATACACCAACCGGATCCGCGTTTTTGAATTGTTCTTTTAATGTCATTGTATTAACCCCCTATAATAACGGCAAATTTGCCGTTTTTGGTTTTTCTTAGTGTGATATTATAAAATTCTTTTCTTGCTGCCTGTATAGCGTTTTCGCGCTTTATTGCGTTCATAGCGTCGTCAAGAGTTAAAAAGTATCTATATCTCATTATTAACACCTCTCAATAAATCCGTATGATGTAAAACCACCGTCGGCCTCTATTGCTATATCGCGGCCAAATCCGGAATAATCTATATAATTTGCAAGCGGCCCCATTTTATCAAGTTCATAACATCCGCTTTCAACGGCCCAATAATAACCTAAATCGTATTCGTCGCTTATATCGCTATATAAATTAAATTCGTCCAAATCTTCAATATTTACGTATTGTTCGCCCCAATATTCAACGGCGGCGGCATATACCTTTTGTTCCCATTCGTCAAGATCTGAAAGCCCTTGACAATATTCGTTTAGTTTTTCGATATTTTCATATTCGTCGATTTCGCGGCCTTCCCATTCGCAAGTCCATTCGTAATCGTTTACGAACCATTCCGGATCTTCGTCCCCCATAGCGGCGGCGATTTTTTCTAATACGTCCGCTAATTCGTCGTTGTCCATAGGTAGTGTGATCCATTCCCCACCGTCGGCCCCGTTTTCGTTGTAATTTCCCCATGTGTTTGCGTAAATGTTTAGCATAATATAAACCCCTTTTCATATAGTGTATTAACAGCGTTTTTGCTGTATATATGTATCATACAGCATTTTTGCTGTTATTGCAATAGGTTTATACCATTGTTTACAAATTATTAACATCATTTTTGCTGTTAAATTTTATTGTAACAATAATTCTACTTTATGTTACAAATGCGCCGATTTTATGGGGGTGGGGGAATCATGGCCCCCGATATCGGCCCGGTGATGCCTTTCAGCAGAGAAAAAAATAAAAAGGAAAATTTTCTCAACCCTATTGACAAAACAGCAAAAATGATGTACAATTCAATTAAGGATCCCAAAACATATATTGGAGGAAAGCGAATTGAAAGCAAAAGAGATTATCAAGGAAGCAATGACAGCAGATAAGATTACTCAAAAGGAATTGGCAGAGGCTATTGGCTTAAAATCACAACAAGCCGTTGGAAGTTTATTGCTTCGAGAAAATGGTATGCGCTTGGATGGATTTTTGAAAATGCTCGACGTTATGGGATATGAAGTAGTAGTTCGCAAGAAGCTTGGAGCATCTGACGAATGGAAGGTTGATCTCTAATGGCTAGATACTTCTCTGCTCGTGTATCGAGCAAGGATCAGAATTTAGCTCGTCAGCTTGCCGAAGCATCGAAATACGGTATACCGAGAGAGAACGTTTTCTGCGATAAAATCACAGGCAGAAAAAAGGACCGCCCCGAATACGACCGCATGAAGTCACTGTTAAAGAAAGGTGACGAAGTATATTTC
>JAZRAE010000018.1:0-8557 GCA_045634385.1 Eubacteriales bacterium | reverse complement strand
ACAACGTGCGTCCGTTCGTTACTCCCACTTACGTTGACGATCCTGCCATCATTTCGATGGTAGAGCACGGCCTTGGAATCAGTATGCTTTCCGAACTTATTATTGAGGGCCGCACGGATGCCATTAAGGTTCTTCCCATCGTTCCCGAGGTATCGCGTACGCTGGCCCTCGCTATGAAGCAGGACAAGGTAATGACTCTGCCCTTGAAGCGACTTGTTGCCATAACCAAGGAGTTCGCAAAGAATAAAAGGTGATTTTTTGGTAGAATTGAATAAAATTATTAAAGATTTTTCGTCAGGGCAGGGCTCCCGAAAGATTGGTTTTCTATTGACAATCCATCTTTAAAAATGTATAATTATTATAGTGTATTATACTTTGGCGGACTATGTCTGCCGCCGTTTCACTTCGTCGATTTGGCGAAAAAATAACGAAAGGCTTTTGGGTATTGAAATGAAAAAGTTGGTTATCCTGCTTCTCGTATTTTCTCTCCTCAGCCTCACAAGTTGCGGCTTGTTTGAAAAAATAGGCGGCGATAAGGAGTCTGTTGCGATGCCAATCTGCGAGATTGCAAACAAATCGAAACCTACGAAAGTAACTACCGACGTAAACTACGTTACCACGGCGGGTGACACTCTTACAGGCCACTATGTAACGACTACGGACGGCACGAATGCTATCTTCGAATATTACTACGAAAGACTTGCGACACCCGCTGAGTCTTTGGAGAGTGATAACTACGATCGCATAATTTCCATCGAAGGTGTTATTAACTACAAGGACGGTAGATATTATAGCGGTGACGGAGAGGCGTGGAAGCCCGGTACGGGTACCGCGTTTGAGCTTAAGTTCAACATAGATGCGGAAGCACTTAAGGACGTTGTGCTGAGTGAGGATGCGACTTCATTTGAGGCTAAGGTAAGCAGAGAGGATCTCAAGTCCCTTATAGGCACTGATATTAATGCATCCGGTGATGCCACTATATCTGTAACCACCAACGGAGTTAACCTCACGGGTATAGTTATCTCCTGCTCTACCACAAACGGGGAAATTGTTATCAGAAATTCTTACACTTACAATCCGCAGGATCTCTTCCCGGAAGTTGAAGAAGAATCGTAACATAGGGAATGTAAAAAGTTTGAAAGCTCGAAAGGAATAAATTATGAAAAAGATTGTTGTATTTGTGCTTATTATGGCACTTTGTGTTCCCGCACTTTTCTCTTGTGAACTTATAAACAAGATTACAGGTTCGGGTGGTGACATAGAGGTTACTCCTGTTCAGATTGTTTCAGCGATGTACAAGGTTAGTGAGCCTACCAAGGTTGTTGCTACCACTAAGCAGGATATTGGCGGCCTTGAGCTTAACTGCAATTACGAGTTAGTTACAGGATACGTTGATAATAGACCTGCTTCCGTTTACACCGTTACCAGCGAAGAAATCAGAAGCGTTGAAGATGGCGGTAATAACGAGGAAGTTAAGGATATCATTAAGACTACAACCAAGAAGACCGAGGCTATCGAGGGCACAGGCACCCGTGTGAACGGCGGCGATTGGGATCCCAGCGGTACAGCTTTGATTATCGGCCGCGGTCGTATGGCTCTTAATCTCAAGGATGAGTACGTAACAAACGTTAAGTATGAGAATAATACTCTTACTCTTACCGTTCCCGTTGCGAATGCAGCTGCAGTTCTTGGCGAGACATATGCAAAGAATATTTCCAGCGATGTAAAAATTACAATCGTTAATGATGGCGCGGTAGTTACATCTATCGAGCTTAACTACTTCATTAAGGGAGATGAGTCCGTCAATCTCGTAGAGTCTGAGATGACCGTTAAGGTTCTCTACACTTATGATCTTGAGAAGATCACTATAGAATAAATAACAGAGGTTGCCGTTATGAAGAAAATTATTGCTTTAATGCTCGTTTTTGGTTGCATTTTCAGCCTTGCATCCTGCAACCTTATTCCGGGCCTTGGCACAGAAGATCCCGGCGAAGATATAGAAGAAGTGGACAATTCCGAAGCGATAGCTGCCATTCAGTCAGCGATTGATGCTTCTGCTCCCGATATTGCAGAAATCTCCGTTGTGCTTGTATCTTCACGTGGCACTCTCAACGGGGAGTATAACGTGTCTTACAACGAGGATGGAAGCGCAGTTGTGAGTTATTCCTATGAGCTTTTTAATAGCTTTGAGGAAGGTTCGATCTCCGATGGAGTAAAGAGCACGTATACGGGTGTCGCTACAATTATGCCCGACGGTACGGTTGCGGATGCTCCCGGCGGTATAGCATCGGTTGAGGCGGTTAGTTTCGATATCTCTCTTGATCAGTCGAAGCTTCAGAAAGTTGTAGTTTCCGCTAATTCTATCAGTGCAAAGGTTACTAAGGATAACACGCTTGCTGTTCTTGGTGTTGCTCTTGACTATGATGCAGATCTTGTTATTTCCATAGAAAAGAACGGTGTTGCATCGGTTGCAATCTCTTATGTGAGTGCATCCGGTAACGTAGATATCGTTTCTGTTTACACTTACATTGAGGAAGAGCCTGAGGTGGAAGATACCGAAGACGGCTCTGAAGATGGAATGGGCGAGGTTGCCGAATAAGTCGGTTTTAAAAGAACATGCTTTTATTCAATAAGAGGTAGAAATTCCGCGAATTTCTACCTCTTATTGTTTTTCCATATATTGTGTGAATTATTTGAGCATTGGTGTAAGAAGCTCGGATATACGCTCCGCCATTGAGAAAAACCCAAAATCCGTCGGATGTACAGCATCGACAGTCCCCTCTGTGCCTGCGAGCGCGAACATAGTGCGTCCGTCGATAAAGCTAACGTTTCGGTCCCCTTGCGAGATAGCATTATCGTAGGTTTTTTTCACTATTTCAAGACAGTCAAGATCAATTTGAGTGTAGTGAGGCTTGGGCCTTGTGATAATTAAAATTGGCAGTGAGGGATTTAGGGATCTAACCTTTTTAAACAGCCTTTCGTGTGTTGCGGCAAGATGTTCCGTACTTGGTGTGTTGTAATCGTAGTCGCATACAAATGCCGACATATCGAGAGAAGCAATGTAATCTGCCATTTTTTCCTCACCCCTGGCATTACCGGAAAATCCGAGGTTGATATAGTCGAAATTAAGCTTGCGCGACAGAAATCCTTGATAGCAGTTTCCCGGGCGTGAAGCACATCCCCCTTGGGTTACCGAAGAGCCGTAAAATACAACCGGTTTTTCTACACGGTACGGGGTGGGAGCGCATATTTGTGCATCACGGGCAAGTCCGATATAGAGATTGCACACGTCGCTGTAAAGAGGAAAGTGGATCATAATTTCTCTCATTTTTGCCGAGTCAAATTCTATCAGACTTTCGTAGCCATCTGCCATATCGTACGGAGGGCGGAAGGTCTTTACGTAAACTCCGTCAGCGTAGAGATCAAATCCCGCCGAACCACAAAGAGAAAAGTGATCCATACGGGTAATGCAATTCATTTTTGCATTGATAGCAACGTAAGGGGAGTCGGTTTTGAATCGTACTCTGCCGCCTGCGGTATTTGCGTGGAGATAGTAAACGCCCTCGCTGACTGTCTTTGCTACGGATTCGGGCATACGGCGGAATTTGCCGTCCTCATAAAATATACCGTATATGGCAAATGGTGAGGAACGAGCGTTGTGGAATATCATGTCCGGTTTGTTAATGCAGGTTTCAATCTTGAAGTTTTTGTCAATGTTATCTATTTGGTTCATTTTTGTTATCCTTGTTTTAAAATCTCATAGTCGACGTATGGGGGCGTGTGTTTTTTCGTCAAATAAGCCGTCCATTACACTTTTTGTTTAAGTTATCGATAAATTCGTCGGAATTCACTAAACTAAGAGTGGTGACATCAAACGTGTTGTATTTTATATTTACGTGGTCGAGTGCGTTCTTAATAGATAATATGGATGGGGATATAAGTTTTCGCTCCTTCTCAATTCCGAGTATCTTGTCATAGGGAATCTCTTTTTTCATTATAAGTCCGTATTTTATGAATAGCGTGAATTCTCTTAGCTCGGCATAGCCGAAAAGAGTAGTGATGAAAAAATAGGCAGTGAAAAGAAAAATCGGTATAGTTATTAAGAGAGTGATTGGTGCATCGATCCCACACAGAATAACGGGTAGCATCACAATTATCATCGTTGGTATCAGTATTGAATAAAACAGTTTATCAATCTTTGGTCGGTATCTTGTGTTTTTCATTTGCGCGCCCCCTTTTTCTTTAATTATATCAAACGGAAAGTAAAATATCAATAGGTTTGGCAACGTATAAACTTAAAAAAATAATGCCTTTGTTCAGCAATTATGAATGCTTTTTGCCGTTCTTTTGATCTTTCGCAAGAACTAAGGTAATCAGCTTTTTAGTACTCAATCTCCGTTCCGAGTCTTTGATTTTCGGCAATAAGATCTTCTTCGACCTTTTTTGTCGACACCGGATAGTCTTCACTAAAAGATATAGGACACCACCGTGGGTGTACGTTATACAACCGGATTTTGACGCAGGGCGTCAATATACTTACACTCTGCGTCCGATGAATAGCAAATATACCAAGTCTGCGACTTGGATAAAAAACAAGTGCAGAATGTATCCCATTCTGCTCTTATTTTTGGCGGAGCTTGCTTAACGAAAGTCGAACAGATCTAACCGTTCAGATTTATCCGTCCGGATCTTACCGAAGCTTCAAGCGTATATGCAATATCCTCGCACGAGGTTCCTATCATCACCTTGTAATCGCCATCGTGCATGCCGTATTTCATATTCCTGTCGTAATAGCAAAATGCCTCACGCGTGAGATAAAGCTCCGCTGTCTTGACTTCTCCTGCCGAAACGAATACTCGTTTATAAGCTTTTAGCTCCTTTGAAGGCATTACAACGTCGCAGTTTCTACCTGATAAATACACCTGCAGTACCTCAGCACCGTCATAATCTCCGATGTTCTCCACTGTCAAAGACAGGTTTATACCTTCATCGTTAACGGATTTACTAACATTCGAAAAAGCAAATTTCGTATAGCTTAAGCCATATCCGAACGGAAACAGAGGAGTGCCATCGTTTTCTATGTATCCCTTGCCACGTCCCGACGGTTTTGCAGAATAAAATAATGGCAACTGGCCTACGTTTCTCGGGAAGGTTATCGGCAGCTTTCCCGACGGATTTATATCTCCGAAAAGGATCTCCGTAACAGCTCTTGCTCCTTGCTCTCCGGGGTACCACGCCTCAACGACTGCGGCACAATCATCTATCCACGCACTCATATCTATCGGAGAGCCGCCGAGAAGCACGACGGTGGAATTGGGATTAGCACGACACATCTTACGAATGCTTTCTTCCTGGTCGACCGCTACCTCTATTTCGTATTTTCCTACAATGATAGCGTTCTCATCCTCTTGCCGTTTTTTAACGTTTTTCGGCAGGCGTATATCCGAGCGGTCCATTCCCTCGCCCTCGATTTGAGTTGTGAAGTAGATGGCTGCATCACAAGCACTCGCAACATCGGCGATGTTCTCATCTTCTGCAAATATTACCTCTGCATACCCATCAAGGTACTCCTTAAGATATTGCAAGGGCGTTTTTGCGTCATCTATCTCCCAGTCACGGCCGTATGGACCTGAGTAATTTTTGCCAACGGGTATGTTTTTGGCACTTGCTCCGAAAACTGCCAGCTTTTTAATACCGCCTCGGCACAGCGAGAGATTTCCGCTGTTTTTCAGAAGCACTATAGACGCTCTTGCACATTCAAGAGCCAAGCTCTTATGCTCGGCACAGCGCACGATCTTCTCCGCCTCATCGGGAGTTGCAAAGGGATCATCCATAAGGCCGATATTGTATTTAACCTTCAGAACGCGTAAAACAGCGCGGTCGATATCTTCTTCGGTTATCACACCCTCGGTGTATGCCCGCTTGATTTTTTCGTATGAGCTTTGAGGTAAATTTATTTCCAATCCGGCTTTGATACACTCGGCCTCGGCTCTCCATTCGGACTCGGATAAATTGTGAACGGCACACACGCCTTCCACTCCTCCGTAATCCGAAACCGCAAATCCGTCAAATCCCCATTCGTTACGCAGTATTTCGGTCAGAAGGCGGTAGTTCGACGAGCAGGGAATACCGTCCCAGGCGTTATACGCCGCCATGATCGATTGCGCACCGCCGTCTTTTACACATTTTTCAAAGGGCTTGAGATACACCTCGCGCATAGTTCTCTCCGAGGTTTCCGAATAATTCGAGTCACGTCCGCCGTGAGAATAATTGTCAGCAAAATGCTTTGGAGTCGCAATAACTCCGTTATCTTGAAATCCTCGGCACATTGCCGCACCCATATTTGACGTCAAAAGCACATCCTCACCGAAGCCCTCCATCGTTCTTCCCCAACGGCAATCACGGGTAATATTTACCACGGGGGAGAGAACCTGGCGCACGCCGACGGCGGCACACTCCTTGCCTATTGCATCTGCCACCTTGCTGATCAAGTTATCATCAAAGGTAGATATGCCATACCTATCGGCTGCGGGAAGCAGGTCGCCATGCCCCACTGTGCGCCGTGCAAAGCTTCTCCGTGCTCGAGCGGCGGAATTGCGTTTTGATGAGCATCCATAGTAAGACGTACGTCGAGATTGATACGCTCGGCAACTTCTTTCGCTGATGCGGGTTGCTCACGGTCATAGTGCATAAAATGTCCCGGGTTTCGGTAATTCCCCTGCCTGTGGTCGCGATTTTGCTCGTAATCACTATCGACGGAAAAAATCATTTGAGCAGAAAGCTGATACATCTTTTCATCGATAGACATCTTTGCCAACATTTCTCTTGCTCTATCGTAAGATGATATAGATTTCATACGCCTTCATACCTCCAGTAAGTCGTTGAGAGTATTATATCATATAAACCTGTATATTTCAAGATACAGTATTGCTTTTGGAAATTTGCTGTTCTTTATTTTTTCTTTCTTCTATAAGGTCGTTTTATCAAACTCCGCTTTACAAAAGCGTTAGAAATGTAAAAAACACAACAGTAACGTCGGGTGAATAAAGCGTATAAAGAACAAAACGAAAATTAATACTAGTGGGTGGCGTTTCCATCTAGGATATTGACGCAAGCGTCAATATTCCTCGCCTTGCCGCTTACGAGCAAGCTTGTTCTCGTTGCGACTCGGTCACGCTCGAGGAAAAACAACACTCAGTTGTTTTCTTAAACTCTCGCGCCGTTTCACTACGCGCTCTGCGGCGGGAATGCGAACCTAACTCCGTGTCGTTGCCACGGAACTAGGTCGAGTCAATCTTGATAGTCTGCCAAAACAAAAGAGAGATAACCGCAAGGGCTATCTCTCTTTTGTTGGTGGAGCTTGCTTAACGAAAGTCGAACCATTATATTTCAAGTTTGGGATACTCGCATATATATAATTCGAGGGGCTCTATGACTGAATCAAACAACTGTCTATATCTTTCGCCTAGTTGATTTAAAAGTTCATTAAGTTTTTCAATACTCATGGAAGTTTCTTTTAGTTCTCCGTTATTATCGTAAGATAGCTTCAAAAGATTATCAGACTCTTCTCCATACATTCCGTGTGCAAGAATATTTCGAATTTCAGATAAATACTGAACATTTTGAATAAAATTCAACCATTCCGCCTGTGTCTTGGACTCCAAATAGAGTATCAAAAATTTTAGAACGTTTAGCTTCTTAGAAACACTTTGTCCTTTTAAAAGAAACCGCGTTATTTTTCTTAATTCTATTTCTCTTCCTTGAACAATTTTATTGATCATTATTTCAATAGTATTTTCCAATGTCAACTCTAAATTGCCAAAAACCAACAAATATTCACCAAGTAATTTTGTAAACATAAAAACCTCAATATCGCACACATAGTCTTGCTCGTTGCGCTGTTCTCTAATTATCAAATTAACGTATTTAATACATTGAGATAGTCTTCAATTTTGCCCCAATAAGGTACCTCGATTAGGCGAATTCCACGTTTGGCGCAATATTCTCTTTTAGCACTATCGTTTTCTCGTTGCCTGTCAATTTTTTTCTGACCACCAAAGAACGCAACCGGCTCATAGTGTTGCTCTCCTTGATATTCTATCAATGCAACAAGATTTTTCTCCGAATCAAATATTGCAAAATCAAATTTTAACGGTAAGCCACCAATTAAATCAGCAAAACCATACTGAATTTCATAAATGATATTGTTAGCTCTCAAATATTCAGATATTTCGCGTTCACCGCGAGAATTTATGCAACCACAGGAAATAGTACCATTTAGTAAACTTTCTTTTTGTATTACTTTTTTATTACCACAATCGCATAAACATAAAAACTGCGGTCGAGCCCTGCCGTTTTCAGGGTTAATATAATCCTCAACTCTTTCTAAAACAACGAGCATACCATATCTTTCACCGACAATATCCACAAAATGGGTTTGACTTGTACGTTCTCTTTTATAACAACCACAGGAATTTGTGTTGCCTGATGTCAAATAACTTGTTACAGTGGTTATTTGTTTTCCACAATCGCATTGACATAACCATCGTCCTCGGCG
>JAZRAE010000017.1:0-7490 GCA_045634385.1 Eubacteriales bacterium | reverse complement strand
CACCCTCAAGGATGGAACGGTCCATGAATGCGCCGGGGTCGCCCTCGTCCGCATTACATACAACGTACTTCTGGTCTGCCTTGTTGGGAGCAGTAAGAGCCCACTTTCTGCCGGTGGGGAATCCTCCGCCTCCTCTGCCGCGAAGACCGGAATCGGAGACTACCTTGATAACCTCCTCGGGAGTCATTTCGGTAAGAACCTTACCGAGAGCCTGATAACCGTCCATAGCTATGTACTCGTCAATGTTATCGGGGTCGATAACACCACAGTTACGGAGTACTATACGCTTCTGTGACTTATAGAAAGCGGTATCGTTAAGAGATACGCTTGCTTTTTCTACGACTTCTTCTGCGCCGGTGTCAGCGTATACAAGACGCTCAACAATACGGCCCTTAAGAAGATGCTCCTCAACGATCTCTTTTACGTCGTCGGGCTCAACGCGGCTGTAGAATGTACCGTCGGGATAAACGATAACAACAGGACCGAGTGCGCAAAGACCAAAACAACCGGTCTGAACGAGCTTTATCTCGTTCTCAAGGCCAAAAGCCTTGATGTTTTCCTGGAAAGCTTCCTGGATTTTGTTACTGCCTGAGGAGGTACATCCTGTACCGCCACAAACAAGAACTTGTGCACGAATCATTCTTTAATACCTCCTTATACGTTTGCAGGTGTGAACTCTGCTACGATTTCACCGTTTTTAAGATGCTTTTCAACTACGGTTTTTGCCTTTTCAGGGGTCATCTTAACGTAGGTAACCTTTTCTTTTCCTGCCTCGTAAATTTCTACGATAGGCTCGTACTGGCAAAGACCTACGCATCCCGTCTGGGAAACGGTAACTTTTTCATAAAGACCGGAGTTGTTTACTTCTTCAACGAAAGCGTTGAGAACAGGTCTTGCACCTGCAGCAATACCGCAGGTAGCCATACCTACTACCACGCGAATACTGTTAGAGCCTTCGCGAAGAACAACCTTGTCCCTCATCTTATTTTTGATTGCTTGCAATTCAGCCAAAGATTTCATTTTGGTTTCCTTTCTCTGTTTGCCTTATATTTTTTATTTTATTTCATTTCATTGTATTGTTCCTTGAGATTGTCGGTTATCCAACATATGACCTCATATGTGTTAAGCGGAACGTCTTCAAGGACGGATCTCAGTTCACGTGTATCAAGCTCAACAGTCCCTTTTTCTGTTATATGACGGAACAGAAAATCAGTATCGGGATGTCCTTGTATAAGAGTAGTAATGCTTGCAATTACGTCACCGAGAGGAGTAAAATCTATGTGATTCTTGAAAAAAATAGCAGTTACGGTCGTTCCGTGGTTTTTCTCATCAGTACTTGAAACTATGGATAAGCTGCCGCCGGTTTGCTCACAAGCGAGCTTTAAAAGCGGAATACCAAGTCCGACCTTGCGTGTTTTTCTTGTAGTATAAAAGGGATCAATGACGGATCTAACCGTCAGCTCGTCCATACCGCATCCATCGTCCTTGATGGTAAGAGTAAGATTGTCACCTTTCTCGGTAATTATTATCTCGGTCAGCGTAGAGCCTGCTTTGACCGAGTTTTCGGTAATGTCGAGTATGTTTAGCGAAATTTCTTTCATATTCTGTCAAGTAACTTGAACAGCTCTCGTCTTACCTCATCGGGGTAGCCGGGATCTGCATCAAGTTCAAAAAAGTTATTTGTTTCGGTTATATCAGTTAGGTAATGGGCGTCAGAACTTACAATAATAAGCTTATCGGATAAATCATATCTACCGTTATAATCGGAAATTTTCTTTCCATCGTGCATCTCAACGCACTTAAAATACGGAGTAGGCGGTAGAGTACCGAGTATTGCAATTATTCCGTTTGCATCCCTGTCGATGTGAGCAGGATAGCAAGTTCCGCCAAATTCGCGGATAAGCAAAGGTGCTTCATCAAGAGAAATTGTCGTTGCATTTGATAAGAGAAACTCGTCCTGACCAATGATCTCATCCTTTGAATTTAAGATAAGTTGATCACCGAAAATGTCGGTTCTGTTTTTAATCAGCACGCGCCTTTTTTGTAAATACTCATCAAATTGCAGGGCAGACTCGAGTTTTTCAAACAGACAAATGACATGAATATCTTCGGATGTTGTAAGCTCCATGCCTGCTATCGGTATAATTCCATACCTCTTGGACGCTTCAAAAAATGCAGGGCAGTTTTTTGCTGTATTATGATCCGTCAGCGCAACGATATTTATGCCGCAAAGATATGCCATACCTGCAATGTTGTTCGGTGTGTTGTCATTGTCAGCACACGGTGAGAGGCAGGAGTGATTGTGTAGATCGTATACGTACCGCATCACAAACCGAGTTCGGAAAGCTTTTTTGCAATTCCGTATGAATTCTCATTTGATGAGAGGATATTGATTCCTTTATCATTGGCTGTTTTTGTAATACCTTCGTCAGGTAAAACACCTTCTGCCAGGATGATGCAGGATGTGTCCGCAAGCGTCGCAACTGCAACGATGTTTGAGTTTGACATTATTGTAATCCAGGCATTGTCTTCACAGGCTCTGCCCATAACCCAGCTCAGAAGATCACCGATATACGCACCTTTGACCTCGCGTTCGGGGCAAGGAAGGGCAATAGGCTTGAGGTCTGCGGCTTTAATTAACTGTTCTACGTTCATATCAACCGTTCCTTTCTTCTCTAAGCTCCTTTAGTGCTTTAATAGGGCAGCCGTCGGGGGCAGCAGTTCCCTTGATGACATCCTCGGCAAATGCTCTGCAGGTAGGCGATCCACATGAACCGCAGTCTATTCCCGGCAGAGTATCCTTGAAGCTATGTATGTCGGCAAGCATTCTCATAGACTTGGCAATACTGTCGCTCAGCCGTGATATTGGAACGTATTCCGGGAGATCTTCAAAGAGGTAATATTCGGGAATATAATTCCCATCCTCTTTGCTGACTTGATTTTTAGATACCGGAAGGTACCTTCTGAGCGTTTGAAGTCGAGCTTTAGCTATGAATGGGTTCTGTATTGTCAGAACTCCGCCGACGCATCCGCCTGTGCAGGCGTTCAGCTCAATGAACTCTACGGGCGGTATATTGCCGTTTTCGAGCTGATCAAGCACGCGTATTACGTTGTCTATGCCGTCCGCTGCGAGATAGTCATCGTTGAAAATCGCAGTCGCTTCACCGCCTGATCTTGCCCAACCAATACCTATACGTCCGGATTCGGAGAGCTGAGGGACATCATCGCTTTTCTTCATCTTGCTGATTAAAAGAAAATATATATCGTTTATTGAAATAACCTCGTCAACGCAGCTTTTGTAAGATGCAAAGCCGTTTTTGACATAGCTTGCCTTTGCGGGACAGGGGGAAATGAAGCATACACCTATTTCCTCCGGCTTTAGCTCAGGATGCTCAATTTGAGCTTTTTCCTTTGCAAGTTTAGCAGCGATCTCCATCGGTGGGAGCATATGTATGATATGCTCTGAAAGAGAAGGAAACCTTAAACTAATAAGCCTTGAAACTACGGGACAAGCTGAGCTGATAGCAGGCTTTTTTACTCCGTCGAGCTTAAGGTATGTTCTTGTGTAAGCAGTAACAAGCTCTGCCGCCTTAGATACCTCGTAGACGTCGTCAAATCCAATCTTCATCAGACCGTCGAGGACGTAGTCTATCTCTTCAAGATTGTCGAACTGTCCGTAGAGTGTTGGGGCGGGTAGAGCAATTTTCCATTTAAATCTTTCTATATCCGAGAGCTTGCTACATACTGCCTTTTTCGCTTTATGAGGACAAACTCTGATACATTCGCCGCAATCTATACATCTTTTTGGATTTATCATGGCGCGGCCATCCTTAATTCTTATTGCCTCGGTAGGGCAATGCTTAAGGCAAGTAGTGCATCCGGTACACTTACTCTCATCCAAAAGAACCGAGTGTTCGTAAGTATACATAATTTTCCACCTAAATATATTTAATAATTTACTCGCATAACGATTTTTGTACCCACGCCTACAGTGGAGAATATTTCGAGCTTATCCGTATTCTTTTTCATGTTGGGAAGACCCATACCTGCACCAAATCCGAGAGAACGGATATTATCCGATGCGGTGGAATAACCCTCCTGCATGGCCTTGTCTATATCCGATATACCCGGGCCGTGGTCATCAAGAATTATCTCGATATATTCATCATACACACCGACTTCGGCAACGCCTCCGCCTGCGTGGATTACCATATTAATTTCACCCTCGTACATTGCGATAGAAACTCTTCTGATAGTCTCGGGGTCAATGCCGATTTGTCTGAGGTTCTTTTTCACCTGTACGGAGGCCTGACCGGCAGAAGTGAAGTCATCACCGTCTACCGTGAATTTGAATATCAAATGATCCTGCATTATTCGACCTTTTATTTGTTGTTAAGTCCGGCCGAATAGATGATACCGCAAGATTCGTAGAGCGTTTTGTTTGTGCTCATTACGGCAATTCCGCTTTCCTTGGCTAATGCCAGGATTTCATCGGTCGGAGTTTTGGAACGGACGAATACCACACATACCATATCCAGCATAACGGCGGTACGAATGACCTGTGGATTAACGAGTCCGGTGAGAAGAACGCTCTGATCCTTGACATACGCAAGCACATCGCTCATAAGGTCACAGCCAAATGCCGAAGTAACTTCTGTGTCAAGATTGTCTCCGTGACAGAGGAGCTTTGCATCAAGCAAATGTTGAATATCTTTGATTTTCATAGTTTCCTATTCCTTTTGTGAATCAGGAGTACTTTGCAATAATATCATTCACGTCGTCAACGCCGAGACGTCCGTAAACCTCTTCATTAATTGTAAGAACGGGTGCAAGTCCGCATGCACCGATGCAACGGCAAGCGGTGAGAGAGAACTTTCTGTCCGGAGTACATTCGTCTCCGCCGATACCGAGAACCTCCTGCAGCTTATCGTAAATGTCGCCCGAGCCCTTAACGTAGCAAGCAGTTCCAAGACATACGGAAATGTTATAGCTACCCTTGGGAGAGAGAGAGAACTGCGCGTAGAAGGTGGAAACACCGTATACCTTCTCGAGCGGAACGTCCATTCCCTCTGCGATCATTTTCTGTACCTCAATGGGGAGGTACTCATAGATTCCCTGAGCTTCCTGCATTACGGTCATAAGCTGGCTCTTGTCGTGCTTGTACTTGGCAATTACTTCCATAAGGCGAGCCTCTTGCTCTTTTGTACCGCAGAAGGGAAGAGTTGAAAGTTTTTTGATCATTCTTATATATCCTCCTAAAATTATAAACAAATGAATGCACTCGCGTGTGTGCATATGCATAACAAAGGAATTATAGCACACATCAAAAAAAAATTCAACAGGTTTTTGAAAAATAATGATAAAAATTTAACATTCTTTTCACTATGAGTCAAAAACGTGTCAAATTATCTAAGTTTTAGCGAGGAAATCATCTGACATTTTACCGAAAATTTCTTCGACAAGACTTATTTTTTCACTCGTTATACTCACATAATCTATCTTTTCGCAGATTTTGACAAACTTGGTTGTACTTGTTACAAGTACTGCATCCGCATTAAGGAGTTGATCTATATTAAATTCACGCCTGATATGTACCAAACCAAGATTTTTACATACTCCTATGAGATTTCTTTCGGATATACCCGGTAGAATACTTGAATCAAGCGGATGAGTTATAAGCTGATTGCCTGATAAAATAGAAATATTCGATGCAGAGCATTCGGTAATTATCCCATTTTTGTGGAAGATTGCAAGGTCGGCAGAAGCTCTGTGCGCTTCGTTCATTGATAATACTGCAGGTAAGAGATTTGTTGTTTTCACATTGCAGTATGCGTAACGGTTATCCTTCATTGTAATTGCACTTACGCCTTCAAGCTTGCTTGGAATTTCCGCCACGCTAATCGTTATCAAAAGGTTAGTTTGATCGTCAGATCTAAGATGCTTTCTTCTCATTTCACTCGCCGATAGCTGAATGTAAAGTACAAAGCAATCTGCCCCCGATAGCTTAATGATATCGGAAACTGCATCCTCAATATAAGACTTAAGAGGCAAATTTTTAAACCCCACAATCTTAGCGTTTAAAAACAATCTCTCTAAATGTTCGTCGAGCTGATATGCGTTTCCTCGTCTTCCGATAACGACGTCATATACCGCATCTGCAAAGAAAATTGATCTGTCGGATAGAGGAATAGCACAGGCATCATACGGTGTAAAAACTCCGTTGTAAAATGCATAATCTCTCATGGAAAATGGCACTCCTTTTTTGATATACATATATTCTATGCACAGAGTCAATTTTGCGTTTTAAACTTAAGGAAACAAAAAGAAAAACGGAAGAAAACAGCCGTTTTATTTAGCTGATTGCTTCCGTATATTTTTTGTACAAAACCTTATTCTGCCAATAATTAATTTTGCATAATTAAAAGTTTGCAGTTTTTATTACTTCTCCCGAGATATTGTAGAAAGTGAATTTTCTCGCTTCGTAGATAACGTATGAACGGGGCCAATCTTCTTTTGGCAGAGTGATAGATCCGGGGTTGATATATGTGTTCTCGTTGCCGAATTTCTCAGCACGAATTACATGTGTGTGACCGTGCAGCAGAATGTCGCCCTTAGCAAGTGGAGGCGGTGTTTTTGTGTTATAGTTGTGTCCGTGTGTCGCGTAGATAGAAATACTGTCCAAAGAGAGCAGAGCATAGTCCGCGAGGATAGGGAATTCCAGCACCATCTGATCGACCTCGGTGTCACAGTTACCCCTCACCGCGAGTATCTTGTCCTTGTATCCGTTGAGCAGAGCGATGACCTCCTTCGGCGCATATCTGCCCGGTAGATCATTCCTCGGTCCGTGGTAGAGCACGTCACCGAGTAACAGTATCTTGTTACAGCTCTCCTTCTCAAAAACATCAATCAGCGCCTTCGCGCTCTCTATATCTCCGTGTATATCCGATGCAATAAGTAGTTTCATAGTTGCTCCGTTTTTTTATTTGTATGACATAATTATACTACACATAGGTGTCTTTGTCAAGAAATCATTTTAAACGGATAAAAATGTAGTGTGGTATAGTATTAAGGACAAGATTGTTAGCGCATGGAATACGGCAAAGGATTGGTGGAAGAGAAACGCTAGTCTATCTTCTTTAACTGCTAAGCTTAACGTTAGCGTTCCTACCATTAAGGTTAAGTGGGCAACCGCAGAAGCATTTGGTAAATCGTTCAAGTATCCTACCGGATTTAGCCTTAAATTCGCCGCAGACGGCGGTGTCTTCGATGCAGGTAGCCTTATTTGGGCAGGCGAGCGAGGCCCCGAAATTGTTGCAAATGCCTCCGGTGGTAAGACTGGTGTCATGAATGTCCAGCAGATGCAGGATGCCGTTTATGAAGGTGTTTACGCCGCGATGAGCGCAGCTATGCGAGGACAGAATAACGGTGGTGGCAGTCAGGAAATCCGCGTTTATCTCGACGGCAAGGAAATCACCGCCTCCGTCAAAAAG
>JAZRAE010000016.1:0-5130 GCA_045634385.1 Eubacteriales bacterium | reverse complement strand
TATGTTATTACTCCTGCAATTGGACACAGCTATACAAATGGAATCTGTGAAAACTGCGGCGAGGTTGAGGTTGTAATTCCCGAGAATCCTTTTTATGATTCTATAATAGATGAGTCCGAGGTTAAGTCCGAGACTCTTAAGACTATCGTAGCTTCTAAGTTCAAGCAGTGCGATCAGTGCACTACCGTTAACGCACAGGGCGGTACTCCCGTATACGTTCTTGCTAACAAGGACGGCGAGATGGTTGAAGCTCTTTACGTTTCCAGAACCTATGCTTGGGACGGAACAGAAAAAGAGCAGTTCACCGAGTTCAGATTCGCTGTGAACGGCGAGCAGGCAGGCTTCTATGCACAGAGCATCTCCTTTGATTATAAGATCAGAGGAACAGTAGAAGTGAACGACAGATACACCTTCCGTGATCTTGACGGTAACGTATTCTCAGCTGACGCTTACGTTCAGATCAAGACTACATCTGCTCATCCTCTCGCGGGTGACAACTATCCCGAGCTTTCCGGTACGGATCTTGTTCTTGACGGTGAGTGGCACACCATGACTTACACATTCGCAGAACCCATTGAGATCATAGACATTCTTCTTAACCTCTATCACTTCCAGGGTGAAATGCTTATCGCTAACCTTGAGGTTGTTGAAGCAAGTAACGTTTGCATTCACGAGTGGATCGCTGCTACTTGTACAGAGCCTATGATCTGCGCACTTTGCGGAAATGTGAGCGGTGACGCTCTCGGTCACGATATGAATTTGCCGACTTGTATGACCTTTGGAGATTGTAACAGATGTGGATATTCCGATTGTGCTACAGATTCCGATCTTCATATAGATCTTGTGCCTTCCTACGGTGACAGCGAAATCGTTTACACTTGTATGTGTGGTTATACCTTCACGGTAGATACCTTCGATTATCTTGACGGTACTCACTACGACGGTATGGGATGTAACGCTCCTAACAACACTACTTACTACACAACCAATCCCGATAAAGATAAATATCCCGTGCTTGCTGACGGCTATTATGAGTTTGTAAGAAAGACCGATACAGAAGGCACAGATAATACTACAAGAGCTCAGCTTCAGATGTGGCTTCCTTCTCCTAACGGTGGAACAAACAAGTTCTCCGAGTTCTCATCCGAGAATGGAGCAGTCGGCGTTCTCTCCTTCAGAATTAACGCTAATACCGACTCCAACTTCGAGATGAAGCTTGTTGACAACAGAGTTGATGTTCTTGACGGTGCATCAATTCGTTGGGGTGATCAGTGGTGCATTAGTGAACCTGTATTCAGAATTGGTACTGTTAATAATGGTATGGTTGAGATCAAGGGCTTCAATAACACTATTCTTAACACGGTTTACGTTGATGAGAACAACTATACCGGATGGATCGATGTTGTTATTCACCTTGAACTTGATGCAGAGAGAGACTTGATTATCGCTACCTACTTTATTAACGGTAGATATATCTGTGAGTCTGCAAGAGTTTTGACAACTCATACTAATGCAATTCAGGCTATTTACATTAACAGTAATAACACTAAAGCAGGCACAGGCTACAAGATCGATGATATCGTATTCGGTTATACTGCTAAAGAGTCTGCAGGCTGCGAGCACGTATGGGCTGACGCAACTTGTACTAATCCTATGACATGTACTCTTTGCGGTGAAATGTCCGGAGAAGTACTCGATCACACATTGATTCAGGATGACACAGTAACAGAACCTACTTATAAATGCGCAGAATGTAACGAATACTTTGCATTGGATACTTATTATTACTATCCTTGCGAGGGAGAAACTTCGTATGTTGTATCATCTAACGGTGCTTGGACTAAGGACACCTCTAACGGCGTTTACAGTCACATATTCACTCCCTCTACCGAAAAGCCTACCGATAGCACAGGCGTTAATCCGGGTCAGGTTGTAGGCGACTGGGCGTATTATAATGGATTTGGCGGTCAGATCATGACTTGGATCCCCTCCAATCGCAGTGGCGCAGGTCTTGAGGGCTTCAGCTGCGAAAATAACGCGTTTGGTATTGTTTCCTTCCGTATGAGAAGCAGTATGACAAATGCACTCACTATTTCTATCGGTAAGGAAAGAAATTCATCTGATTGGACCGGTTGGGGAACCAGTCATATGAACATTATGCAGATCGGTGCGTGTTCCGAAAGCGGAATAACTATCAAAGCAGGTCTTGGGTCACTTACTAACGTTGCTACCATTCCTGTTTCTGATGGTTGGTCCGAGTGGTTTGAAGTGATAGTTGCTATCCAGCTAAGAGATAACAACACGATTTCTGCAGAGTTCTATATCAATGGCGAGCTTGTTGCATCTGTTGAAGATTTCGCTATGCCCATTGATACTTACGATATCAGAGCTATCTACATAAACGGTTGGACACACGTGGCTAATACCGGTATTGAGCTTGATGATATTGCATTAGGTTACACTCTTGGAGATTCCATTAATCCTCCTGCATGCGAGCACGAATGGATTGACGCAACCTGTACTACTCCTACGACTTGTACCGCTTGCGGCCTTATCGAAGGCGAGGCTCTCGGTCACAGCTATACCGATGGAATCTGTGAAAGATGCGGAAAACTCGATGAGTCCAAGCCCTTCTATGATACTGTAATTGATGAGTCCGAGGTTAACTCCGAGTCTCTTAAGACTATCGTTAACTCTAAGTTCAAGCAGTGCGACCAGTGTACCGAGGTTAACAAGCAGGGCGGAACCCCCATGTACGTTCTTGCTGAAAAGGACGGCGAAATGGTTGAAGCACTCTACGTTTCCAGAACCTATGCTTGGGACGGAACAGAGTCAGAGCAGTTCACCGAGTTCAGATTCGCAGTAAACGGCGAGTCTAAGGAAGGTCCTGCATCTATCGGCTTCTCCTTTGATTACAAGGCAGTTGGTACTGTAGAGAAGAACGAGAGATATGAGTTCACCGGTCTTAATGGCGAGAAGTTCTGGTCTGACGCTTACGTTCAGATCAAGACTGCTGCTAACCATCCTCTCGCGGGTGACAACTACCCCGAGCTTTCCGGTACAGATCTTGTACTTGACGGCGAGTGGCACACTATCTCCGTTACCTTCGATGAGCCTCTCATCATGATCGACATTCTTCTTAACCTCTATCACTTCCAGGGCGAGCTTCTCGTAGCTAACCTCGAGATCTCCTACGCTGAGTAATATAGGTTTGGATAAATTATTTCTACCCAAAAGGGTATGAAAAGAGCCCGTGCTTCGGCACGGGCTCAATTTTTATGTTGTAGCTTGGTAGCTGCTTTGGGGTAGGATTCAAGAACTCGGACATTTTTGTAACTTGCTTTGTACGGAAACAATTATTTACCTAATTATTAATTAGTGCTTAAGATACCTGTTTTGCTATGAACAAAGCTATATCGAATTCTATGTTAGTCTTTTTCAAAAAAACTTCGGCTATTTTAAAGAAAATTTGAAAAACAGCCGAAAAATATTGTTATGACCTTGTAAAATTTATTTACCCTCTTTTATCTCACAGTAATCCATAGCGTAATCGAGAAGCATATTTATAAGATCGTTTCTTGAACGATTAGTCTTTTTTGCGAGTTCGTCAAGCCGTTCTACGGTCTCGTCCTTTATTCTTATAGAAAAGGTTTTGTGTCCATCCTCACCCTTTGGCTTTTTGGTTATAATAAGATTTTTCTTAGGCTCTTTCATATGTCATATCTCCTCACCAAAATTATGTTAGAATACTACACATTTATTCTAACTTGACATATCACATATGTATATGTTATGATTTATAACATAAAAGTGAGGTGTTGTTTTTTGCAAAACAGAGCTTGTAGGGTTTGTCTTTTTGGTCACCGCAATTTTGACGGGTACCGATCACTTGATACTCGCCTTTTTGGATTGATAAAAGAGTTGATTGATGAAAAAGGTTTTGTAGAATTTTATATTGGACGTAACGGAGAGTTCGATGTTTATTCTGCGAGTATTATCAAAAAAATCCAGAAGGAAATAGGTGAAACCAATACTCAACTTATATGTGTTCTTCCGTATAATAACAAGGATATTGAATTTTATTCTAATTATTACGATGATATATTGATTCCTGAGGTGGCAGAGAAATCACACCCAAAGAACGCTATCACAAAGCGAAATAATTGGATGGTTGAAATATGTGATATTGTCATTTGTTACGTTGAGAGAAATGGAGGCGGTGCATATAGCGCAATGCAACACGCACGTAGACTTGGCAAGAAAGTGATTGATTTAGTTGGTGATAATTAAGTAAAAGCGCACCCCCTCGCGGAGTGCGCTTCCTATATTTAACGTTGATTGAATGGAGATAAAAGCATAGCATAACGACAAAACGCGCCCTCTTGCGAGGACGCGTTCTATATTAGATTAAACTAAGTTATTACTAATTAGTGCTTAAGAGCTGCCTGAGCTGCTGCGAGTCTTGCGATCGGAACTCTGAAGGGAGAGCAAGAAACGTAGTCAAGGCCGATCTGGTGGCAGAACTCTACGGATGTGGGATCACCGCCGTGCTCACCGCAGATACCAACGTGGAGATGCTCGTTAGCGGGTCTACCAAGGGTAACTGCCATGTTCATAAGCTTACCAACACCTGTGGTGTCGAGCTTAGCGAAGGGATCGTTCTCGAAGATCTTAGCATCGTAGTAAGCACCAAGGAATTTACCTGCGTCATCTCTGGAGAAGCCGTAGGTCATCTGAGTAAGGTCGTTAGTACCGAAGCAGAAGAAGTCTGCGTTCTTAGCGATCTCGTCCGCGGTGAGACAAGCTCTGGGAATCTCGATCATGGTACCAACCTCATACTTGAGGGTAGCGCCTGCTGCTGCGATCTCAGCGTTAGCGGTCTCGATAACTACCTGCTTAACGTACTTAAGCTCCTTAACGTCACCAACAAGGGGAATCATAATCTCGGGTACAACGTTCCAATCAGCGTGAGCCTTCTTGGTGTTGATAGCAGCACGGATAACTGCTGCGGTCTGCATCTTTGCGATTTCGGGATAGGTAACTGCAAGACGGCATCCGCGGTGACCCATCATGGGGTTGAACTCGTGAAGAGATGAGATGATAGTCTTGATCTGATCAACGGTCTTGCCC
>JAZRAE010000015.1:0-30393 GCA_045634385.1 Eubacteriales bacterium | reverse complement strand
CGAATATTACGCTGTATGTACCATTTGTGGTGAAGTAGATAGCTACGATATGCCCGCAGGCGGTCACTACAACTGGTATCTCACTTGTGGACAGACCGGCAACTGTATGGAATGTGGTGAGGAATTCACCTTGGTGCACGCGGGCGATGATCCTACCTGTACCGAGGCAGGCTTCTGCTATAACTGTTGGTCTGAGTACGGCGAGCCTCTCGGCCACTTGGACGAAGACGGCGATTATTACTGCGACCGTTGCGAAGAAGATCTCGTTCCCGAAACTCACGAGAGAGTTGACTACGACATCAATATTTCCGACCTTGAAAAAGGTACTCGTTCAGAGGACGAGGTCAACGGCGTATTCACCATCGTTGCCGGCTCTGAAATAAGAGACAGAACTAAGACTTATGAGGGCATCGAGTACAACAAGTCTGTAAAAATCGGAAACAAGACTACCATGATCAAGGTTTCCGTGCCCGGCACAGGTAAGCTTTCATTCATTATTCAGAACGGCTCAAGCGGTGCGGCTACACAGTTCGTTACCGTTACTGCTCCCGACGGTACTGTTTATGACATTGAATTCGCAGGTACTAACGAGGGTAGCCCCTTGGTTATGCTCACTATTGACGTTACCGAAGGCGAATGGACTATTAGCCGCGGTAAGAACGGTGGTACTCAGGACGTCTACTATCTCAATCTTTCCTGCGTAGTTGAGAAATCTGATGAGAACGGCTTTGAGCTTGCATCTGACGGTAAGACCGATTACCTCGTTGGCGATGCTCTTGACTTCTCGGGTATCGTTCTCAAGGCTACTTTCTCCAATGGTAAGTTAGAACCTCTTGCTCTTGAAAATGTTACTATTGATTATTCTGCAGTTAATACCGCAGAATCCGGTACATATCCCGTAGTTATTACCTATAAGGAATATGATACTATTACCTTTAACGTAAAGATTTATGCTCCCGAGAGCATCGAGCTTGGTTTTGATGCTATTGAGAAGCTTGGCAGCAACACATCCTTTGGCAATGGCGTTTACTTCAACCATAGCTTCCGTGAGCTTTACTTTGTAGGCGAAGAGCTTGATCTCACCGGTCTTTCCGTTAGCGTTATCGGTAAGTGCGGTGAAGATACTCTTAAGTTCAAGGTTGAAAGCTATGAATATGAAGGCTTTGATTCCGAGTACTCAAATATATATGAGCTTGTTATTCTCGCTAAGGGCCTTACCGCTACCGTAGAGATTGGAGTTACTGATGGCGTTCCTACTCCTAACGAAGACGGCATATATCAGTTGCTCGTAGATCCCGAATACTTAGGTATTCCCGGTCTGCTCAGCGGTCCTTACCACGTATTCCAGACTATTCAGGAATCTCTTGACTACGCTGCTAAAATAGAAGCAGGCGCGATCAAGGAGCTTTACATTGCTCCGGGCTACTATAATGAGAAGCTCGAGATCACCGTTCCCAATCTTAATATCATCGGTTGGGGTGCTTCTCCTGAAGAAGTAGTTATCGAGTGGAACTCAATTTACGGTCAGCTCGATGCAAGTGGATTCAGCCACGTTACCGACTCCACAGCAACCGTTGCTGTTAGAGAGTCTGCATACAACGTAACTATCGACAACCTTACTATTTCTAACTACTGGAACTCCCAGGAAAGACTTGATGAGGCAGGCGTTGAGCTTGAAAGAGGTCTTGCACTTCTCGTTCAGGCTGACAGATTCGTTATGACAAACTCCAGACTCCTTGGTCTTCAGGATACTCTCGAGCTCTTCACAGGACGTCAGTATTTCAAGAACGTATTTATCTCCGGTTATACCGATTTCATCTTCGGTACTAACAACACAACATTCTTTGATAACTGTACCATCCATATGGTTGATACCGCAAAGGATAACAAGGGTACTGCAGGTTATCTCACCGCGTTCAAGGGCTCTAACAAGGGCGAGCAGGACGCTATCACCTACGGTGCCATCTTCTACGGATGTAAGTTCACCGGTGACGAGGGTCTCACTCCCGGCGTACACGCTATCGGCAGAACTTGGGGCGCATATGCTGCAGTTGCAATTATCAATTCCGAGCTCGGTGCTCATATCTCCACCGCAGCTTACAATCCTTCCAATAATAAGAATACACGTTACATCTCCATGAACGGCATCCATCCTACCGATTCTACCGTTCAGTTCGTAGAGTTCGGTAACACCGGTGCAGGTGCTATCGCAGAGGCAGTTGCAGGTATGACTATGCTTACCGCTGAGGAAGCAGCTCTTTACACCGATTTCGCTACTATCTTCGGTACATCTAACGGAAAGGTTACATACCTTGATCCTTGGGATCCCAAGAGTGACGAGGTAGTAGAAGATGACAGAACCTACTACTACTTCAACGGCACCGAGGGCACAAGTGGCACCTCGTACACCTATACTGACAATATTCAGGGTTCTGTGGCTGAATGGAACGGTCTCACCATCGACGCGACCGTAGGTAAGCTTACCGCAAGAGGCTCTGACTCTCAGTTTAACCAGGGCGCGAAGATCATCTTCAACGTTAAGGCAGGAACTCTTGTAACAGTAATTTCTTATCCCGGCTACGGATACTACACCATCAACGGTGTTGCTCACAATGCAAACGATACATTCAGCATGTATTTCGCAGAGGACAGCGAGGTTGTTATCGAGGCAACCGCTACCTCTTACCTCTACCAGCTTATAATCAATCCTGATGAGGAAGCTCCCGCAGCTCCCACTCTTAATGAAATTAAGGTTTCGGGTGTTAATGCAAACTACACCGTAGGCGATGAGATCTCTCTTGACGGCGTAGTTGTTAAGGCATACTATTCCGACTATTCTGTTGTAACCGTTACTGATTACACCGTAGACGCATCCGCGGTAAATAAGGATGCTGCAGGCGAGTACGCTGTAGTATTTACCTATGGTGGAAAGACCGTTACCGTTACCGTAGCCTATGTAGATGCAGGCGTTCCCGTAGATATGAACGTTACTTTCGGTTCCAATGGTAACTACAAGGATAGCGGCATTGATTTCTCCGGCGCAAGTATGCGTGATAACGGTGGTGACAATTCTCAGATGAGCTCCGGTTCCTTCTCCTTCGAGGTTAAGGCGGGCGCAACTGTAACCATCAACGGTTATCCTAACTACACCTCCTATACTTTCAGCGACGGAACAACCACTTCCGCAGAGATCACCGATGTACTTTACGTTTATACCGCTACAGCTGATGCTACTATTACCATCACTGCAGTAAACAGCAACAACTACTTCTATTCCTTCAGCGTTGTATATCCCAAAGAGGTTGAGGCTAAGGACTTTGAAGTAACCTTCGGTTCCGAGGGTAACTACAAGGACAGCGGCATTGATTTCTCCGGCGCAAATATGCGTGACAACGGTGGCAACAATTCTCAGATGAGTTCAGGTTCCTTCTCCTTCCAGGTTAAGGCAGGCGCAACTGTAACCATCAACGGTTATCCTAACTACACCTCCTACACTCTCAGCGACGGAACAACCACTTCTGCAGAGATCACCGATGTGCTTTACATCTATACCGCTACAGCTGATGCTACTATTACCATCACTGCAGTAAACAGCAACAACTACTTCTACTCCTTCAGCGTTGCTTATCCAAAGGAGTCTAAGGTTTACACACTCAACTTCTCCGAGCTTGATGAATACCCCAAGGGTACATATACAGATGGCGCAGAGCAGGTGTATAATGATGTATTTACCTTCTACCATGGTAAGGACTCCAGAATCGACGGCAACGACAAAACCTTTGAAGATGGCTTAAGTGGTACTTTGAGATTTGGTTTTGGCGGAAAGTATCAGGTTAAAAACGGTCAGCCTCAGAGAGCACTTCAGATAAATGCTACCGGTGCAGGTACCGTTACCGTTTGGTGGGTATCCGGTGGAGACGGTAGATCCGTTGATCTCTTAGACTCCGGGCTTAATGTAATTGCTACTACAGGCACAGAGATTGCAGGCGGTACACTCAACATCACGACATTTGAAATTACCGAGGCCGGCGTTTACTATCTTGCAAACTGTGTTAATAACAACTATTGGTATCAGGTTCAGGTTACTGTTGGATAATCCAAATACAGAAGACTTGCTCCGGTTTCAATAAAAAGGTGTAAGGGGCAGAGAAATCTGCCCCTTACTTAATGGAGGATATATTTAAATCAATATATTCGTTTTTGTTGAGTAATAAAAAACATATATTATACAGTGCATATTTTTAGAGCGAAGAAGCCACAAGGTCTCTTCGCTCTTTGTTATTACTTGTGTGATGCTGTCTGGTCGCAGTAAACGCACTTGCCGTCCTTAAAGAGTTTCTTGATGCCGCGCTCTGTGAGAGTAAGACAATGAGGATTTCTACACTCGAGAGTGTCGTCCTCATCACCCTTGGTGCGTCTGTCATCGATACCCTTGGTGTCGAGCAACTTAAGTATAAGCGCCATTCTTATATATCTGCCGAGAGCCGCCTGCTCAAAGTAGTGAGCGTGGGGATCGTCGTCAACATCTACGTTTATCTCGTTTACACGGGGAAGGGGGTGGAGAATGGAAAGAGTAGATTTTGCACACTTAAGTTTGCTTAAATCAAGGATATAACTATCCTTAAGTCTCTCGTACTCATCCTTGTCCGCGAATCTCTCTGCTTGGATTCTCGTCATATAAAGGATATCAAGTGATGGGATCGCGCCCTCAAGATCGGGAGTTTCAACATATTCACATCCATTGATGAACTCTTCTTTAACGTAATCGGGGAGCTTTAATTCTTCGGGAGCGATAAGAACAAACCTTACGTTCTCGTATCTTGACATTGCCGCGATAAGAGAGTGTACTGTCCTACCGTACTTAAGGTCTCCGCAGATGCCTACTGTGAGATTGTCAAATCTACCGCATTTGCGCTTGATGGTTATAAGGTCTGTGAGGGTCTGCGTGGGATGATAGTGACCGCCGTCGCCCGCATTGATAACGGGTACTGTAGCAACTCTTGATGCAGCGATGGGTGCGCCCTCTTTGGGATGGCGCATAGCGATAATATCCGAATACGCGGATACCATACGTATAGTGTCCTGTACGGTCTCACCCTTTGCTGTGGATGAGGATGCCGCATTGTCAAATCCAAGCACCTGTCCGCCGAGTGACATCATAGCTGAAGTAAACGAAAGTCTTGTTCTTGTCGATGGCTCAAAGAAGAGCGTGCCGAGTATCTTGCCGTGGCAAACGTCACGGTACTTGTCGGGATCATCAATAATATCGTTCGCAACTCTGATGAGCTCGTCGATCTCCTTGGTTGAAAAGTCGAGAATGTCTATAAGATTTCTCATTATGCCTTTGCTCCGTTAACCTCAAGGTATCTCTTGATGCGCTCTACGTTCTCACGGTTAGCCTCATCCTCCTCGAGATATTCGATGATATCGTATACGTCAACTACGGAGTATACAGGGAAGCCAAACTCCTCACCAACCTCTGCCATAGCAGACTTGTCGGTCTTGCCCTTTTCCTTACGGTCAACCATAACGAAGGTTGCGATAACCTTTGTGTCCTTGAGAGAGGAAAGGATCTCCATGCTCTCGCGGATAGCTGTGCCCGCGGTGATAACGTCTTCAACAATTACAATGTTCTCGCCCGCCTTAGGTGTGTATCCTACAAAGATGCCACCTTCACCGTGGTCCTTTGCTTCCTTTCTGTTGAAGAAGAAGGGAAGATCAAGTCCTTCCTTTGAGAGTGCAACTGCGCTTGATACTGCGATGGAAATACCCTTGTAAGCAGGACCGTAAAGAACTGCCTTGGCATTGCCGAGCTTCTCCTTATAGGCTCTTGCGTAGAACTCGCCGAGCTTTGAGATCTGCTCACCGGTCTTTATATCGCCTGCGTTGATGAAATAGGGGATCTTTCTGCCGCTCTTTGCGGTGAAGTCGCCGAATTTGAGAACGCCTGCGCCCTCTAAAAACTGTATAAATTCTCTCTTATATCCTTCCATTTTAGGTCTCCTTTGGTTTTTAAATATTAAATAAACTCACACGGGTGCGCCGATGCTGTCGCTTATATCCCCGCTTTTTACCTTTTCGGTTGACTCGTTAATCTTTGCAGCTTCTGTGCGTATTGCCGCCTCAACCATATCCGCCGCAACAGATATTCCGTCTTCGGACAGATGAATCATATCATCGGAGATATACTTATAAACATCTTTTGATAAAGGTGTATAAAGGTCGTTGATAACAATGCCCATTTCCTTAAGCTTTGGGATGAGAGCCTCGTTATACGCCTTTATGGTTTCATTTTTGTTGTGGACATTTTCCGGTCTTACGGGTGTTGTCGTCGCGAATATTACGATGGTTGCTCTCTCCTTAAGCAGTCTTGCTAAGCGGAGCATAATATTCACGTATTCATCTATGGGAGTAAACTCACCGTCACCGAACAGAGAGCACACGTCCCAGAGCCCGTTATTCCAATGGATGATATCCGCACCGCGAATACCGTCCTGCCAATCCCAAAGACCGCGCAAGGTGTATTGTGCAAATCGGCAGTTATCGTCCGGTTGCCACACCTCAAATTCGTTTGAGAGATGCTCTGCAACGGGATTGCCGTATCCGATCATTCTGATTGAGTCACCGATAAGAACAACTTTTTTCATCTTACTTATCCTACGAATTCAGCTACACATCTTTCGTATGCCGCTACGGGATCAGCAGCAGCCGTGATAGGTCTGCCTACTACGATGTAGTCAGAGCCGAGCTCCTTTGCTTTTGCGGGAGTGGTAACTCTTACCTGGTCACCTACGTCACCGTCTGCAAATCTTACACCGGGAGTTACTGTTACAAATCCCGCGCCGCATCTGTCGTGTACTTTGCCTGCTTCAAGGGGAGCACAAACTACACCGTCAAGACCCGCGATCTTTGCGTTGTTAGCGTAGTGGAGAACCACCTCGTCAAGAGACTCCTTGATGAGAAGATCGTTTTCCATTCTTTCCTGGCTGGTGGATGTAAGCTGTGTTACCGCGATGAGCAGGGGACGTGTACCGTCGGGGCGTGTAAGACCTTCGAGCGCTGACTCCATCATCGCCACAGTACCTGATGCGTGCAGATTGGTCATATCTACGTCGAGCTTAGAGAGTACAGACATAGCCTTTTTTACCGTATTAGGAATATCGTGGAGCTTAAGGTCGAGGAAGATCTTATGTCCTCTTGCCTTGATCTCTCTTACAATGGAAGGACCTTCCGCATAGTAAAGCTCCATTCCAATTTTTACAAAGGGCTTCTTACCCTCGAATTTATCAAGAAACTTAAATGTTTCCTCTGCACTTGCAAAGTCGCAAGCAATTATAACGTCCTTACCCATTAGTGTGCGCCTCCTATTATTTCTTCAAGTGAGTTGATTCTGTATTTTTCCATTACTCTCGGCAGATCGAGAATAATATCTCTTGATGCGAAAGGATTAACAAGGTTAGCCGCGCCGACCTCAACTGCGGTTGCTCCGGCAAGCATAAGCTCGATAACATCCTCTGCGGTAGATACGCCGCCCATACCGACGATAGGTATTTTTACGGCATCGTATACCTGATATATCATTCTTACCGCCACGGGTTTGATTGCAGGACCGGAGAATCCTCCTGTTTTATTTACTATGATTGGCTTTCTTGACTTAAGATCAATTCTCATACCCATCAGCGTATTGATAAGGCTGACACCGTCAGCACCGCCTGCCTCGCAAGCTTTGGCTATCGATACAATATCCGTAACGTTAGGTGAGAGCTTAATGATTATGGGCTTTTTTGTTACGTCACGCACCGCGCGTGTAACAGTTTCTGCCATCTCGGGAGATGTACCAAAGCTCATTCCGCCGCCGTGAACGTTGGGGCATGAAATATTGATCTCAAACCAGCCGATGTCCTCTACCGTGTCGAGTTTTCTGACCGTTTCTACGTATTCTTCAAGTGAAAAACCGGATACGTTTGCCATGGAGGGCTTGGAGAAAACACGGCGGAGCTTTGGCAATTCAACCTCAATTACTTTGTCAACCCCGGGATTCTGAAGTCCTACTGCGTTGAGCATACCCGAGTCGCACTCCGCGATTCTCGGGCAAGGGTTTCCGAAGCGTGGCTCAAGCGTTGTGCCCTTGAAGGAAAGAGAGCCGAGAATGTTGATGTCGTACAGCTCGGCAAACTCGTAGCCGAAACCAAACGTACCGCTGGCGGGGATGATAGGGTTGTCAAGCTCAATACCGCAGAGCTTTACCTTTGTGTTTACCATATTATCTCCTCCTTTTCAAGCACGGGGCCATCGCGGCAGATTCTTTTGTAGCCATACTTCGTCTTGCAGGTACAACCCATGCAAGCACCAAATCCGCAGCCCATTCTTTCCTCAAAGCTAAACTGTCCGCTTGTTGTTGTTTTATCATATACGGCCTTGAGCATAGGCTCGGGACCACATGTGTAGAAGTAGGTATAGTCTATTCCATACATAGCATCGGTAACAAAGCCCTTGATACCCTCTGAGCCGTCAACCGTAGTGACGAGAACGCGGAGTCCGAGAGACTCGAACTCTTCCTTAAAGAAGACCTCATCAGCTTTACCGAAACCGAGGATGACCGTGGGAGTCTTGCCCTCGGCTATCAGTTTTTTTGCGAGATAGTACATAGGGGGAACACCCGCTCCGCCTCCGATAAGCAAGGGGGCGTGTCCGGATTTTGTAAGATCATAGCCGTTACCGAGACCTGTGAGGGTAAGCCATTTTTCACCTACCGGCGTGCTTGCCATTTTCTCTGTTCCCGTGCCTACAGCCTTGTATATAATAGTGAGCTTATCACCCTCAACATCGCACACGGATATGGGTCTGCGTAGGTAAAGACCGTTAAGCTTGATGTTTACAAACTGTCCGGATGCAGTTATATTAGATGTATCGCCCTTGAGCACCGAGAGATAGGTGTTATGTGCGATTTTTCTGTTTTCAATAAGAGTAAAATATGTGTCCTTCATCTTTTCTCCTTAGCTGTCAATAGTGGAGATGGTGATAGTGATATCCTCAAGCACGTCAAGAAGAACTCTTACCGTATCAAGGGACGTGAACATCGTTGTATTGGTTTCAACGGCAAGGCTTCTGATCTCATATCCGTCCTTCTGGGAGTCGGTGGAGTCAAGACGCGAAGTGTTGATAACGTACGCGATATGGCCCTGTCTTATAGAGTCGGGAATATCGTTAGAGCCTTCGCTGATCTTCTTCTTTATTCTTGTTCTGATACCGTGTTCCTTGAGGTACATTGCGGTGCCGCGTGTTGCCTCAATGTTAAATCCGAGGTTGTAGAAGCGTCTGATAAGGGGAAGTGCTTCGTCCTTGTCTGAATCCGCAAGAGTAACAAGCACCGTGCCGTAGTTCTGGACTGTCATTCCAGATGCCTGAAGCGCTTTGTAGAATGCACGGTACAGATCGTCGTCGTAGCCGATTGCTTCACCGGTAGACTTCATCTCGGGGGAAAGGTAAGCGTCAATACCGTTGATCTTCTTGAAGGAGAATACGGGCACCTTGCAGTACCATCTCTTCTTTTCTTCGGGGTAAAGATCAAAGATTCCAAGCTCCTTGAGGCTCTTGCCGAGAATTACTTCGGTCGCTATGTCTGCGAGACTGTAGCCTGTAGCCTTGGAGAGGAAGGGAACGGTTCTCGATGAACGAGGGTTAACCTCGATGATGTATACGTCTTCTTTATCGTCAACGATAAACTGGATATTGAAAAGACCAACAATGCCTATTCCGAGGCCGAGAGCCTTTGAGTAAGAAAGGATCTTGCCCTTAACCTTGTTTGATATGGAGTACGCGGGATAAACGCTGATAGAGTCGCCTGAGTGTACACCCGTGCGTTCTACAAGCTCCATAATTCCCGCAACGAATACGTCACGTCCGTCACAAATGGCGTCAACCTCAACCTCTTTACCTTGAATGTAGTGGTCTACAAGAACGGGCTTGTCCTCGTCGATCTCAACCGCGGTCTTAAGGTAGTTTCTGAGTTGCTCCTCGTTGCCTACGAGCTGCATAGCGCGTCCGCCGAGAACAAAGCTGGGACGAACGAGTACGGGATAGCCGACTTCCTTTGCCACTCTTACACCGTCCTCGATCTTGGTCACTGCCTGTCCTTTGGGTTGAGGAATACCAAGCTCTTCAAGTATCTTTTCGAAGGTGTCGCGGTTTTCCGCTCTGTCGATAGCCTCACAGTCTGTACCGATAATCTTAACACCACGCTTTGCAAGAGGCTCTGCGAGATTGATAGCGGTCTGTCCTCCAAGAGATGCGATAACACCGTCGGGCTTTTCAAAGTCGATTACGTTCATAACGTCCTCTACGGTCAGAGGCTCGAAGTAGAGCTTGTCCGCAGTGGTGTAGTCGGTGGATACTGTCTCTGGGTTGTTGTTTATTATGATGGCCTCGTAACCACAGTTCCTGATGGTGTTTACAGCGTGTACGGTGGAGTAGTCGAACTCAACGCCCTGACCGATACGGATAGGGCCTGCGCCAAGCACGAGAACCTTCTTTCTGTTTGTGAGGACGGATTGATTCTCTCCCGTATAAGAGGAATAGAAGTAGGGAATGTATGCGCCTGCATGTGCGGTATCTACCATACGGAATGTGGGAATGATACCGTGCTTCTTTCTTACATCTACAACGTCAAGTTCGGAGCAGTTCCAAAGCTTTGCAATATACTTGTCGGAGAAGCCGATATTCTTTGCTTTTCTTAACACGCTATCGGACTTAACGTTAGATTTAAGCTCCGCTTCCATGTCGGTTATCTTCTTGAAGGACTCAAGGAAATACTCGGTTATAGCGGTGATCTCGTGGAGCTCCTTTGTGGTGTGTCCGCGACGAAGCAGCTCTGCAATACCAAATGCGTTATCGTCGTGGAATACCTTGATATATTCGATGATAGCTTTATCCTTCATATCATCAAACTTGGTCATATGGAGGTGGCAGATGCCAATCTCGAGTGAGCGCACCGATTTTAGAATACATTCCTCAAGGTTGGAGCCAATGCCCATACATTCACCGGTTGCCTTCATCTGTGTGCCGAGTTTGTTAGGTACGGACGTGAACTTGTCGAAGGGGAATCTTGGGAACTTAGCTACGATATAGTCAAGTCTCGGTTCATTAATTGCAGGTGCGCCGGAGACCTCGATCTCATCGAGAGTCATACCAACCGCGATTTTTGCGGTAACTCGTGCGATGGGGAAGCCCGACGCCTTGGATGCAAGAGCGGATGAGCGTGAAACTCTCGGGTTGACCTCGATGAGGTAGTATTCCGAGGAGTTGGGGTTGAGTGCGAACTGTACATTACAGCCGCCCTCTATCTTAAGCTCGCGAATCAGCTTGATAGCACTGTCGTTGAGCATTTTTTCATCTTCTTTTGAAAGGGTAAGGATAGGAGCTACTACCATAGAGTCACCAGTGTGAACTCCCACGGGGTCGATGTTCTCCATTCCGCAGATGGTGATGGCGTTGTCATCACCGTCTCTCATAACTTCAAACTCAATTTCCTTAAAGCCCTTTACACTCTTTTCTACAAGCACCTGATGAACGGGGGATGCAGCAAGTGCGCCTACCGCAAGCTCGCGCAGCTCATTCTCGCTGTAAGCAAATCCGCCACCTGTACCTCCAAGAGTAAATGCGGGACGAAGAACAACGGGGTAGCCGATCTTTGCAGCTGCCTCAACCGCCTCGTCAAGAGTGTTGGCGATGTCGGAGGGAATTACGGGCTCACCGATGGATTCGCAAAGCTCTTTGAAAAGCTCTCTGTCCTCGGCTCTCTCGATGCTCTCGCTTGACGTGCCGAGAAGCTCTACGCCGCTCTCTTTGAGAATACCCTTCTTTTCAAGAAGCATAGCGAGGTTAAGACCTGTCTGTCCGCCGATACCGGGAACGATAGCGTCGGGTCTTTCGTATCTGATGATCTTCGCCACGTACTCAAGTGTGAGAGGCTCCATATATACTTTGTCTGCAATGGTAGTGTCGGTCATAATCGTTGCAGGGTTGGAGTTGACGAGTATAACCTCGTAGCCCTCTTCCTTGAGCGCAAGGCACGCCTGTGTGCCCGCGTAATCAAACTCTGCAGCCTGACCTATTACGATTGGGCCCGAGCCGATAATCATAATCCTTTTCAAATCTTTTCTCTTTGCCATTTTATATATCCTCCGAATTATTAACGTGTTCGGTGAGCTTATCGCTCACGTATACCATCTTGCCGTTATATACCGTGGCAAGACATCTTCCGAATACCTTGACTCCTTCAAAAGGAGTGCTTTTTCCCATTGACAAAAAATCCTTGGGATCTATCTCGTATTCATCACCGAGATCGAATACTGTGAAGCCTGCGTCTGACGTTATACCGAATCTTTCTCTTGGTTTTACCGCGAGGAGCTCTACGAGTTTCTCAAGGGTGATTAATCCGGTCTTTACAAGGTAGGTATATGATACGGGGAAGGCGGTCTCTATACCGACAACGCCCATGTTGCTCTTTTCAAGTCCGCGTGATTTTTCCTCTTTTGAGTGCGGTGCGTGGTCGGTGGCGATCATATCCACGGTTCCGTCCTTAATACCTTCGACGAGAGCATCTCTGTCGCTCGCACTCCTGATGGGCGGGTTCATCTTGAATCTTCCATCCTCGCCTATATCCATATCGCACATGGTGAGGTAGTGGGGACCGGTCTCGCAGGTAACGTCAACACCGTCTGCCTTAGCACGTCTTATAATATCCACGCTTTCTTTTGTCGATATGTGGCAAACGTGGTATTTGCAACCCGTTTTTTTCACAAGTTCAAGGTCGCGTGCTATCTGTCCAAACTCGCTCTCGGAGCAGATACCCCGGTGACCGTGTAATTTTGCGTATTCGCCGTCGTGGATATATCCGGCGCGGAGAAGGGAATTGTCCTCGCAATGCGCTACGATCATTTTATCGAGTGTGTGCGCCATGTTCATAGCCTCGAGCATAAGTCCTTCTGTCTGTATTCCTTTTCCGTCATCCGAGTAGCCTATGACCGAGTCCTTCATTCCATACATATCCGAGAGCGACTCGCCCATCTGCCCCTTTGTGATAGTACCGTAAGGGTACACGGCTATTATGGCATCGCGCTCGATTATGTCGGTCTGTATCTTGAGATTTTCGGGACAGTCGGGGGGCGGTATGAGGTTGGGCATAGTGCATACTGCGGTATAGCCTCCGCGAGCAGAAGCGATAGAACCCGATGCTATAGTTTCTTTATAAGAAAAACCCGGCTCTCTGAAATGTACGTGTACATCACAGAAACCGGGGAAAATAGCAATATTATCAAATACGGGGCAATCAACAAGGGATAAGTCACCCGTGAAAACAGAAAGGGTAGCGCCCTCAAGAAGCATATTATGCTTTTTGAATTCGCCCATAGTATATACGTCAGCGTTTCTGAATAAAGCTTTCATAACGTGTCCTTTCTCATCAAATCTTTACTCCCTATTTTATCACATACGCGCGATATTGTCAAGTAATAATAATAAATAAAAAAGTGGGCGTAACAGTTCGATATTTGTACATTCTTAATTATGTTAAAATTTAATCAAAAAATCCTTTGTGGTTGCAATTTTCTTTTCTTTGTGTTAGAATGTTAGAAAAGAGAGGAGGGAGAAAATGCTTTACAATAATCTTAGTGCGTATCTCAAGGGAAAGTACGGCACAAGAGTGTCGAAGATATGTATTGACGGCGGCTTCGGTTGTCCGAACAGAGACGGAACGTGCGGCACGGGTGGATGTATTTACTGCGGTGAGCGCGGAGCAGGTGAGCATATCGATCCGACGTTAAGTATACGCGAGCAGGTCAGCTCCCAACTTGCGAGAGGAAATGGGGATGCGAGCTATATCGCTTATTTCCAAAATTTCACTAACACATATGCATCCGTTGACGTACTGAAAGAGAGGTATGACGCTGCCCTTATTGACAAGAGAATTGTTGCACTTGCTATCGGTACCCGTCCCGACTGTATTAATGAAGAAATAGCTAATCTGATAGCTTCATATCGTGATAGAGTAGACGTGTGGGTAGAGTTGGGACTTCAAACTGCATCCGATTTGACTGCGTCTGTCATAAATCGCGGATACAAAACTGAGGTGTATAAGCGAACAGCAGAACTGTTAACTTCACACGGTATACCGTTTGTTACGCATATGATCATAGGTTTACCGGGTGAGACAGAGCCCGACACGGACTACACCGTAGACGTTATAAACGAGTCAAAGTCTTGGGGAGTCAAGATACATTCGATCTACATTATGGAGGGGACAAGGCTTGCTGAAATGTATCGATCAGGTGAGTATATACCGCCATCACTCGACGAATATGTATCCCTTGCCGCAAGATCGATATCAAGACTCAGACCGGACATAATAATACATAGAATAACCGGAGATTGTCCCGATGGATTACTCGTCGCTCCTGAGTGGAACAAAGACAAAAATAAGGTGATAGACCTAATCAGAAAAAGACTTGAGAGTGAGAGATTACATCAAGGTTCGCTTTTCTCTAAATGACAATAAAAATAGCCGAGCCGATAACCCGTGTTGAGTTATCGGCTCGTTTTTTAGATTTTTATTGTTTTCAATAATTACGCACCGGCACCCTCTTCGCCGAGAAGATCATCTCCGCCGAGTCCGGGGAGAGGAAGATCGGGAATTACAGGCGTCTCTCCTTCGTTGCCTCCTGCAAGAGAGTCTGCGTACGCCTTGTAGTAGGAGAGAAGTGCATCGTTGATTTCCTTATCGGTGATGTCACCCTCGTGGTCACCGTAGTTATCTGCGATGTAATCAACCATTACCTTCTTAGTCTCTTCGTCAATGTTGAGATCGTTTTCGGTAAGAGCCTTATCAAGATCATCGTAAACCGCTTCCTTGTATTCTTCTTCGGTTTCGAAGTCTGACTTGTTGTGGTTCAGAACGTCCTTTATACCTTCCTTGACGTTCTCATATATTTCTTCGGTATCGCTGTCAAATCCAAGAGCATCTCCCATCATAGTGAAGGAGAGCTTGGTAAGAGCGGTAATCAACGGCTCGGTTCTTTCATATCCGTTGAGTCTGTTAACCAAAGCATCGATGGCGGTATTGCCTTCCTCATCCTTATCGCTGAGAATGTGTCTTACTGCCTCGGGATCACCGGATGTGAGCGTATCAAACATGTTACGGTCGCAAAGGATGAAGTATACGTCAACAATAACGTCAAGGTCGGGAGCGATAGTATCCTTTGTACAAGTTGAGAGTATAATCATCAGCTCGTCTACAAGAGGCTTTGCCGCGCCGGAAACGGGGAGTGAAATTGATCCGTTGTTTACCGATACAGCAGCTGCTCTTATAATGTCGGAAATAAGTGTAGCAAGAAGCTCGTTATCACCTATGTCGGAGACTGTGCCTTCTATTGCCGCTCTCTGGGCATCTGTGGGATGCTTCCAGTTAAAATCGGAATATGAGCTTATGAAGGGGAAGAGATTGGAGATAACTTTGATAGCGCTAACGCACTCGTCACCCATATCTTTCTTCTCACCGTTGATCTTTACGGAAATCATTTTGTCGTAAGCAACGCTACCTCCGAATTTATCCACAAGATCAAATATGGGGTTATCGGCAAGATCGTCGATTACTGTTTCGTAAGCCATTTCGATATAAGCATTTGGCTCATCGCTGTTGCCTATGAGAGGTTCTCTTGCTTCTACTGCTATATTGCACATGCCGCTGATAGGGATGATAATTACAGCTGCAATGCCGAGACCCTGCAGCAGACCTATTGCTCCGCCTCCAACCATGGAAACCCAATTTCTGCCATAGCTGATAGCACCGGACAGACCGGATAAAAGCTGGTAAAGGAACATGGTTGCAATCTTGAGCACGTAGAAAAGCAAGATGAAGAAAACGGGAGTAAGGATAATGGCAACCAGCATCATAATGAAAATGGTAGCCGCACCTGTGCTCATCTCGGTAAGAATAGGTCTTACCATCTGAGGCATTGAGTCTACAAGACCGGGGAAATAGGAGTTAAGCAATCCCTCAACCGTCTGTTCTGTGCCACCTACGGTAGCTTTATTGACGATGGTCCTCGATATTGTCATTACCAAGAACAGAGAACATACAGCCGATGCTCCAACAGTGAATAATCTGATTACGGACTTTGAAAATCCGCGCATTACACCCAAGTAAGCACCAAGAATAGCGTAAACACCAAACAGGACAAAAATGCCAAGCGAGATCTTAGATCCGATAGAGCCTCTTGCCATGGAGGAGGTTATATAATCTGCATATTGTGCAAAAATCATATATATTTCCTTTCTCTAAAAGTAAAAAAACTTGCGTATAAGATAATAATACTACAATTTCGGGTTAATGTCAAGAGATTTAAAATATTTGTTCGCTCACACAATACTTTTTATAAATTCGGTGTATGCCACCTCTCCCAAAAATAAAAATACGCCGTTGCGTAATTTAGACGAACTAACGGGTTGAAATGGAATGAGGAAAGAACATTAAAAACCGCCTCTTAAACACATAAAAAAGAGACGGTTTATGACAAAATTATAAAAACGTGTTGGCGCTTTTGAAATCATACCTGAAAAAAAGTTTTTGCGTTTTGATTTTTTAAAAAAGCTTACAATTTGGATTTGGTGCATAAAAAAACGAGCGTTTTTCACGCCCACCAAAAATAATTTTATCATAAACAAAGAGTCTTGTCAATAGATTTTTCAATCTTTGTATATTACCGAGGTGATATTTTACACTTTGTACACAACTTATAAAATTATTTATGAATTTTCAAAAAAAGTGTTTACAATTAACAAATTATGTGCTATACTGATAGTGCAAGAGGGGGAATACCCCGATATATCTCAAAACAATCTTTGATATCTTGGGACGGTGGAATTCCTCGTTTTGTATTCCACACGAAAGGAAGCTCTCAGTCGAGAGCAGGTACACGGTATGAAGATTACGATTTACGGAAAACAAATGACGGTCCGTGATTCACTTAAGGCGGCAGTTGAAAAAAAGCTTCTGAAATTCAACAAGTTCTTTGGAGAAGAGACAGAGGCATTTGTAACTTGTAAGGTCCGCAAAGGAGTGAAGATAATCGAAATTACCGTAAATTACGGAGGTACGACTTTCAGATGTGAAGAAGAGAGCGATACCTTCATCACAGCTCTTGACAGAGCAATTGAGGGCCTCGAAAGGCAGATCAGAAAGAATAAGACCAGACTTGAGAAAAGGGTGAAAACAGACGCTTTCGTTATCACTGAGGACGATGATGACGAATACGTTGAGGAAGGTGAGTTTGAAATCAGAGTAAAGACTTTCCCGTTTAAGCCTATGACTCCGGAGGAAGCTATTCTTCAGATGAATTTGATAGGTCACGCGTTCTATGCTTTCACAGATGCTGATTCCGGCGACGTATGTGTTGTATACAAGCGTAAGGAAGGTAGCTACGGTCTTATAGCACCCGAGAGGTAACTCAAAAAATCGTTGAAACACCGGGAATGATTCCCCGGAGAAAGGTAGGAAAAACCAATGTTCTGAACAATTTCCCGTGACACATTTTATGTCACTCGTTATTATTCACCACATAGGAATATCCTAAAAGTTAAAACACCACGAAATATATATTTTCCAACGCATTATATATAAATCGGTAAATTGGAGTTATTATGATGAACCGAAAATGATTGATTGCCCACAGGCGAGAGGGGAAATGTAGCGAAAAACTTTTAAATCGCTTGATTTTTGTCTTTAGTCTGTCAACGGGCTAACACAACGTGGTAAAGTCGCATGATCGATAGGTTGGGCGAGCTATGGTTGCCCGTCTTTTGGACGAAGATCGGCAGTAGTTAGCAGAAAGGACCTTGATACCGTGCGGAAGAGGTAATAAGCAATTCGGATTGTTCGATAAAGGAATATATCCGTCGATATTTAGGTATAAGCCAATGAACAACTAAGAGGTATTGCGTGTTAGAAACATTTACTGCACGATTTAAATTTACAACTGAATAATTAAGTGAAATTTAGTCTTTCTTAAGATTAGTTAACGCCCCTGAATTTGTCAGGGGCGTTGTTGTTTTGTTTTTTGAAAAGCAAAGAGAGTTTACTTTGTTTTTGCAGTAGGCTTTTTCGTTCTCTTTTTGTTGTTCCTTGGCTTTGGATTAGCGTGATGAGGCTGTCGTGTGCTATTTGTCTGACTGTTCTTTTCCAAAGAAGTATTTGTTGCTGCGGAACTTGTCTTTTTGGTTGCGGTTTTTTTAACTGCCTTTTTCTTTCCGATTCCAAGCTTTTCTGCGACAAGTCTCGATGCTTCTTCTCGCGCCTCAAGCCGTGTTGAGCCGGTTCCTATAGATGAAGATTCCATAAAACTACACTCAACTACACATTCACTTTTTGAGCCGTTTTTCCGCTCTCCGAGGTCTTTGAAAACCGGAGAGGGCTTTTTGTTTGACATTGCGTAATTTTTGAGAAATGTAGCTGCTGAAGCGATTTTTTTCTCCTGGACAGAAACAATGGGTATCACAGGGTCGGTTTTTGATTCTGTTGTGATCTTTTCATTTTTAGTTGATGATGGTTTGGAATTAGGCGTGCTTGATTTTACCGCTTTTTCTTGAATTATGACAACTTTGTTTTGCATATCCTGTTCGTTTTGTGCCATAAGTGCCTTTAATGCATCCTCTGCAGCTGCCGCATCTGCAAGCTTAAAGTTCTTTCCTATACCGCGTCCCATAAGTTTTTCTCCTATGTAGCAACCACGCATATAGGTCTTCTTGTGGTCGGGCCCGTCTTCGGATAATGTTTCATATCTTGGGGCGGGAAGTCTGCGTTTTTTGTCAGCGCACCATTCTTGAAGGGCGTTTTTTGCACTCTGCGATATTTTCTGTCTATCTGTGTATACAGACATATCGAGCATACTCGACACAGAGTCGATAACCGCCTGTATATTCATACCGGAGTCGATGAATATAGCACCCACAATACTCTCGAAAAGATCCTCCATTACCGATGGCTCATTTTGTATGCCGAGCTTGGCATCACCCTCACCCATCAGTAGATATTTTTCGAGTCCGAGAGCTTTCATACTCTTTGAGAGATTCTGCTTATCGGATAGCTTTGATTTGATATTTGAAAAATCGCCTTCGCCAAGCTCGGTTTTTATACCGTGCTCGTATCGTTCGGTGCATTCCTTGAGAAGAAATGAAATTATGGACAGAGAGAGGACTCCGTCACCGAAAAATTCGAGCACCTCGTTTGAGTGAAATTTCACCTTGCTTGTCGTATTTATTTCGTTGCAAAAGCTTGTTCTTGTAAAGGCTTGTGTCAGGAGTGATTTATCCTTAAATGTGTAGTTGATCTTTTTTTCGATTAGTGCAAAATCGAGTTCGACTGCTTTTTTCATACCGTTCCTTTCGTTTTTTGATACCCCATTATTATACACTTACTCCCTCACCGTGTCAAGTTTTTGTCGTATAAAACATCAAAAAAAACGGTTTATTAAGCAAAAGAACTCTTTACAGTTGACAAAAAGTGATTTTGATGATATTATATAATAGTATATTTTGCGCGATTGTGTTCTTTTTTGTATTTTCGCGCGTCACCTTTTATTACTAACCCCGCATACATTCAAATCAACTTTGAGAGGAGACTGTTTATGCAGACTGAAAATTTGGAAACGAAGAGTTTTTCGCTATCTTGTTTAATTGAGAAAGTCAGGCATCCGCGCATAGTATCGTTCTTTATGGGATGGCAATATCCCATTTGGATAGCATTCAGCGTGCTTGTTGGAAGAATGACGAACCTTGAGGTTTATTTCGCAGTTCTCGACCTTATACTTATAGCAATTGCTTTCGTTTCCTGCAATTCGGTAAGACCTATTTTGCCAATAATGATATCGTTTCTTTACAGGGTATCTCTTGAGCATTCTCCGGGCACGCCGATTTATTCCGATTACTATTTAGGAGGCGGTGCCACGATAGTCGTGCCGGTGATCTTCCTTATGATCGCTCTCGCGTCGCTATTTGCATTGCTAATAAGAAAAAAGTGCTTTACTCTTGAAAATCTGAAGAAGCTGCCGCTACTCGTTCCGCTCTCGGTTTTATCCCTGGCGTTCTTGCTCTCCGGCTCATTCTCGGGATTCAAGACTATTTCCGACGTTTACTTTTCGCTGCTTCAAATACTCTTCTTTGCGATAGTCTTTTGGCTTTTATATCTTGGCTTTAAGGATGAGGATGCGTCGGAGCTGTGCAGTTACTTTACATACGTGTGCGCGGTTGTGGCTGTTATACTTATTGTCGAGGTTATATATTTATACGCAACTAACAACGTAATTGGCGAGGACGGAATTATTAACAAAGGACAAATTTTTTTCGGATGGGGAATTTCCAACACTTGTGCGAACTGTCTGACGGTTCTTGTTCCAATCTGCTTCCTCGGAGTCATCAAAAGCAAATATCACATTGCATATTTTGTGATCGCAACTCTCGCTTATGTTGCTAACATATTTACCCTCTCTCGCAACGGTGTGCTTTTCGGAACGGTATTCTACGTTATCTCGTTGGCTGTATGTTGTGTTTACGGAGAGAGAAAAAAGCTTTACAGATATATTACACTGGGCGGAATAGCCGCTCTTGCAATCGGTTTGACCATCTTTGGAAATACGATCAGACAGCTGTTTATGAATATGATAAATAGCGGGTTAAACGATAGCGGCCGGTACTCCATTTGGTACGATGCGTTTGACGTATTTTGCAAGTATCCCATTTTCGGAAAGGGATTTTACTCATTTATGTCCGAATCCCATTACGCAAGCTTTATACCTTTCCTTGCTCATAACACCATCCTCGAATTGATGATGGCGACGGGAGTGTTTGGCATTGCGGCTTATCTCGTATACCGTGTATATACTTTCATCCCGTTTATTAAGAAGCCGAGAGTAGAGAAGTTTATGCTCCTACTGTCGATTGGTGTTTTGATCACAGAGAGCTTGATTGACAACTTTATACTGTGGTTTGCACCAACCATCGCATACAACGTTGCTATAATCATCGCTATAAAATTCTGCGAGCAGGATAGCGCGAAGGAAAAAACTCTCACAGAGGCTACGGCTTGTGTACTTACTTTCGACTCGGATGGACAGAATATATATGCCGCATCCCAAAACGAAGAAGCTGTAGTGGTAGCTGAAGAAGTTTGCAAAGATACTGTCGAATCGGAAGCATTTACCGAAGAGAAAAGTGAAAGCTCGATTGCTGATTCTTCTATAGAATCATTTTCCGATGAAGAAAATAACAAGAGCGTGACTGTAGGGGAGTAATATTGCGTACATCCCTCGAGGATCGCGAACATCATTTTAGAAAAGAAAAAGGAATTATTTATGTCACTTTTGGCAAAGGAAATAGAGAGAAGGAGAACCTTCGCAATTATATCTCACCCCGACGCGGGTAAAACTACACTTACCGAGAAATTTTTGCTTTACGGCGGTGCTATCCAATCCGCAGGCTCGGTAAAGGGAAAGCAGTCTGATAAGCACGCAGTTTCCGACTGGATGGATATCGAGAAGCAAAGAGGTATATCCATAACGTCATCCGTATTACAGTTTGAATACGATGGCTACTGCATCAATATTCTTGATACACCCGGCCACCAAGACTTCTCCGAGGACACCTATCGTACTCTTATGGCTGCGGACAGCGCGGTAATGGTTATTGATGCGGCAAAGGGTATCGAGCCGCAGACAAGAAAGCTTTTCAAGGTCTGCGCTATGAGAGATATTCCAATATTCACTTTCATAAACAAGCTTGACCGTGAGGCGAGAGATCCCTTTGATCTTCTTGACGAGCTTGAACGCGAGTTCGGGATCGCTACTTATCCTATGAACTGGCCTATTGGCTGTGGACAGAAGTTTAAGGGCGTGTATGACAGAGAGGCAAGACAGATTCTATCGTTTGATGACGCTCATCGTGGACGTGAACTTATTCACGGCATAAACTGTGAAATCACAGATACAGAAAAACTTGATGAGCTGATCGGTCCGTATTTGAGAGAGGAACTCGTTGAACAGGTAGAGCTTATCGATGGTGCAAGTGCCGATTTTGATCTTGATGCTATAAGACACGGCAAGCTCTCTCCCGTATTCTTCGGCTCGGCACTTAATAATTTTGGTATAGAGCCTTTCCTTGAGCACTTCCTTAAAATGACAACGTCTCCCTTGCCCAGAGTTGCGGAGGGCAAAAGGATAGATCCATTTGACGAAAACTTTACCGCCTTTGTGTTCAAGATTCAGGCAAATATGAACAAGGCACACAGAGATAGAATTGCTTTCATGCGTATTTGCTCGGGTAAGTTTGAGCGTGGTAAGGAATACTATCACGTTCAGGGAAATAAGGCGTTCAGACTCTCCCAGCCCCAGCAGATGATGGCTGACGAAAGAGCGGTTATTGACGAGGCTTATGCGGGAGATATCATAGGAGTATTCGATCCGGGTATTTTCTCGATAGGTGATACAATCTGCGAGAAGGGCGAAAAGGTCAGATTTGAGGGTATTCCCACCTTCGCTCCTGAACATTTTGCTATGGTTGAGCAGGTCGATTCCATGAAGCGTAAGCAGTTTGCCAAGGGTATGAACCAGATAGCACAAGAGGGTGCTATACAGATCTTCTTTGAGCCGAACTCCGGTCTTGAGAGAGTTATTGTCGGCGTTGTCGGTGTTTTACAGTTTGAGGTGCTTGAGCATAGACTTAAGAGCGAATATGGCTGCGATCTTCGCCGTACTAATCTCGGATACTCACAGATACGTTGGATAGAGAATGAGGGGCTTGATCCAAAAACCTTGAAGCTTTCGCACGATACAAAGTGTGTAACCGACTTCAGAGGTAAGAATCTTTTGCTCTTCACAAGTGAGTGGAGTATCAGATGGGTACTTGAGGACAATCCCCATCTTAAGCTCGCTGAATTCAGCAAAAACGAAGTATAATGCAAATAATAGTTGTCAAGTATTCGCGTATTGAGGTACTGACATGTTTGGAGCTTGATATATGAGAATGAGAAAAAAGAAGCACGGAGAAGAAAGACTTCTAAAATGTGCCGAATATTTATATAACCATGAGGGATCGCCTCTTACCGATCCGTCGAGCGCTGTTTTTGGTAACAGCTCTCCCGTTTATCTTGAGATAGGCGCAGGTAAAGGCGGCTTTGCTGTTGGTATGACAAAGGCGAATCCCAATGTGGCTTATTTCGCTATGGAGCGAGTAACCGATTGCGTTGTACTTGCTACAGAGCGAGCGAAGAAAGATGGCTCGGATCGTCTTAGATTTATAATTGATACTGCGGACAATCTTACAAAGATATTTGCACCGGGCAGCGTTGATGCAATATTCCTTAATTTTTCCGATCCTTGGAGCAAGAAGGGGTATGCCAAGCGCAGACTCACCCATGCAAGATATCTTGCTGTGTATATGAACCTTCTTAAAGACGGCGGCAAGCTTTGCTTTAAAACAGATAACACAGGGCTATTTGACTTTTCACTTGAACAGATTGAGGAGGTCGGGTTACCTCTTACCAAGCTGACCCGTGATTTGCATTCATCCGAATGGAATGATGGAAACGTAGTTACCGAATATGAGGCGGCGTTTTCTGCGCAGGGTGTGAAAATAAATATGCTTGAGGTGGTAAAGCCTGAGGGCTTTTCACTTCCTGTCCCCGACGATCTTAAAGCCGACAGAGTCATCTACAGATCCTTGTCGGAGGATTGATATGTACATAGAGGATAAGGATATTCATAAAGGACACCGCTCAAGAATGAGGAGCAAGCTTAATTCCTATGGCCCAAGAATATTTGATACGTATGAATTGCTTGAAATGTTGCTTTATTATGTGATTCCTTACAAGGATACAAATCCGATCGCCAAGCGCTTGTTAGCTGAATTTGGCTCGCTCGACGGAGTGTTTAATGCTCCCGTATCCGAGCTTGCCAAGGTTGACGGAATAGGAGAAAGGTGCGCCGAATTTATCTCGCTTGCAGGCAAGGTCGTTTCAGAGGATACAGCTCTTATCCATAGACACAAAGTGCAGGTGTTTGACGATTATTGCTACACGGGTAAGTATCTTGTATCTTATTTTGAAGAGCACGATTCATCTATATGCATGCTTATGCTTGACGGGGGGATGAGGCTTATTGGCATAGAGAATATCCCTGCCGAGGATTTCAGTTCCGCGGCTGTAAAACCAAGATATTTTTTAAATGCCGCGGTTCTCTGCGGTGCATCTGTAGTTATCATTGCACATAAGCGACACAGCCTTTTATACTTCTCGGAAGGAGCTATGGCAACGGATAAAATGCTGCGCAATGAATTTGCAAGCATAGGTATTACGGTTGCAGAGCATTACGTGGTCAGCGGTAAGGATTATGTTGGCCTAAGAACCGGCTTTTCGCTTGGTTTGAGGACAGCTACACCCGAGCTTGAGAGATTCTATGAGAGTGTACCGAAATATGAGGGAGGTTTGCATGAGTAAGAACGTTGGACTTCCTGAAATGTTAACCTTTGATTTTGAATGTTCTTTTGAAAAGTTGCTTGCGTTTTCTATTGGAGAAGAAAAAAGCCGAGAGTGTAAAAAGCGACTAATTGAAAGATATGGTTCGCTTGCGACTGTTTTTTCCGAATCGGAGGAAGAAATCTGTCGAGTAGCTAACATAAATATGAATACCGCGCTGTTTGTGAAACTCGTTGCATACACACAGGCACGCAGAATCACGGATAGCTTTAAATTTGGCGAGGCGCATACAGAACTTGAGGTACGCGAGTTTATCGGGGCATTGTTCCTCGGCCTATCGGTCGAGTCTGTGTATGCAATTCTTCTGGATGGCGAAGGCAGGGTGATATCTGCTGAACATATAAGTGAGGGGACGGTTACTGCCTCCGACATTATCCCAAGAAAGATACTTGAATGTGTGAACAGAAAGAAGGCAAAGGGCGTGATTTTAGCTCACAATCACCCAAAAGGCAGTAAGCTTCCATCAAAAGATGATATTTTGACAACGGGCAGACTTACCAATCTGTTTGCCGCGGTTGGAATACGCTTGGCGGCTCACTACATCGTTGCCGACGGTGACGTTGGAAGAATAGAGCCTGATATGCTTTACACCCCTGAGAATATTGGTGGATTTTGATAAATTTTAAAAAAGAGAAGGAGGTATAGTTCGATGCTTAAGATTTTAAATCCTTATATCGGCACGCTTGTCAATTTTGCTGTTGTACTGATAATGGGAATCGTGGGAAGTCTTGTTAAGAAGGGAATACCGAAAAGATTTTCCGACTCGTTGATGTATGCAATGGGTATATGCGTGGTTTACATAGGCATTGAAGGAGTTCTTGAAGCTGCTCCCGATACTTCCTTAACTACCCCTCTTTTGTCACCGGGGATGTTTAAGATTCTTGTGATGATAATTTCGATGGCTCTTGGTACGTTAATAGGAGAGCTAATTGATATTGAAAAATGGATGGACAAGCTTGGCGACGTTGCGGCAAGTAAACTTGGTAAGCTTGGTGATAATGATAAATTTGCAAAAGGCTTTGTCTCTTGCAGTATTCTTTTCTGTGTTGGAGCGATGACCATTAATGGTGCTATAGCGAGTGCGACAGGCGATCATCAACTCTTACTCACAAAGTCTGTGATAGATGGCGTATCGGTATTCGTTATGTCTTCTACTTTTGGAATAGGTTGTGCATTTTCTGCATTTTTCGTTCTTGCTTATCAAGGGATATTAACCCTCTTCGGTACTGCACTTGTGGAGATTGTTTCCGAGACAACCTTGGCGTATATGTCGGTGACGGGCTCTCTTGTTGTGATGCTTCTTGGCACAAATGTCTTGGGTATCACAAAGGTTCGCACCGCAAATATGACACCATCCATGTTTGTTGCTATCGGAGTGGAAGCATTGCTGAAATGGATTTTTTAACCAAAAATGCAAACTAACATTTGCAAAACGAGGTAAAATACGTGAAAAATACAAACAAAGAGGAATTTACAGGCGAGCGCGCTTTGTTTAATTCATCTAATTTAGGAATAGAAAATGCACGTTTTCATAGCGGTGAATCACCACTTAAGGAAAGTAAAAAAATCGAACTTTTTTGTTGTGAGTTCGATTGGAAGTATCCGCTGTGGTATTGTGAGGATGTTGTTGTCGAAAATACCATTTTCACCGAGACTGCACGCTCCGGTATTTGGTATACCAGAAGCATAAAGATGACGGATTGTAAAATAGCTGCTCCGAAGACCTTTAGGCGCTCGAAGGACATAACTCTTGTGAGAGTGGACTTGCCTTTCGCACAGGAGACAATGTGGAACTGCGACGGTATCAGTCTGTCAGACGTAAGGATTACGGGTGATTACTTTGGTTTTGGAACAAGCAACGTCACAGCACAGAATATTGACGTCGACGGAAATTATCTTTTTGACGGTGGTAAAAATATTACAGTAAGGGATTCAAAGCTTATTTCCAAGGATGCGTTTTGGAACTGTGAGAACGTACTTGTTGAAAACTGCTATATTGTGGGTGAATATCTTGGTTGGAACTCAAAGAACGTTATCTTTGTCGGATGTACTATTGAATCGAACCAAGGTATGTGCTATATGGATAATGTGGTGTTGCGTGATTGCCGGCTCATCAATACCGATCTCTGTTTTGAATATTGTACTGTCGATGCTGAAATTAAATCTCACGTTCAAAGTGTCAAAAATCCTATATCCGGCAGGATTGTTGCCGATAGCATAGGTGAGATCATACACGAGGCGGAAAGGGTAGATACTACGAAGACCGAGATAATTGAGGTGAAAAAGAAATGTATGACTTCGACAAATTAACAGATCGCTCGGGCACTTTATCCTATAAGTGGGATGTAAAGGCGGGCGAACTTCCGATGTGGGTTGCAGATATGGATTTTGAGGTTGCACCTCCTATCAAAAATGCGATAATGCAAAGGGCGGAGCACGGCATATTCGGTTATACGGCAACACCGGATGCTTATTTTGAGGCAATTTCCGCTTATTGGGAGAGAAGACACGGATACCGTATACCTACTGAGCATATGATATACTCAAACGGTGTGGTTGCAGCTATTTCTTCCATAGTTAGAAAGCTCACGACTCCTGCAGAAAACGTATTAATACAAGCACCCGTATATAACATCTTTTATAATTCAATACTGAATAACGGAAGAAACGTACTATCAAGTGATCTTGTATATGACGGCAGGGAGTACAGTATAGATTTTGATGATCTCGAGTGTAAGTTGGCAAATCCGCAAACATCACTTATGATACTGTGTAATCCGCACAATCCAGTAGGACGTATATGGACGAGAGATGAACTTACGAGAATAGGCAAGCTTTGTGACAAGTACGGAGTAACCGTTCTCTCGGATGAAATTCATTGTGACATTACCGCACCTGCAAGCGGATATATTCCTTTTGCTTCGGTTAACGAGCAGTGCAGAAGAATATCCGTAAGTGCTATAGCATCCTCCAAGACGTTTAACATCGCGGGACTCCAATCTGCGTGTTTGTTTGCCGCAGATCCAAATTTGAGGCATAAGGTTTGGCGCGGAGTAAACACCGATGAAGTAGGTGAACCTAACGCCTTTTCTATGACGGCAAACATTGCTGCGTTCACCGAATGTGATGATTGGGTTGACGAAATGCTTGAGTATGTATTCGAGAACAAACGTATAGCTTGTGATTTCATTAATAGCAAGATACCCGGGATGAGTGCGACATTCTCAAACGCTACCTATCTTCTTTGGGTCGATATATCCGGCGTGGCTTATGACTCGGTTGATTTCTGTGAAAGACTGCGTGAGTCGACCGGACTTTACCTCTCTGATGGCGCAGAGTACGGAGAGTGTGGAAGAAACTTTGTGAGAATGAATCTCGCGACTCAAAGATCTCGCGTTCTTGATGGTCTTGAACGTCTTAAACGCGGCGCCGATGAATATGTGAAAAACAGCAAATAACAAAAAGCAATCAGAGTGACAATGCAAACTTGTCACTCTTTTTCTTACAAAAATGCGAAGTTAAGTAGTCAAAAAATGCAAAAACAATTTAAATTCCTAAAATGTAACATTGGTTTAATATTCATTGCACCGCTTTTGATTTTAATTAAACGACACAAACAACGCCTAAAGAAACAGTAATTGAGAAAAATGCCTTTGCGTTGCTTTTTGTGCACCTGTCTTTGATTGCTCTGAGCCTTGAAGTTGATTGACATAATGATTATACTTGAGCCCTCAAATTGCTTTCCCTTGAAATTGGTTATGTCAGTATGCCTTTGGGATGTTTTTGGGTTACTTATTAACATGTTTTGCAATTAGATGTAAAAATTGTTTTCGTCTAAATTGAGGCAGAAATATTTTTTTCGTGCAACAAATACAAAAAATTATGAAATTATTTTAATTATTTTTTAAAAACCCCTTGACATTTGTTTTTTTTCTGCTAAAATGTTATATTGCAGTATAATTGCGTTAACTATGGGGATATTATGCCTTTTTTTCAGGACGCCACTTGAAAAATCGGCAGATTTTACATATTTTTCGACAATTTTTTGTGAATTTTGCTACCTTAATATATAAAGACGCAAAATTACCATAGAATGTGGAAAATCCCGGATGTACGCAAATTTTCAGGAATGGAGTGATTCTATTTATGATGCTTAAACCCCAAAAGCTTGGCACCAACGTAAGAATGAGTTTTTCCAAGATTGAGGCGGCAACTGAAATGCCCAACCTTATCGAGATCCAGAAGGACTCCTACGAATGGTTTCTGAAGGAAGGACTTAATGAGGTACTTCGTGACGTATCCCCTATCGTGGACTTCACCGGTAACCTCTCGATCGAGTTCACCGACTACACCCTTGATCCCAATCCGAGATATTCGGTAGAGGAGTGCAAGGATAGGTCTGTTACCTACGACGCTCATATGAAGGTGGGTGTTCGACTTACCAACAAACAGACCGGAGAGCTTAAGACAGCTCAGATATTCCTCGGTGACTTCCCCTTAATGACGGATGACGGTACCTTCGTTATCAACGGTGCGGAGCGTGTTATCGTATCTCAGCTCGTACGTTCCCCCGGTATGTATTACGCTGATGCGGTTGATAAGCAGGGAAAGCACAATTACAGTGCTACAGTAATTCCTTACAGAGGCGCATGGCTTGAATACGAGACCGATGCAGCCGGCGTATTTTACGTTAAGATAGATAAAAACCGTAAGATTCCCGTTACCGTTCTTATCAGATCGCTTATGGAAAGCGGCAACGATAAGGATGAGGACATCTTAGCTATGTTCGGTGACGAGGAGATTCTTCGTATAACGATGGCAAAGGACGAGTGCAGTACTCTTGCAGAGGAGAACAACACATCTCTTCGTGATGAAGCACTTAAGGAGATCTACAAGAAGATCCGTCCCGGCGAGCCTCCGCTTGTTGAGAGCGCGGAAATGCTCGTGAACAATATGTTCTTTGATCCCAAGAGATACGACCTTGCACCTGTTGGTAGATATAAGTACAACAGAAAGGTTGCTCTCGGCTCAAGAATCATAGGATTCACTCTCGCTTCTACCGTCGTTAATCCCCTTACGGGTGAAATCGTTGCGGAGGCAGATGCGTTCATCACACGCGAGCTTGCTATGGCAATTGAGGACAGCCTTGTAAACGAGGTTGTTATTAAGACCCAGACCGGCAGAGAGGTTAAGGTATTCGGCAACAATACCGTGCGCCCCGAACTTGTTCTTGGTTATGATCTTTCCGACTGTGGCGTTAAGGTTGGAGAAAAGGTCAGATATTCCGTGCTTCAACAGATCATCGATGCAGCTGATCAGGACGGTCTTACCGGTGAAGCTCGTGAATTTTATATCAAAAAGTGTGCAAAGGAGCAGAATGCTCTTCTTTGTCCTAAGCATATCACGAAGGAAGATATCTTCGCGTCCATCAACTATATGGTGGCCCTCGGTCACGGCGTAGGCACGGTTGACGATATAGACCATCTCGGCAACAGACGTCTTCGTTGTGTTGGTGAGCTTCTTCAGAACCAGCTCAGAATCGGTATGTCGAGAATGGACAAGAACATCAAGGAGAGAATGTCTACTCACGACAGTGACGATCTTCGCCCTGAGGCTCTTATCAATACACGTCCTGTAGCTACCGCTATCCGTGAGTTCTTTGGCTCGTCGCCCCTTTCTCAGTTCATGGATCAGAACAACCCGCTTGCAGAGCTTACTCACAAGCGCCGTCTTTCCGCACTCGGTCCCGGCGGTCTTTCCCGTGACAGAGCGTCCTTCGAGGTTCGTGACGTTCACTATACCCACTACGGCAGAATCTG
>JAZRAE010000014.1:0-37408 GCA_045634385.1 Eubacteriales bacterium | reverse complement strand
AAATGCAAATATATTATGTTCCAAGGTGAGCCTTTTGAAGAAGAAAACTTTTGTGAAGCAATTCAGCAGGTATGGGATGCAATCAAAAAATACAATCCCGAAGTTATAGGATATGAATGGGATGATAGCAATCCTCGTATTCAACTTGAACCAATCGGAACACGGGGATATATTGAATTGTATCCGGTAAAAAGTATTTAACAAATTCCAATTTATCGAATTAAAGCAGGTGCAAACCTTTGAAGAAAAATGCACCCATAACTTTAAAATTTGCACCCATTGTAAAATGGTATCAAAATTTTAGATTACTCACACATTAAGCCTAAATTGAACCAAGGTTCAGTTTGGGCTTTTGTTATTTATATTTATATCGATATTACAGCAGTTTGTGCCGTGAAAGACTCTTGCCGGGAGTACAAGAGGGGGAGTCTGTTGTGCCAACGGTAAACAAAAAGCACCAGCTGATTTGATTATTGGCCTCTTTGTATATCAGGCTTTATTTATAGATGTTCGTTGTATCGCTTTTCTGTCACATTGAGCTTCAAAGTTGACAAAAAGACGCGCGCATGATATAATCTATATACTTATGTGAAACTTGGAGGATAGTCGTGATTAATAAAGAGGTTTTAAAGCAAAAGGAAATACAACGATGGGAGAGAGAAAGAGCGAAACCCAAAGGAAAGTTTTATTTTATTTGGCTCATTTTTGTTATTTGTCTTATTTATATGACAGATGAGGTAGCATCTCAAATCGGTACATTGATGAAAACCGAAATTGCAAATGATTTGCTCGCTAACTTCGGTCAGAGCAGCGTTGGAATGCTTGATCTGTTGTCCATGGTTGTAGTACCGTTTCAGGTGGTATGTTTATTTTATAAGCCTCTTGCAGATAAACTTGGACGAAAGACGTTTCTCATAATTAATACTTTCGGCATGAGCTTTGCATTATTGCTTATTTTCCTTTCAAGGAATCTTTTTATATATTTCCTTGGCGCTTGTATGGTACAGTTCTTTATTCCTCACGACATGCACGTGGTATATATAATGGAAACCGCTCCTTCAAAACATAGAGCGAGAATTTATTCATCAATAAAATTTGTTGCAAATATGGGCGTAATGCTTATTCCTCTTTTGCGCAGGCTATTAATGAATGAGGCGTCGCAGTGGCGTAATGTTTTTCTTATTCCTGCCATAATTGGTTTGATATGTAGCTTTGTAGCTTTAATTTCATCCAGAGAAACAGATGCATTTATTGAATCGCGTTTAAATTGGCTTAGATTGACGGAAGAAGAGAGGGGAAAAATCGTAGCTGATAAAAGAGCAGAGGCTTCACAAGGCGGACTCGGTAATGCCATTAGATTCGCTTTTAGTCATAAACAGTTGAAATGGTTATATATTACCTCTGCATTTGTAAATATGGGATTTCTTCTTACCCTTGATTACCAGGTTATAATGACTTATGGATATGCTGATTATTTTCTAAAAATAGGAAGCTACCTTACAATTGAAGAGGCGGTAAATGCTTCAAGTGTTGGCGTTGTTACCACTGCTTTATTTATGTTCACTGTTGGATCTGCCGTGGCACAGGTTCTGATGGGATTTGTATGCGATTGGAAAGGAAGAAAGACGGCTGCAATTACGATGGCGTCCATATGCACACTTTCTTTTGTCGGATTTTATTTAGGCTCGAACAATGGATGGAATCCTTATATAGTTGGATTCCTTTGCGGTGCTTGTATCGGAAGCTACTATGCTACCAATGATATATTAATTATGATGATAGGAGAATCGACTCCTACAAATCTTCGTTCATCCACTATCTCAGCGCAGTTTATTGTGACCGCAGCAGGCGTTGTATTTTCATATGGCGTTGGACTTCCTCTAATAACGCTGTTAGGTAATAGTGCTGCGGGAATTATCCTATTATGTATGACTCTGCCCGGATTTATACTTGCGCTTTTAACATTATGCACTAAAACTCACGACACCACAGGCGTAGATATGGATACCGTAACAGGCAGTGAATGGGATTAAAAGGAGAAAGATATGATCATATATAAGAACGACTATCTTCGAATTTCTCTAATTGCTCCTCGTCTTATTAGGACGGAAACTGCTGCTTTGTTGGACGTATCTACTCGAGGAGGATTATTTACCGATCTTCCTACACAGACGGTTCAAAACAGAGATTTTTGTCGGATTGAATATAGCCTTGAGGATAGAGATAAGATAATAATAGTTAAAACAGATTCCTGCCTTTTTGAAATTTGTAAGAAAAACGGCGACGTTTTGTCTGTTGAAATGTTTAACTTCGGAACGGTTAAGAATTTTAAAAATGGCAGACTGCCCGGAACAGCACGTACCCTTGACAGAAAGAACGGCAGAACTAAACTTGAAAAAGGTATAACATCACGATCTGGTGCATCTGTTATGGATGATTCATCAAGTCTGCTCATTGATAACGATGGCAATATTATTCCACGACGGAAGTGCACCGACCGTTATTGGTTCGCTTACGGTTACGATTATCTCGGTCAGCTTCGTGATTTCTTTATGTTGACAGGAAAAGTTCCGTTAATTCCAAAGTATACATTAGGCAATTGGTGGTGCAGGTATCGTGCGTATACCCAAGAGGAATATCGTGATTTGATGCGAAAATTTATTGACAAGGAGATTCCAATCACCGTTGCTACAATAGATATGGACTGGCATTGGACTGATGTTGTTTCTCGCTTCGGTAAAGAGGCGAAGGCCTCGAAACCTACTTGTAAAGACGAAATTATATTCAATACTTTTATGCCCGGGTGGACAGGATATAGCTGGAATACAGACCTATTTCCGGATCATCGCGACCTTCTAAATTGGTTACACGACAACAAATTCCACGTTACCCTTAATGTGCATCCCTCGCAAGGTGTTCGTTTTTTTGAAGACGCTTATTCTGAAATGTGTAAGAGATTTGGAAAAGATCCGTCTGAGAAACAATACATTCCTTTTGATATTACAGACAAAAAATTCATTAGTGCATATTTTGATCTCCTTCACCATCCGCTTGAGGATGAAGGAGTGGATTTTTGGTGGATTGATTGGCAGCAGGGAAATAAAACAAAGATTCCGGGCTTAGATCCACTATGGGCGCTCAACCACTATCACACAATTGATTTAGGTAGAGGTGAAAAGCGGCCGCTTATTCTTTCTCGTTACGCAGGACTTGGCAGTCATAGGTATCCCCTTGGTTTCTCCGGTGATACATATTGTACGTGGAAAAGCTTGGACTTCCAACCATACTTTACAAATTGCGCTGCAAACTCAGGTTATACCTGGTGGAGTCATGATATTGGCGGTCACATGCACGGGGTGCAGGACGATGAGTTGTACCTTCGTTGGCTTCAATACGGTGTTTTCAGTCCTATTAACAGACTTCATTCATCAAATTCAGACTTTATGGGGAAGGAACCCTGGAAACGAAGTTATGCTGTAAACATTATAGCAGAAAAATTTCTTCGTCTACGCCATAAGCTGATTCCGTACTTGTATAGTGCAAATTATCGTACTCACACAGAGGGAGAGCCAATATGTATGCCTATGTATTATCGCTATAAGTGTGATGATGCATATCGTGCTAAAAACCAATATATTTTTGGTGGACAGCTAATTGTGTGTCCCATAACTAAACCGCTTAATAAACGGCTTAATCTTGCATATGCAGATGTGTGGCTGCCAAATGGCCGTTTTACAGACATATTTAACGGCAGAATATACGAGGGCGGCAGATGGATCCGTATGTATCGTGATCTTGATTCTATTCCTGTTCTTGCACCTGCCGGCGCTATTATTCCAATGTACTCGCAAGAAAGGAGTAATGATCTTTCGCTTGATCAGCCCCTTGAGATACATATTTGGCGTGGTAACGGCAGCTTCATGCTTTATGAGGACGACGGCGAAACTAACTCTTATCAAAACGGTGTATTCTCAAAAACGGTCTTTGAACTTGTTGAAAATGCAGATAATTTGCGTCTGACTATTATTCCTTCGACTGATAATATTGGTCTTATTCCAAAAGAAAGAAGTGTTCATCTTGTGTTTCGTGACATCGATTCAAAGGATTTGAAAATTGTCCTTTTGGATAAGCCTTTAGAAATTGAGATAGAAAATGTTTGTCCGAAGGTAAATGAGGATATATCCGAGTTGAAAAGCGCACTTCTTACCAGAGTGCAAGGAAGTAATGACAAAAAGACAATGTTATTTAATAAGCGCTTGCCATCATTCGTTAAAAGGGCACTCAGCGAGTTTGATGCGTTGTCAATTAAATCATAACGAGTATTGAGGGATTTTTTGATATAACAGATTAAATAGGTGATGCATTACAAATGTAACGTTGCAATTATAAAAAGTTAAGCTATATATGTGTTGTTGACGTTTCTTATTATGCGATATGGTTTTGTGAAGGGGGGATTTGTTTTGCGAAATAAGATTACAAAATATATACTTTCTACTGTACTACTTGCTATATTAATTTTAAACATAATATCGTGTGAGAAAACTCCCGAAACAATTTTTCTCCAAACGGATACATATTACTCCTATACAAATGTGAGTTATGGCGATCATGATCGGCACTATCTTGATCTGGTTATTCCAAAAAATGCAAGTGTTCATTCAGGCGTTATCCTTTATATACATGGCGGTGGATGGATTGCCGGTGATAAAGAAGTTTATCTTGAAACACTTAAATCAAATAGCGAAAAAGGATTTATTTCCGCGGCAATAAATTATCGCTACGCTGACGGTAAAAAAGTAACATGTGAGGATATCCTTGATGATATCGATGCAGCGCTTATTAAGATAAAATCACTTTGTCAAGAAAAGGGAGTATTAGTAAATAAAGTTATGCTCACCGGAGGATCTGCGGGTGGTCATTTATCGCTGATGTACGCCTACACACGCGCAGATACCGCTTCAATAACGCCTGTGGCGGTTGTGAGTTGTGCAGGTCCTACCGATCTTTGCGACAGTAATTTCTATATAACACAATATGAAGAAGATATAAGGAAGATGATTTCAAAGATTTCGGGTGGAGATATTTTAAACCATGATTTAATCGACTCTAAATCGAAACTTGATGCTGCATCTCCGATAAATTTCGTTGATGAAAATACTGTACCGACCATTTTATGTCACGGAACAATAGATGACGTCGTCCCTTATAGCAACGCAACGACACTATATGATCTCCTTGTTAAATTTAACGTCGAGTGTGAACTTATCACTTTTGATAATTCGGGGCATGGTCTCGAGTCTGATTATGATGCAACAAAGTACGCAGATCAACGATTCTACGAATTTGCCGAAAAACATTTAAAATAAAAATAAAAACGGCAGGAAACAAATACCTGCCGTTTTTATTAAACTAATAAGGAATAGTCAACCACGGTAATTACCCGATTACATAGAGCATCCGTCTGGGATTGCGTCATTAGATTGGCGCTTCTTCGGGTTGCTTCTTTCAGCGATATTTATTATACAATAAACGATCGCAAATGTAAAGATGGTAAAATAGCCAATTTTTGAAGGATTATTTTGGCAATTAGGTGGAAAATGCAAAAAAAGAGTAAAAAGAGGATTTTTTTTAAAAAACCTATTGACTTTTATCAAATGTAGTGATATAATTACCGAGTAAGACGTAGGTCTTGAAAATAAAGAAGAATTTCGTTCTCACCTTATCATATGGATGACTAAGGTTAATATTTCTATCTTTTGTGATAGGTGTATTTAGGTGCGTACGGAGTTTTTCTGTACGTATTTTTTATTTGGAGGTACAAGGCTATTAGCACTAATAACAAGGATCTGCCTATCAACGAGGAAATTAAGGTTCCCGAGGTAAGACTTATAGGCTCTAACAATGAACAGCTCGGAGTTATGAGCATTGATGATGCTCGCACTTATGCAGAGAACAACAACGTTGATCTTGTTCTTATAGCACCCACAGCAACACCACCCGTATGTCGTGCAATTGATTACGGTAAGTTCTGCTTTGAACGCGATAAGAGAGAAAAAGAGGCTAAGAAAAAGCAGGTTATTGTAAAGGTTAAGGAGATTCAGCTCTCTTGCCGTATCGAAAAGCATGATTTTGATACGAGAGTAAACCAGGCGAAGAAGTTCCTCGTTGACGGTGACAAGGTTAAGGCTGTTGTACGATTCAAGGGAAGAGAAATGACACATACAGATCTTGGACGTGAGGTTATTCTCAAGTTCCAGGAATCGCTCTCGGGTATCGGCAACGCAGAAAAAAAGCCTGTTCTCGAAGGACGTTATATGTCAATTATCCTGTCGCCCGTTAAGCAGGATAAGAAGTAATCAAGTTTTAAAATTGGGTATTACCCGTAAAAAAGGAGTATAAACATGGGAAAGATTAAGACACATAAGGCTTCTGCCAAGAGATTTTCTCTCACTGGTAGCGGCAAGGTTAAGATGAACCACAACAACCATCGTCACAACCTTGGCATTAAGACTGCTAAGCGTAAGAGAGGCCTTCGTAAGGGCGCAATTATGAGTGAGTGCTTCGCACCTACTTACAGAACTCTTATTCAGAAGTAATAAGGTCAGAAAGAAGATTTGGAGGATAAGATAAAATGGCAAGAGTAAAAGGCGCATTAATGACTCGTAAGAGAAGAAAGAACATACTCAAGGCTGCTAAGGGTTACTGGGGTGCAAAGTCTAAGCACTTCAAGATGGCTAAGCAGGCAGTTCTTAAGAGCGGTAACTACGCTTTCGTAGGTCGTAAGCAGAAGAAGAGAGATTTCCGTAAGCTCTGGATCACCAGAATTTCCGCTCAGGCAAAGGTTTGCGGAATGAACTATTCCACACTTATGCATGGTCTCAAGCTCGCTGGCATCGATCTCAACCGTAAGATGCTCGCAGAGATTGCAGTATATGATAAGGAAGCATTCGCAGCAATTTGCGAAAAGGCTAAGGCTGCACTTTAATATAAATACCCGGTTTACTGCTTTATACGGTGACCGGGTTTTTTATTTAAAAATTAATAAATGTTCGCATTTGACATATAGAGGTGTTTATGTATTTTGAGAATGAAAAAATTACAAGTAGAAACAATCAATTTGTAAAGTGGGCAGCATCACTATCTGATAAGAAAAAACGCAAAGAAACTGGTTATTTCATGGCAGAAGGCGTTAAATTGACGAAAGAAGCATTCGAAGCGGGCTTGCCCATTGATTATTGTATTATTTCGGAAAACATAAAAGATACATCACTTGGATTTTTGTCTGACTATAAAAACGATAATCGATTTGAAAAATGCAAGATCATCACGGTTTCTGAAGGCGTTTTTGAAAAAATTTCTACCGAAAAAGCGCCTCAAGGTGTAATTAGCATAATAAAACATCTTGACTTTTTCCGTGATATGGATATAATATATAAGGAAGAGTTTTTTCTTAAACCCGAAGAAAAAGCTATTTTTCTGTTTTCTGTAAGAGATCCGTCAAATCTTGGCGCTGTTATCAGGAGCTCTGTGGCGTTTGGAACAGACCATGTTATTTTGACCGATGATTGTGCAGATGTTTACAACCCTAAAACGATCAGAAGCGCTATGGGGAGCCTTTTCAGAGTGAAAATCACTACAGTTAATGACGTTCCTTCATTCATTAAAGCCGCTCAAGAAAATTCACGCAAAGTATATGCAGCCGAATTGATGGATAGAGCACGCAGTCTTGATGAAATGGATCTTAAAGTTAGTGATATTGTTATGATAGGAAACGAAGGGCATGGTATTGATCTTGAAATTTCCGAACTCTGTGATGGTAGCGTATACATTCCAATCTCGAAGAAGACAGAGTCATTGAATGCATCTGTTGCTGCTGCAATTTTTATGTGGGAGCAAAGAAAATAAAAAGGGGTCATTATATGGACAATCTTGTATATTGGATATGGTTATCGCTTGCTTGCACACCTGATTCAACCACCTTTTCAAAGCTTATTGCAAAATATGAAGATGCGAAAGCTGTATATAATGCAACAGACAGAGAAATTCGTTCTGTTGTTGGTGCAAAGGTCAGTGATTGCACTGCACTTATTAATAAGAGTTTGGAAAGAGCTACGGAGATATACAAGTTTTGTACCGAAAAGGGCGTTGGCATAATAACTTATCACGATGAAAAATTTCCCGAGTCTTTAAGAAATATTCCGACTCCACCGGTGCTTTTATATTACAGGGGACGGCTCCCGGATTTCAATAAAGGATTTCGCTGTGCAATTGTCGGAACAAGAAGTTTGTCTGATTATGGTAGAAAGAATGCTTTTAAGATTGGATATGATATGGGATGTGCCGGTGCTACGATAGTATCCGGAATGGCAATCGGTATTGACGCTGTGGCTATGGCAGGTGCTCTTGCATCTGGCGCAACAACAGTTGCCGTAATAGGCAGCGGAATCGACGTATGCTATCCATCAGTTCATCTTACCTTGGCACGTGCTATTGTTAAGAACGGTTGCGTTCTTACGGAGTACGCCCCGGGAACAAAGCCTGAAAAGTTTAATTTCCCCAGACGAAACAGATTGATCAGCGGTTTGTGCCCTGTAACTGTGATTGTAGAAGGAAAAGAGAGCAGCGGTTCTATGATAACCGCGCGTCACGCTAAAGCGCAAGGAAGGGAAGTTTTTGCTTTTCCTGGGAATGTTGGTGCAGATGGCAGTCAAAGCACGAATCTTCTTATTAAGAACGGTGCGCATTTGTGTACCGGAGCAGAGGATATCATTAGGAAATTCGAGAAAGAGTACCCGGGAGTACTTAATCCTTTTCATCTGAAAGAGTATCCTCATGTAAATATGTTTGACGTTCTGAAAGAATTTTCCGTTTCTGCATTGACGCCTAATGATGATATTTATAGTATTCCTAAAACGAAAAAAGAAAAAAAGATCAATGACACACCTAAAGATGATGTAAGATCAGAAGAGAATCTTCTTCCTGAAATGCCCATTTTTGATGTGGAATTGCTTAAATTATATAAAAAAATACCGCTAAGCGGAGAATGTACGGTCGAATCTCTTACGGATGAAGATACAGATCTCAGAGCGGTAATGAAGTTACTTCTTAAGCTTGAAATGGGACGTTTTGTAGTAATGCTTCCAGGCGAAAGAGTAAAGAGAAACATTAAATGAAAGGTATGGTTATCCGTTAGTATATGTCATATTTAGTAATAGTTGAGTCTCCAGCAAAGGCTAATACAATAAAAGGATATCTCGGTTCTAACTATAAAGTTATAGCATCTAAGGGTCACATAAGGGATCTTCCCAAAAGCACACTTGGAATTGACGTTGAAAACGGATTTGAGCCGCATTATATAAATATACGTGGTAAGGGTGACGTAATTAAGGAGCTTAGAGCGGAAGCAAAGAAAGCTAGCAAAATCTTTCTTGCGACGGACCCTGACCGTGAGGGTGAAGCAATATCTTGGCACATAGCATCTCAACTTGGAATTTCGCCCGAAACTCCTTGCAGAGTCACTTTTAATGAAATAACTAAAGGCGCAGTTAAAGAAGCTATAAAATCGCCTCGTGTAATTGACACCAAGCTTGTTGATTCACAGCAGGCGAGAAGAATACTTGATAGACTCATAGGATTCAATCTTTCGGAGCTTCTTTGGAAGAGTGTTAAAAGCGGTTTGTCTGCAGGAAGAGTACAGTCTATTGCTGCAAGAATTATAACCGAGAGAGAGGATGAGATTAAATCATTTGTTCCTCAGGAATATTGGACGCTTGATTCGACACTTCTTGATAACGATGGAGAATTGCTTTGTGCTAAATTCTTTGGTGATAAATCCGGTAAACAGAAAATAGATAATGCCAAAGATGCTGAAGTGATAGAAAAAGCAATAAAACAGGGAAACTTCAAAGTTGTTTCTGTTAAGCATATGCAAAAGCAGAAATTACCGGCACCGCCTTTCACCACGTCCACGTTGCAGCAAGAGGCATCAAAACGCCTCGGATTTCAGACGCAGAAAATAATGCGTATTGCACAGGAGCTTTATGAAGGATTAAATCTCGGTGCTGAATTTGGTGGTGTACAAGGTTTAATTACCTATATGCGTACCGATTCGTTGCGAATTTCCGATGTAGCCCAAGAGTCTGCACGTGAATTTATTAAAGAACATTTCGGAAGCGATTCTGTTCCAAAATCCAAGAGAGTATTTAAGGGGAATGCAAACTCACAAGATGCTCACGAAGCAATTCGTCCTTCCAATGTGTATATCTCTCCTAAAAAAATAAGAAAAATGCTTACGCTTGATCAGTATAAGCTATACAGACTTATTTGGGAACGTTTTGTTTCGAGCCAGATGTCCGCAGCCGTACTTGATACCGTTACTGTGGATATTGAGAATAGCGGTTATATTTTCAAGACCGGTGGTTACGTTGTGAAAAAACAAGGATATCTTGCACTATACGTTGAGGATAAATCGGATGAGGAAAATCAAGAGCCGGATTCTATAAATTTAATTAAGCTTCCCAATGTTAAAGAGGGACAACTACTTTCAGCAAAAGAGGTCGTTAAGGAACAGCACTATACTGAACCTCCCGCAAGATATACAGAAGCATCTCTAATAAAGTTCCTTGAGGAAAACGGAATAGGCAGACCATCCACGTATGCGCCAATTATCTCAATAATAACTTCGCGCGATTATGTAAAACGTGAAGGTAAGCTACTTGTGGGTACACCTCTCGGGGAAGTAACAACAAACTTTACCAAGCAATATTTCCCTGAAATTATTGACTATGAGTTTACCGCTCAAATGGAGTCGAGTCTTGACTCTATTGCTCGCGATGAGAATACTATAGAAGGTGTTATTTCCGGATTCTATAAAAAATTTGAGGGAGAGCTGAAAGTAGCTACGAAAGAAACAAAGAGCAAGGAAAAGGTAAACATTCCCGCAGAAGTAAGTGACGTAGTATGTGATAGATGCGGTGCGATGATGGTATATAAAAAAGGAAAATACGGAAAATTCCTTGCTTGTCCCAATTTCCCTACTTGTAAGAACACAAAAGCACTTAACAAGGAAGGGAATCCTGTAGAGAATGAAGAAAAGAAAGTAGAGCTTGCCGGATTTAAATGTGAGTCTTGCGGTGCGGATATGGTTATTCGAAGCGGAAGATACGGTTCATTCTATGCCTGCTCGAATTATCCCGTTTGTAAGTTTACCAAACAAAAGATTGTAGAGTTAGGTGTTCCTTGTCCGAGATGCGCCTCTAAGGTCGTTGCCAGACATGGAAAGGGGAAAATGCTGTTTTATAGCTGTGAAAAGTATCCGGAATGCGATTTCTCTTCTTGGGATATGCCGCTGAATGAAAAATGCCCGGTTTGCGGAGGCGGTCTATTCTACAGAAAGAGCAGAAAAACAGTCATATGCAAAAATCAGTCTTGCGGATATAAACGTGATGAAGAAATGACGGTAATTGAATAATGTCAGATATAAAAATTAAGGTCATAGGTGCAGGTCTTGCAGGATGTGAGGCTGCGTGGCAAGCTGCCAAGCTCGGTGTTAAAGTTGAGCTTTATGAAATGAAACCAATAAAGTTTTCACCCGCTCACCATAGCGAGGGATTTGCAGAGCTTGTGTGTTCGAATTCACTTCGTTCAAATGCAACGAGTAACGCTGTTGGATTACTAAAAGAGGAACTTAGATTGATGGGTTCTCTTATACTCGAAGCTGCTTACGCAACCGAAGTTCCTGCTGGTAGTGCACTTGCTGTAAATAGGGATGATTTCAGTAAATATATAACGAAAAAAATTAAAGATCATCCGCATATCACGGTAATTAATCAAGAGGTTACAGATATTGATTTTGATGCAATAACCGTAGTTGCCTCAGGCCCTTTAACATCGGAAGCACTCGCAAACAGAATATCTGAAATTACAGGTGGCGGTGAATTGCATTTCTTCGATGCCGCTGCTCCAATTGTTGATTTTTCTTCCATAGATATGTCAAGGGCTTTCTTTGCTTCAAGATACGGCAAGGGGGATCCCGAGGATTATCTTAATTGTCCTATGACTGAAGAGGAGTATGCAATTTTCCATAAGGAACTTCTTTCTGCATCTACGGCCCCTCTTAAGGCATTTGATCAGGAATTGCAAGAGGATCTAACCGTTTTTGAAGGATGTATGCCGGTTGAGGTTATGGCATCGCGCGGATATGACACGTTGAGATTTGGTCCAATGAAGCCTGTCGGACTTCCTTTGCCATCTACCGGTGAGGATGCTTTTGCAACTGTTCAGTTAAGACGCGAAAATAAAGAGGGCACGATGTATAATATCGTTGGTTTCCAAACACATCTTACTTTTGGCGAGCAGCGTAGGGTATTTGGATTTATTCCGGGACTTGAAAATGCAGATTTCTTCAGATATGGAGTTATGCATAGAAATACTTATATGAATTCTCCCGAGCTCCTCACAAATATTTATTCAATGCGAAACTATCCTAACTTATTTTTTGCAGGACAGATGACCGGTGTTGAGGGATATATTGAATCTACGTCATCGGGATTTGTAGCAGGAATTAATGCTGCTTTAAGGGCTCTTGGTAAGGATCCCTTGATATTCCCGAGAGAAACGGAAATCGGTGCTCTTGCTTCGTATATCAGCGAAGGCGGTGTAAGTTCGTCCTTCCAGCCTATGAATGCAAACTTTGGAATTATTGCACCGTTTGACAAAAAAGTAAAAGGAGGAAAGAAAAACAGAAACGAAGCTTATGCGACTCGTTCAATTGATATAATAAGCTCAAGTTTCTCTTTCTTGAACCATAATGAGGATATTAGTTGATGCAATGAGCGGAGATCACGCTCCGATTGAAATATTAAAAGGTGCAAGCATTGCAGCAAAGGAATATAAGGAACACACAATTCTTCTCGTTGGAGACCAGAACGTTATTTCTCACATTGCAGTTACCAATGAGATTGATATTGCGGGGATTGAAATAATTCATGCAGACGCAGTTATCACAATGGAGGATAATCCGATCTGTGTTGTAAGAGATAAAAAGAATTCATCAATGAGCGTGGGCTTAAAGAGTCTTGCTAACGGTGAGGTCGATGCATTTGTAAGTGCGGGAAACACCGGTGCTTTAATTACGGGTGCAACAATTATCGTCAAGCGAATACTTGGAATTAACCGCCCTGCCATTGCTTCGGTTATTCCGCTTGGCAATCCGATTTTGCTTATGGATTCGGGCGCCAATCTTACCGTTACATCTGATAATATATGTCAGTTTGCATTTATGGGTGCAAAGTATATGGAGAAGATTTATGGTCTTGATAGACCCCGAATCGGACAGCTTAATAACGGAGCGGAATATAATAAGGGAAATGCCTTGCAGATAGAATCCTATCAGCAGCTCTCCGAGTCCGGATTAAACTTTGTCGGTAACGTTGAAGGTAAGGAAATTCCGTTTGACGTTTGTGACGTAATCGTGGCAGACGGATATACCGGAAATATTTTTCTTAAGACTGTTGAAGGTATGGGAAAGTTCCTTCTTAAAACGCTTAAGGAATTGCTCATGTCGAATATAGCAACAAAGTTGTCCGCTCTCACAATGGATACAAAAGAGTTAAAGCAGAGATTTGATGCATCGGAGCATGGTGGAGCACCGTTGCTTGGTATATCCAAGCCGGTTATAAAGGCTCACGGATCTTCGGATGCAAACGCTATAAAGAACGCTATAAGACAGGCTATAAGTTTTATCGAATCGGGCGTAAACGAGGATATAGTTGCGTTTGCAAGAGACTACGACGAGAGAAAATTGCTTGCTGATGCGGAGAAAATGTACGGAGATATATAATAATATTAGGGGGAGTTATGGGTATAGGCAAGGATTTCGCACAGCTTATGCGAGATATTAGATATGATTTCATAGATATGACCTTTCTTGAGACTGCACTTACCCACACTTCTTACACTAATGAAATGAAGCAGAAGGGGTTTCGGGCTGAATCTAATGAGGCTCTCGAATTCCTTGGTGATGCTGTGCTTGAGATAGTAATATCCGAATATCTATTTGATAAATATTCAAGATATGGAGAAGGTGCTTTATCAAAATTAAGGCAAATGATCGTATGCGAATCTACATTGTCGAAAATTGCATCGAGAATTCATCTTGGTGATTATCTGCATATTGGAACCGCAGAAGAAAATCTTTCACTTAGAAATAGGAAAAAGGTTCTTGCGGATGCTCTTGAAGCACTCATTGCCGCGGTGTATCTTGATGATAGAACAAATGCCCACGGTAACTTGTACCATGCAGTAGTAATTTGTCTTTTTGAAAAGGAAATAGATACAATTCTTAAGTCTGGCAACCGCGATTACAAAACGCTTCTGCAGCAGTTTGTCGAAAAGAATGGCGATGCCTTACTACGATACGAGATAGAGGATAACGGTCCAGAACATGAGAAAACCTTTATTGCCACCGCTTATATTAATAACAATAAGGTTGGTGATGGAAAGGGAAGCACAAAGAGGGCAGCAGAAATGCAGGCAGCAAAGGTTGCGTTAAGATTGTTTGGTATAATTTAATATGAAAAAACATGTAAATATTCCAATATTTATTCCACACATCGGTTGCCCAAATCAATGTGTGTTCTGCAACCAAAGAACAATTTCCGGGGTTAATAGTTTTGATATATCGCGTGTTAGAGATGATATTGAAACGGCTCTTGAGACAATCGATGATTCACAGGAGACAGAAATAGCCTTTTTTGGAGGATCATTTACAGGCATTGAATTCAACTTGATGATGACATTGCTAAAACTTGCAAATGAATACATATTATGCGGCAGAGTCAAATCAATAAGATGTTCTACGCGTCCGGATTATATAAATGGAGAAATACTCGATATATTAAAAGTGCATAATGTTGATACAATTGAGTTAGGTTTGCAAAGTACGTCTGATAAAGTTCTCGAGCTATCAAAGCGTGGGCATTCTCGTATTGATGAGGAAAAAGCGTGTCAACTTATAATAGATGCCGGATTTAATCTTGTCGGTCAAATGATGATTGGATTACCAGGCTCAACGCTGATGGACGAGATACAGACCGCAAATTTTATTGTTAAATGCGGTGCTACCGCTGCTCGCATATACCCTACAATCGTGTTTCACGATACGGAGTTATGTGAGATGGCAAAATGTGGGCAATATGTGCCAATTGATCTTAATGATGCAATTGATCGTGCCGCGCGTGTTCTCGAAATTTTTAATGATAACGGTGTCAACGTTATTAGAATTGGGTTATGTTCATCCGAAAACTTAATCAATGATGAAAAATATTATGCAGGACCAAATCATCCCGCTCTTGGCGAAATGATTGAAAATGCATTGTTTTATAATAAAATTGTTCGATGCCTCGAAAGCAGAAAAACGTTCAACGATTCGATTTTACACGTTTTTGTTTCGCGTGGATGCTTGTCAAAAGCAATCGGACAAAAGAAAAGTAATAAAAATAAACTGATCCGTGAATACGGATTCAAAGAAGTAAAATTCAAAGAGGACGAAAGCCTTTTTGGATATGAACTTAGGATAGAGGAAGAAAGGAAAAGGGAATGTACTTAAAATCACTTGAACTTCATGGCTTCAAATCATTTCCCAATAGAACAGTACTGACGTTTGAACGTGGTGCAACAGTTATCGTTGGACCCAATGGAAGCGGAAAATCAAATATTTCCGATGCTATGCGTTGGGTTCTCGGTGAATTATCCAGCCGTAATATTCGTGGTACTAAAATGGTCGACGTAATCTTTGGTGGTACAGACGACAGAAGACCTATGGGATTTGCAGAGGTTTCAGTAACCTTTGATAACACGGATCCCAATAACAGACTTGATTCTGAATTTGATGAGGTTACCGTAACAAGAAGATATTACAGAACCGGTGAAAGTGAATATTTGATCAACAAGGAACAAAAGCGTGTGCGCGATATTCATATGCTCTTTATGAATACCGGTGTTGGACGTGAAGGATATTCTATAATCGGTCAGGGTAAGGTTGCGGAAATCGTATCAAAAAAGAGCGATGAGAGAAGAAATATCTTCGAAGAAGCTGCCGGAATATCTAAGTTCAGATATAGAAAAGAGGAGGCAGAAAGAAAGCTTAAGGGCGTTTCTGAAAACCTCGATAGAATAAACGATATTAGACTTGAGCTTGAAAGCAGAGTCGGTCCTCTCGAGAAAGAGGCGGAAAAAGCGAGACGGGGTCTTGCTATCTTTGAAGAAAAGAAAAAGGCTGATGTTTCTCTTTGGCTCTATGATACAAAGCAGATTAGAGAGGAAATTTTAGAAGCAGATAAGACCTGGCGTCTTTCGGTGCATGAGCTTGAAATTGCCGGACAAATTCTCGCAGATCTCGATGCACAACTTGAGACACTGTATAACAAGACTCAGTCGAATAAGTTAAAATCAGCGGAGTTGCTTGATCAGATACAGATGACAACCGAGAAGCTTCATGCTTTGGACAACTCGCTGCGTGTTGCGGAATCTAATTTTGCACATTCTGCAGAACTTATCGAAGCTTGTCATATGCGCATAGCAGAAATTGAACGCGCAGAGCACTCTCTCGGTCTTACTAAAGCACAGTACGTTGAAAAACGCACAAAATTCGAGGGTGTACTTGCTGACCGTATGGAAACCAGGCTTGAATTCCTCAACGAGCAGCAACGTCTTACCACGGAAATTAATGCACTGAATCAGCAGCTTAATCATGCGCTCGATGAAATCACCGTTGAAACTAACCATTCTACAGATTTGAAAATCAGAATGGATGTTCTTGACAATGCAAGAATTACAGATGGATCCAAATCTGAAGAAATTGAACTTGAAATAGAGAAATACGAAAAAGAGGGCGTAAAACTTAAGGCAGAAGCTGACAAGTGCGAAGCTAATGCATCGGGATTCAAAAAGCAGATAGCAGAAAAGGATGCTGTGATCTCGGATGCTCAGGAAAAGATCGATGCGCTTGGCGAAGAAAAAACACAAATAACTGAGACGCTAAATCAGCTAAAGCTTCAGCAGGATACTGCAAAACAAAGAGCGGATGTTCTTCAAAGGATGAATGAGCATTTTGATGGTTTTGTTGAAAGTGTCAAATTCGTGATGCGAGAATATTCTGCGGGCAGAATTGCCGAAGCAGGTGAAGTTTACGGACCGTTATCATCGCTTATTCATGTTGAAAAACAATATATTACCGCAATTGATACTGCTCTTGGCGGAAGTCTTCAAAATATTGTGGTTGAAGACGTTCCAACTGCTAAAGCTTGCATGGCATCGCTTAAGAAGGCAAATGCGGGTAGAGTAACGCTTTATCCTCTTACATCAATGCGTCCTGCATCCGAAAACGATGAAATCAAAACGGCTAAAAAGATGCCCGGATTTATTGGTCGTGCAGATACGCTTGTTGGTATTGATGATAGGTATAGAATTGTAATTGAACATCTTCTTTTGCGTACTCTTGTCTTTGACAATATCGATAATGCCTCTGTTGCTGCTAAAAAAATCGGTTATAGAGTTAAAATGGTTACTCTTGATGGCCAAATAATTAATGCAGGTGGTTCGTTCACCGGTGGTAGCCAGAAACGTGATAGCGGAATTCTTTCCAGATCAAGTGAAATTGCTCAACTTCAGGAAAAGAGCCAAAAGCTTGAGAAAGAGATCCAGGAAACAAATTCTGCTCTTTCCGAAATCGATAACGAACTTAAAAACAATCAAAATAATCTTCGTACGGCAGAACAAGATAAAGAAATTTTGCTCACTCTGTCTCGTTCTCAGTTTGCGGCACTGGACAATGCTAATGCAAAATATGATGCTAACCGCAATATTGTTGCAAAGTTTATGATGGACCGCGACGCTTTGATTAGCGGTCGCGAGCGTGCCGAAGAAGAACTCATACAGGTACGCGCAGATTATAAAGCATCTCAAGAGCGTACAGAGTCATTAAAGGCATTCAGAGAGAAAAAGAGCCTTGAAATGGGTGAGCTTGACGAAAAGCGTGACGAATTCATTGAAAAAGCAAATGAAGCAAATATATCTATAGCCGAAGTACGTAAAGAGATAGAGGGTGTAGATCAACTTATTCAATCACTTGATCAGCGTCTTGACGATCTTTCACTTGAAAAACAGGCACAAGAGGATAAAATTAGTTCTCTTACAGATAAGAGAAAGAACATTGATGCACTCAAGAGTGAGCATAAGGCCGAATATGATGAGCTTGAAGGTTCGCTTGCTAAGTTAAATGCTGAAAGACGTGAGGTCGAAGCAGGAACAGATGAGTTTGAGAAAGAATCAAACGTTATTAGACAAAAGCAGAGAGAGAAGAATGCAAGCTATCAGACTCTTACCGAATACTCTGTAAGAAATGAAAATAAGCTTGCTCAGCTTAAGGAGAGACAAGATAGACTTGGCTCGCAGCTTTGGGATGACTATGAGATAACATATGAGGATGCTGTTGCACTAAATTATCCACCTGTTACGGCTGAAAACAGAGATGAAATTGCCGCAATTCAAACGTCTTGCCGTTCAAAACTTCGTTCAATAGGTAACTTCAATCCCAATGCTATTGAGGAATATGCAGACGTTAAGACCAGATATGACGATCTTAACGCACAATATCTTGATCTTGCGCAATCGAAAGATGATACAATCAATATAATTGCGCGTATTGAAGAAGAAATGCGTACAAGCTTTATTACTGCTTTCAACGATATTAATAGAAACTTTGCCATAACGTTCAAGGAACTGTTCGGCGGTGGTAGTGCAGAACTTTCACTTACTGAGCCCGAGGATGTTTTGACTTCCGGTATCGAGATAAAGGCGGCACCTCCCGGTAAAATTATTAAGAGCATGTCACTTCTTTCCGGTGGTGAGCAGTCATTCGTTGCAATTGCGCTCTTGTTCGCAATACTTAAGGTAAACCCGACACCGTTCTGTATACTTGATGAGATCGAAGCAGCACTTGATGAGGTCAATGTATATCGATTTGGTGAATACGTAAAAAAGCTTTGTGATGATACACAGTTTATACTTATAACTCACCGCAGAGGTACTATGGAGATAGGCGACAGACTCTACGGAGTTACAATGCCTCAGCGTGGTATTTCCCAGGCGATCGAAGTTAACGTAAACGAAATAGAAGGAAAGCAAGAGGAGTTGCTTGATGGGATTCTTTGACAAATTAAAAAAAGGACTTTTTAAAACCAAGGATGCGATTGTTGGTAAGATCGATACTCTGTTTAAAAAGTTTGTAAAGGTTGATGAGGAGCTTTTCGATGAACTCGAAGAGCTACTCATCTCTGCAGATATTGGTGTAGTTACCACCGAAGAAATTCTTGATGAACTTAGAGATACCGTAAAAGAGAATAGAATAAAAGAACCGGAAGAAGTTAAAAACGAGCTTCTTTCGATCCTTAGAAGAATGGTAGGTGAGCATGAGCCGCTCAAACTTGAAACTAAGCCTTCTGTTATTCTCGTTATCGGAGTTAATGGAGTAGGAAAAACTACTTCTATAGGAAAAATTGCGGCAGAACTCAAACATAATGGGAAAAAAGTTGTTGTTGCCGCAGCAGATACTTTCAGAGCGGCAGCTGCTGAGCAGCTTACTGTGTGGTGCGAACGTGCGGGTGTTGATATAGTTAAACAAGCGGCGGGCGCAGATCCTGCATCGGTGGTATTCGATGCAATAAACGCTGTAAAAAGCAGGAAGGCAGATGTTCTAATAATCGATACTGCGGGCAGACTTCATAACAAGAAAAACTTGATGGATGAGCTTGCAAAGATCGATAGAGTAATCAACAGAGAGCTTGCAGGATGCTCAAAGGAGACATTGCTTGTTCTTGATGCAACCACGGGACAGAATGCCGTTATACAGGCAAAGGAATTTAAAGAGGCATCCAAGATCACCGGACTTGTACTTACAAAACTTGATGGCACAGCTAAAGGCGGCATCATAATTTCGATTAAACAGGAGCTTGGAATACCTGTTAAATTTATAGGTGTTGGTGAGCAAATAGATGATATGAAGCCCTTTAATGCAAAAGAATTTGCAAGCGCTTTGTTTGAAAGGGAATAATAATGTTAAATAGTAAGCAGAGAGCATACCTAAGAGGTATTGCGCAAGAGCTTGATACCATTTTTCAGATAGGTAAAAGCGGAGTAACTGAAGAAATTTGTCTTCAATTAGCAAATGCACTTGAGGCAAGGGAGCTCATAAAGGCTCGTGTTCTTGATAATAGCGGTTATACCGCTAAAGAGGCCGCAAATGAGATTGCCCAAAGTATAGATTGTGACGTAGTATCTTGCGTTGGAACAAGATTTGTTCTATATAAGGAATCTAAGAATAAAAAGAGAATTGAGCTTCCGCGATGAAGAAAAAGCGAATTGGAATATTTGGCGGAACTTTCAACCCCCCTCATATCGGTCATGTTGAGGCAGCGAAAGAATTTGTAAAATATGTTCAGCTTGATGAGCTCATTATAATGCCTACTTTTATCCCTCCTCATAAAGAACTCGACTCATCCGTAACGTGTGAAGAGCGTATTGAAATGTGTAAGCTTGCATTTTCTGAAATAGAAAAAGCAAAGATATCCGATCTCGAAATTTCACGCGGGGGAAAAAGTTATACATACTTAACATTGCAAGAGCTGTTTGATAACAGTGTTGAGTTGTATTTTTTATGTGGTACAGATATGATTTTATCAATGGATAGATGGAAAAATCCCGAGATAATTTTTAATTTGGCTACAATTTGTTACATCAGACGCGAAACGGATTCGGATATTTCAAGTATTCTGGTTGATAAATGTAAAGAATATAAAAAGTGCTTCAATGCACGTATTATTCCGATAGATTCTAATGTGATAAACATTTCATCAAGCGAGATTAGAAGTAAAATAGATGAAAAAAGTGAATATCTCCCCACTGACGTTCTTGCGTATATAAGAAAAAAGGAGTTGTATTAATGATTTTTGATGATTTTGCTCTAAATACTCTAAGATCAGAAGTACAAAAGCGACTTTCTAAAAAGAGATATGAACATACTATTGGTGTAGAAAAAATGGCAATGTTTATCGGTAATATTATTTTACCGGATAAAATTGATGAGTTGTGTGTAGCATCTTTATTACACGATATAGCAAAAGAAATGTGTTATGAGGAACAGTTAGATTTGCTGATCAACTCAAATGTTAACTATACACGAGAAGATCTCGCTGTAAAGCCCGCGCTTCATTCGTTTACCGCTGTTCCTGTAGTAAAAGAAGATTTTTCCCAATATGCAACAGAGGATGTCTTATCAGCGGTGTTTAATCATACGCTGGGCGCTCCGGGAATGTCTGTTTTTGATGAGATAATTTTCATATCAGATTATGCAGAAGATGGAAGACTGTATCCGATATGCAATGAGGTTAATAATTTTATAAAGACAAATATGAGCAGGGAAAAGAGCAAAGATGAGAATTTAGTTATTCTGCATCAAGCATCTATAACAGCTATTAAATCAACCATAGATTCATTAAAAAAAGGAAAAGAAGCAATAAATAAACGTACAATTGAAACGTACGATTATTTAAATGAAAAACTCAAAAACGCATATTGCTTTTTGGCAGAAACGATCAATAAGGATTAAAAATGGAAAACAAGAACTTTGATTTAAAGAATGCATCGTCTTATGAGGTTGCTTGCGCGGCTGTTAAGGCGTTAATTAAGATGAAAGGAAATGCGATAAAATTATTCTGCGTCAAGGATACAAGCTCCGTTACCGATTATTATATCACGGTTACAGGTAGATCAAAGACGCAAGTGTCTTCTCTTGCAGAAGAGGTTGTGTATCAGCTTGATCTTGCAGGTAGAGAAGCTGCGAGGGTCGAAGGAAAACGTGGTGATACTTGGATACTTGTTGATTATGTTGATGTAATTGTTCAGATCTTTGACAGCGAGGCAAGAAAATTCTATGATTTTGATCGCTTACTTGATGATGCTGAGCTTATAGATATTTCTCATTTAGAGAAAGAAGTAGACGACGAAAACTGATTTAGAGGTAATGTATTATGCTTTACGAACATTCAAAAGTTGAAAAGAAATGGCAGGAATATTGGGAGAAAAACGAGACGTTTAAAACGGACGTATGGGATTTTTCAAAGCCTAAATATTACGTTCTTGATATGTTCCCATATCCATCCGGTGTTGGACTTCATGCAGGGCACCCTGAAGGATACACTGCTACAGATATTGTTTCGAGAATGAAGAGGATGCAGGGATACAATGTCCTTCATCCTATGGGATACGATTCATTTGGACTTCCTGCAGAGCAATATGCTGTTACTACGGGCAATCATCCGAATGGATTTACACAGGAGAATATTAAGACCTTCTCAAAGCAGCTTAGAGAACTTGGATTTGATTATGATTGGAGCAAAATAATTGCAACAAGTGATCCGGAGTTCTATAAATGGACACAGTGGATTTTTAAGCAGCTTTATCTTGACGGATATGCTCAATACATCGATATGCCTGTTAACTGGTGTGAGGAGCTTGGAACCGTTCTTTCCAATGATGAAGTTATTGACGGAAAGTCTGAAAGAGGCGGATATGCAGTTATAAGAAAGAATATGAAGCAGTGGGTTATTAATCAACCCGCATTTGCGGAAAAGCTTCTTGAAGGACTCGATGAGATTGATTGGCCGGAGTCTACAAAGCTTATGCAGAAGAACTGGATAGGCAAATCAACGGGTGTTGAAGTTAAGTTCCAGATAGTCGGTGGAGGCGAGTTTTCCATTTTCACAACCTGCATAGAAACAATATATGGTATTACTTTTATGGTACTTGCTCCCGATGGAGATATCGTAAAACAACTTATGCCGAGAATTGAAAATAAGGCAGAGGTGCAGGCTTATATCGATGAAACTCTCACAAAAAATGAGATGGATAGAACCGAGCTTAATAAGACAAAATCCGGATGTGAACTTAAGGGAGTTACATGTATAAACCCTGTTAATGGCAGAGAAGTCAGAATGTTTATCGGAGATTTTGTACTTGCAAGCTACGGAACAGGTGCCGTTATGGCCGTTCCTTCTCATGATCAACGTGACTTCGAATATGCAATAGCTCATAATATTGATATGATTCAAGTAATTGACGGTGACGAGAAACTTGGTCATGTTGATGTATCCGAAAAGGCTTTTGAAAAAGGGGACTACCTTGGAAAGGGATACAGACTTATTAACTCCGAAGAGTTTACGGGTTTAACCGTTGAGGAGGCAAAAGAGGCAATTACATCAAAGCTCGAAAGTCTCGACGTAGCAAAAAGAACCGTTAACTACCATTTCAGAGAGTGGATATTTGCAAGACAAAGATATTGGGGAGAGCCTGTTCCGGTTGTACACTGTGATAACGGTAATATATATGTTCTTGAAGACACGGAGCTTCCTCTTGTTCTGCCTGAGCTTAAAAACTACAAAGGTGTAAACGGTAAGGCTCCTCTCGAGAATGCAGAGGAATGGAAGGCATATAATCAAAACGGAGTAATCGGTGTAAGAGAAACTTCAACCATGCCCGGTTCTGCAGGATCGAGCTGGTATTTCCTTCGTTATATTGATCCCAATAATAAAGATGAGTTTGCTAACCAAGAGCTTTTGAAACATTGGATGCCTGTAGATCTTTACATTGGTGGACCTGAGCATGCTGTAGGTCATCTTATGTATTCAAGAATTTGGAACAGATACCTTTATGATAAAGGACTTGCTCCTACCAAAGAGCCGTTCAAGAAGCTTGTACATCAGGGAATGATACTTGGATCAAACGGTATTAAGATGGGTAAGCGTTATCCCGAGTTCGTTGTAAATCCAAGTGATGTTGTAAGAGACTACGGTGCTGATACCCTTAGACTTTATGAAATGTTTATGGGACCGCTTGAGGTATCCAAGCCTTGGAACAACCAGGGCGTTGATGGAGCGAGAAAGTTCCTCAACCGTGTATGGACATTCTTTACCGAACCTGAGAACATCATTGAAGGTGAGGGCGGTGAACTCGAGAAAATATACCATAAAACCGTTAAGAAAATAACGGATGACTTTGAAAAGCTTGCCTTTAATACTGCAATATCTCAGATGATGATTTTTATCAATGCTGTATATAAAGAAGGTAAGTGTCCTAAAGCTTATGCCGAAGGATTTGTTAAGATGCTCTCGTGTGTCAGCCCACATATAGGTGAGGAACTTTGGAGCATTTTGGGACATAAAAATACTATTGCATATGAGCCTTGGCCTGTATACGATGAATCCAAAACTATTGACGATTGCTTACAGATGCCGGTGCAGATCAACGGTAAGGTTAGATCGGTAATCGCTGTTCCTAACGGAGCAGATAAAGAAACTGTGCTTTCTATTGTAAAAGCGGATGAAAAGGTAGCACAGGCTCTCGACGGTAAGACAGTAGTAAAGGAAATCGTTGTTCCGGGTAAGATCATAAATATTGTTGTAAAATAATGTTTTTTAGAAGTCTGCGATATTTAGTCGCAGACTTCTTTGTTTTGTGTCGGTGAATTGTCAATAGAAGTGCAACACTTTTAAAAAAAGAACACTCATATTGAATCCTGTGTTATAATGAAGTTACCACACAAACAAAACAACCCCCGGTTCTACCGTGGGCAGGGAAACGACTTCAGTAATAATAAAACAGCGAGCTTTATGCAAGACGATTGAAAACAATTAAATCTCCAAGTATAATAGACCGCATCACAATCACAGGTATCCTCTTACGTTCGGCTGCCTGTGATTGTGATGCGATTGCCAAACTTTCTGTACCTCTTCAGAGGTGGAGCCGGTATTTGACTCTTTTAGGGTCTGTGCATGCTACCGATTTACTGGTGGTTTTGACTATATTTTAACTTTTTTAACATAAGTGTTTGATAAAAAAACTTGTACAAAAAAACTTTAAAAACTTTCCTAAAAAGCCTTGACAAATACAAGTATTTATGCTATTATATTATAGCTTAATAAAATAAACATAGATGCGAGTGTAGTTCAATGGTAGAATTCCAGCCTTCCAAGCTGGTCGCGTGGGTTCGATTCCCATCACTCGCTCCAATTTTTTGCGCCCTTAGCTCAGTGGATAGAGTGCCCGGCTACGAACCGGTAGGTCGAAGGTTCGAATCCTCCAGGGCGCGCCAAAACCGATGCAATCGCATCGGTTTTTTTATGTATCAGAAATATATAATTTTTTATAAATCTTCAGTGAAATTTTCGCTGAAGATTTTTTTGTTATATCTTATGTAAAAAAATAAATATATAAATTTTCAATCGGTTTACTAAATACGACACATTTTACGCTGAACATATGTTAATATAATATTCACGAGGTGATAGATTGAAAACATTATATATCGATGTGTATTTTATGATCAATTTTACCGTTGACATTCTTGCACTATTTATTTCATCGAGAATGGTTCATATATGCATCAACATAAGAAAATTGATCATATCGGGGACTTTGGGTGCTATATTGGCAATTATTGATCTTTTTATAAATAAAACAATTTTGAATATTTTACTTTCTGCTCTATTTGTATTTTTAATTTATATTATATGTTGTAATGGACTATCATTTTCAAGGTGCATAAAATTCATTGTTTCATTTTACATAGCATCTTTTATCATAAGCGGAGCTGTAAATTTTCTTTACGGAATTATTGATAAATATATAAGTAAAATTTCGGCTATACCATCCGTCTCAACTAATAGAAAGGCGCTATTTTTTTCACTAATAATATTACTTATTATAGGGGTGTTAAGATTGTTTATAATGATGTTATCTGATACAGTTAATGAAAAAAGTGTGAGATTATTAATTAAGTTAGAAGATAAATCCCTTGAGGTAGATGCTTTATTAGATACAGGTAATCTTGTTAAAGATCCGATGAATATGAATCCTGTAATTTTTTTAAAAAAGAATTGTGCGGAGCATTTATTTCCCTTATCTGTAATTAATTTGTCCGACATTGACAGTCTAAATAAAAATTTCAGAAAGAGAATACGATTGGTACCTGTGACAAGAAATTCAGAAACACACGTAATGACCGGTGTAAGGGTTGATAAAGTAATTGCATTGAACGAAAAAAGAAGGGAAGAAATAAGTGCAACAATTGTGATAGATAAATCAGAAGGGACATTTGGTGGATATTATGCACTCGCTCCATTTGTTGCGGTGTTTAAAAATGATTAATCTGATTTTAAGTTTAAAATCAATTTTTAGAAAAATATTCTATGGCAGAAATCAACTATATTATATCAATGGTAACGATACATTACCGCCTCCGCTTGACGCTGAAACTGAAGAAAGAATGATTGATACGATTGATTCTAATGAGTCTAAGTGCATACTTATAGAGCATAATTTAAGACTTGTGGCTTTTATCGCTAAGAGATTTGAAAATACAGGGGCAAATATTGAAGAGCTGATTTCTATTGGAACTCTTGGACTTATGAAGGCTGTTTCAACGTTTAATAAGGATAAGAATATTAAGCTTGCAACATACGCATCGCGGTGTATCGAAAACGAGATACTGATGTTTATAAGAAAAACATCTTCACAAAAAAGAGAGGTATCTATAGACGAGCCGTTAAGTGTTGATTGGGATGGAAACGAGCTTCTTTTATCCGATATTCTTGGTAGTGATAGCGATGTTGTATCACGTGAAATGGAAGAAAACGAAGAGAGAAAAATACTGCGAAGTGCTGTTGATGAGCTGAATCATCGAGAACGTATTATAATTGAAATGAGATATGGACTAATTAATGGAATTGAACTAACTCAAAAAGAAGTTGCAGATGCACTCGGTATATCTCAAAGCTATATATCAAGACTTGAAAAAAAGATAATGAAAAGGCTTAGAAAGCGTATTGAAGAAAAAATATAATATTAGTAAATAATTTTTTGAAAAATTTCATAAAACCTCTTGCAAATCAATAAAATATATGTTATAATGTATCGTAATGAAAACAATTAATGTTAAGAGGTGTTATAATGAAAGCAGGAATACATCCCGATTACAAAGCAGCTACCATCAGATGCGCTTGTGGTGCTTCTGTTGAGACTCACTCCGTTAAGGGTGATATGAACGTTGAAATCTGCTCTAAGTGCCATCCTTTCTATACCGGTAAGCAGAAGTTCGTAGATGCAGGTGGACGCGTTGATAAGTTCAAGAAGCGTCTTGCAATGGTTAACAATAAGTAATCATTGCTTATAAAAAGAGCGTTGATAGCTATAAATTGCTAAACGCTCTTTTTTCTTTCTGCTTTTTAGGAGGTATATATGTCTGAATTTAACAATAAATACGCAATTCTTGTAACAATAGCAGATAGCACCTCTATGCTTGATGAGTGCGAAAGAAGCCTTGACGAGCTCGAGAGACTATTGAATACCGCAGGAGGAGAATGCTTTTCAAAAGTAATACAGGTTAAGGACAAATTTGATCCAAGAACATGTATTGGCAAAGGCAAAGTTGAGGAAATAGCCGAACTGTGCAAAAACAACGATGTAACACTTGTCGTTTTCGACTTTGAACTTACACCCGCACAAATCAGAAATCTTGAGAACGATATTGGCGATGTTACTGTTATCGATAGAAGTATGCTTATATTGGATATATTTGCTCTTCACGCTGTATCCGGAGAAGGAAAACTTCAGGTTGAACTTGCACAATTAAGATATTCAGCGCCAAGACTCACGGGTAAAGGTATTGAGTTATCTCGACAAGGCGGTGGAATAGGCTCAAGGGGTCCAGGCGAAAGCAAGCTTGAAACAGACAGACGTCATTTGCATGAAAAAATCGTTTCGCTCGAAAAAAAGCTTGATGAACTTGAGCATAACAGATCGATTATGAGGTCACAGCGGGATCGCAGCGGACTTGCTAAAATTGCTTTAGTTGGATATACAAATGCAGGGAAATCAACGTTATTAAATAAAATAACAGGTGCAAATGTTCTTGCAGAGGATAAGTTGTTTGCAACACTCGATCCAACTACAAGAAAAATGGAGCTCGAGACAGGCGAAAGCATTCTGCTCACGGATACTGTTGGATTTATAAGAAAATTGCCGCATCACCTTGTTAAAGCCTTTAAATCAACTCTTGATGAAGTAGTATATGCAGATATTCTGCTCGTTGTTTCTGACGTTAATGACCCCGAAGTACGAGAACATCTTGAAGTTACCAAAAATGTAATTGAAGAGCTTGGCGCATCTGCTAAACCCATCATTTATGTTTATAATAAGTGTGATCTTGCTGAGGGCATATCTTATTACGAACCTTCGAATAATTCAGTATGTCTTTCCGCAAAAACGGGAAATGGAATTGATACATTACTTGAAATGATTTCAGAAGAAATCAATAAGGGAAAACACGAATATAAACTGATTATACCTTATTCGAATCAATCCGCATTAAATCTGCTTTATAAAGTATATAACGTAAATTCAGTAGATTATCTTGATAATGGAATTCTTGTCAAGGTTGTACTTGATCAAAAGGGACGCGGTCAATACGCAAAATATGTTATGGAGGAGTAAGTAGTGGAAAGCTATACTACCGTTCATCATCATTCTTATTTTGAATACGAGGACAGAAAATCAATCTTTATCGGTGAAGCAATGCCGGTTGCTACAGAAGAGGCAGCATTAAAATTTATAGAATCTGTGAAAAAAAAATATCCCGATGCAAGACATCACGTTTATGCGTATATAGTTAGAGAAAACTCAATAATGCGTTTTACGGATGATAACGAACCGCAGGGGACAGCAGGAATGCCTGTTCTTGACGTAATACGTAAGAACGGACTCACAGATATCGCTATCGTTGTAACTCGTTATTTTGGTGGAACGCTTTTAGGAACAGGCGGACTTGTACGGGCATATACAGCATCTGCACTCGGCGCTATAAAAGAAGCCGAAATCATAACATATGATATGTACACCACCATATCGGTAGAGGCATCTTATTCGGATTATCAAAAATTTGCTCCTTTATTTGCTGAAACAGGCTTTAGAAACGATTCAGTCAGATATACGGACAAAGTAATTCTTACAGGTAGTGTAAGAAAAAGCAACTGTGATATTTTGATTAATAAACTTATACAAGTAACATCTGGTAGGGTAAAAACAGAAATTATTGACGAAAAATTTGATTATTAATAAAAATAAAGTGTTTTTACAAGTTTAATTCGTATATTTAAAATGATGAAAAAGGAGGTATCGCGATGATAAGCAGAGAAACAATCGAAGAAATACTTTTGCGCACAGATATTCAGACGCTTATCGGCGGATACGTGTCACTAAAACGAGCAAACGCAAATTTAAAAGGATTATGTCCTTTTCACAGTGAGAAAACTCCTTCATTTACTGTTTATCCCGCCAACAACAGTTTTTACTGTTTTGGTTGTGGTGCCGGCGGTGATCAAATAAGCTTTGTGATGAGAATGGAGCATCTTGATTATCCGGATGCAATTGAGTTTCTTGCAAAGAGAGCGGGAATAACAATTGTTGATGATAACAGCAAAAAATATTCAAATGAGCCTCGCTTTGATAAAAAGAGGATGTATCAAATGAATACAGATGCCGCTAAGTTTTTCAACGCATGTCTATTTTCCAATAATCCTGATGCCAAAGCGGCACTCTCTTATTTTACAGATGAAAGAGGACTCTCAATTTCGACAATAAAGCATTTTGGACTTGGATACGCACCGAATAGCTTTGATGTTTTTTCAAAGCACATGCTAAACAAAGGATATACCTACGAAGAACTTGTTGCGGGATTTTTATGCGGGAAAAGCGAACGCGGTCATTATTATGATACTTTCAGAAATCGTGTTATGTTTCCGATAATTGATGTCTCGGGTAATGTCATAGCCTTTGGCGGCAGAGTTATGGATGACTCGAAGCCCAAATATAAAAACTCATCGGATACTCCGGTATTTAAAAAGTTGAGGAATCTGTTTGCACTTAATTTTGCACGTCATACTTGCCAGGATGCGCTTATTTTATGTGAAGGATATATGGATGTTATTGCACTTCATTCTGCAGGAATTACAAATGCCGTTGCAACGCTTGGAACAGCTATAACGTCCGAGCAAGCAAGAGTGATGAGCAGATATACTAATCGTGTAATTATTTCGTATGACTCTGATGAGGCCGGTATGAAGGCGGCAACACGAGCGATGAAATTGCTTGAAGAAGTAGGGCTCGAGGTAAGTGTTCTTTCAGTTCCGGGCGCAAAAGATCCGGATGAGTATATTAAAAAATTTGGTGTAGATAAATTTAAGCAAGTAATAAGCGGTGCGAAAAGTAAGTTTGATTATAGTCTTGATGCTACGTTATCCAAGTACGATCTTTCGCTTCCGCAGGATAAAATCAATGCACTTGCAGATGTGGAAAAACTCATTTCCGATGTTAATTCTATGGCAGAACGCGATGTTTACATACATACTGTTGCCAAAAAATTTGATGTACAAGCATCGAGCATAAGAGCTGATGTTGAGAGAATAATATCAAAGAGAGAACGTCTATACAAACAAAAACAAACGCAGAGAATACGTCAGGAAAGTTCAGGATATTCTGATAGAATTAACCCCGATTTCTTGAAATCTCCGGCAGTTGCAAGAAACGAAGAAACCGTGCTTGGACTTATGCTTTTGTTCGAAGATCATAGGAAGAAAGTATTTAATAATAGTCTTCTTTCCGAAGATGATTTTATAACCGAATTAAACAAACGCATATTTATATACATCAAGCGTTCTTTTGAGGATGGTGACGATAATTTCACTTCAATGAACGACGAGTTTACTCAAGATGAGATTGGACGCATATCCAGGATGAAGATAAGACGTATGGAACTTTCTTCTAATGACGAAAATGTTTTAGAAGAATGTATTAATAATCTAAAAAAATCCGTTGATAAGAAAATCTCGGAAAAAACCGATACAATAGATAAGCTTAATGAAATTCTCTCCAAAAAGAGGGTTGATTAAGAGCAAACAAAGGAAGGTAAAAAAATGAGCAGAGAAAAGATTGATGTTAACTCTTTTATAGATTCAAAAAATGATGGATCGATTGCTAACTCGGATATAATGAAGGCGCTCGAGGATATTGATTATGCAATTGCACAAGTTGATATAGATTCGGTAAATCCGGATGAACTCGAAAGCGATGAGGTTCGTGATATAGAGCAGGATGCTAAGGCGTACGATTCTGCAGAAAACATGGAAAAATATTTCTCGCAGGAGGGACTTGCAATTGATGATCCTGTGAGAATGTATCTCAAAGAGATAGGAAAAATTCCACTCCTTTCTCCTGAACGTGAACTTTATCTTGCGGAACAGATTACCCTTGACAACAAAGCGGCAAAGGATGAGCTCATTGAGGCTAACCTTCGTCTTGTTGTAAGTATTGCAAAAAGACATGTTGGTAAAGGAATGTATTTTCTTGATTTAATTCAGGAAGGTAATCTTGGTCTTATCAAGGCAGTTGAGAAATTCGACTATAGCAAAGGATACAAGTTTTCAACATATGCTACTTGGTGGATTAGACAGGCAATTACAAGAGCCATTGCTGATCAAGCAAGAACTATTCGTATTCCTGTACACATGGTTGAAACTATTCATAAGGTTTCGAGAACAGCAAGAACATTGCTCCAGGAGCTTGGAAGAGAGCCTACAACCGATGAGATCGCTGAGAGACTTGGAATTACAGCGGATAAGGTTCGCGATATAATGAAGATAGCACAGGATCCTGTTTCGCTTGAAACACCGATTGGAGAAGAAGAGGACAGCCATCTTGGTGATTTTGTTGAAGATATGGATTCTCCTGCTCCTTCTGAAAGCGCTTCTTATTCGCTTCTTCGTGAGCAGCTTTGTAATATTCTGCATACCCTTACTCCGAGAGAAGAGCAGGTTATAAAGCTTCGTTTTGGACTTGAGGACGGAAGACCTCGTACTCTTGAGGAAGTTGGTAAGCAGTTTAATATAACAAGAGAGCGTATAAGACAGATCGAGGCAAAAGCATTAAGAAAGCTTCGTCATCCTTCTCGTTCTAAGACTTTGAAGGACTATTTGGCTAATTAATATTATTTAACCTGCACAAAAAAAGATGTATGCAAGTCAACATAATGACGATAAATTGCTTTAGATGCTTTAGACAGTTAAAATGACTTGACTTTATTTTTAAAATATAGTAAAATATTACTGTTATAGATCTTATATTAAGGAGAAAGATATGAAGAAGCTTGTTAGCGTATTTCTTTGTATGGTTATAATCTGCTTTGCACTTGTCGGTTGTACCGAGGATATAGTTAAAGGCTCCATGGAAGAACTCGATAATCTTAAATCCAATGAAGTGAGCGACGATAAAATTGAAACACTTAATTTTTATATTATAACAGGCGAAAACACTTCAGAGGAAGCACAAATCACCGTACCGCAAAATATCAATGCTTATATTAAGGAAAAGTACAACATTATCTTAAACATTGTTTACTGCACTATAGATGAGTATAATGATACCGTTTTTTCCGCAATAGAAAAAAAGGACGAGTCTGAACGTCCTGATGTTATTCTCATAAATAGCGAGAGTATGTATGACGCGCTTCGTGCAGATGATAGACTCGTTTCTTTAAATGATTTTTATAAATCCAGAGATTTCCGTAGCTTAAATACAATAATTGATGATAGGTTGCTTCGTGCAAGCGCAGAGGTGGATGAAAATGGCGAATCGCTTAGTTATTATGCTACTCCCAATAACCATCTAATTGGTGAATACGAATACATAGTTATAGATAAAGCGATGGCAAGAGATACACTTCATTTCTCTAATGCAGAAATTGAAGCGATGACTACCGCTGAATCTCTTAATGAGCTCAAAAGTGCCATTGCTAATTATTATGGCTCGGATGACCCTACATACATTGATAGACACGTAAAAATTGTCAATGGAAATTATTATGATAAAGTCCTTCTTGAATATGACGTTGATGGTGAAATTCCCGAAGGCGCATCCAAAAAGAATATTGTTAATGTAAGCTCTTATCCTGTTGCAACAAAGGCAGAAGCATTCCGCAGTGCATTTGCAATTATCAAGCAACTTGACGATGTTGGTAATCTTACTGAGGAACAGGAAGCCAAGCTTAACAAACATTATTCCAAGTGTATGAGCATCATTTTTGCTCTTAATACCGATGTTCAGCTTAAGAACATGCTCCAGTACGGATACGTAGGAACAAATTACAAGTTTGAGAAAAATGATAAGAACGAAAATACAAATTACATCACGTTGATAAAGGGAACTGAAGTAATTTACGAGATGGACTTGATTCATACCGGTAACCTCTTCCTTAATTACTACTGTGAAGAAATCGGTTGGAATGAGAAGACTCATAACAATATATTAAGGCAGAATGCCGAGGCAATGGTTCCTTAACAAAAAATAATATACAAGGCCTATGTGTATAATGAATGATCAAACGTTCACAGTATAACACGTTGGCCTTGTTTTTTTATTTCAGTCGAATATGCTTGTATATTTTTTTACACTTGGTAAAAACTATTAGCACGGCTATAAAAAAGGAGATTGATATATGAAAGCCACCGGAATTGTCAGACGAATAGATGATCTTGGTAGAATAGTTATACCTAAAGAAATTAGAAGAACATTAAGAATAAAAGAAGGAGATCCTCTTGAGATATTTACTGATAGACAGGGAGAGGTTATCTTTAAAAAATACTCACCAATAAGTGAATTGCAAAACTTCGCTGCAGAATATGCAGATACGCTGCAACGAACATCATCCATGCCAATTTTTATCTGTGACAGAGATGAAATAATTGCTGTAAGCGGTGCATCAAAAAAAGAATATCTCGACAGAAAAATATCAAAAGGTCTTGAGGAAATCGTTGAAAGGCGTTCACTTTATATGCGAGAAAACGGAAATGAAGCAGTAGCAGTTACGAGTGATGGTGGATCACATTTTGTAAATTGTGCGATGCCGATATTAAGCGAAGGCGATGTTATAGGATGCGTATTTTCTGCTGAACAATTTGATGCGCCAAGATCAAAAACATTATCTAATGAAACAGAATTAAAGCTTATTCAAACAGCAGGAATATTCTTAGGTAAGCAAATGGAAAGCTAATGGGAATATATCGAAAAAAGACAGAGAACAAATGATTCTCTGCCTTTTTTTGAAGAAGAACAAATATATTTTGCTACTCTATGATCCTAAAATTCCATTTAGGATATTTTTACTTGAGATTTTGAAGATGACTTTACGAACGATATATACGATGTACCTCGATTTACAGTAAGCTTTTCACCTTGTGTATTATAAAAAACAAGGTTACCTGAAAGATCCTTTTCCCAAGAAATATCGATACAATATCCGTTAAATGCATATATGCCTGAGCCTTTTGTATATGTGTCAAGTATAAGCTGAGTATTATCTTCTGTTTCATGCGTCGTAGAGTTTGCGAATAAAATAAACACATTATTATATTTTAACGGTTTATCATTAAGCAGATCATTTTTAACCATTGAGTTTTTTGATAATATATAGCATTCTTCAAGGGGAGAATAATTTAGCTGAGTTGAGTTTTTGTCAGAATAAGTTATGGATACAGATGAAGCATTTTCTCCATTTAAATTAAGTTTTTCTTCGGGTTCAAGGAATATATACGGCAATGCACAGATTTCGGAGGATGCTAAATTAATTCTTGTATTATTTATAAATGCATTAACTAAATCTCCGTTGGTATATACAAACGAATTATATTCGGTGTAGCAGTATCCGTTTGTTTCAAAAAAGTTAAGCTTGTCGTGTGGTTCTTTGTAGTCATATTCGAAAGTGTCATCCGATCCATAAGATAACAAAATCCCTCCAAAATATGTAGCGAGATTGGAAATATACCCTCTGCTCGGTGAGAGTGAACCGATTTTTCCAAGTGATTTTGCCTCGTCAGTAAAGCATAAAAATCTCGTATTGCCATATTCTGTAGGGAATTCAATAGTTAGATATGATGAGGAAATGCCATATAATGGATCCGATGCACCAAAACAAAGGCAAAGTGGCCTTTTCAGTGAAGATTCGAGATCCGTTTCAAGTCCTGTTATAGAATGGTAATATTTCGGTGTTGGGAGAACAACAGGAACATCCTCGCCGCTTGTCTCTCCACCGGAATTTTCATCGACATTGTCTTTTTCTGAGTTGTTTTTGTCGGTTACGACTTTATCGGTATCAGGTTCATTGTCAATAAACGATTGCCAGCCGTTAGCTGCAAAAGATACTGTGCAAGTTATAACGACGGCAATCACAAAAAAAGCAACCAATTTTGCAAGGTTGCCGTTTTGCAGCCATTTCATTTTTTACCTCCTTGTACGGTGAGTACCGTACACGTTTTATTGATTGAATTATCTATTATAACGCTCCAACCATGCGTCTGCAAAATCAAAAGCATCCTTCAAACCGGAAAGAATTTTCTGTTCTTTAGGAGATTTTGTATTGCTATCAAGTAATTGTACCATAATTTGAGTTGGTATGGTACCGTGTTCGGTTTCGGTCTCATTCATTATCATCATATAGATGTAGAATTTATCTGACATATCGCCGTAATAAATATCGTCACCTTGACGAACGAGAGGCCTTCCTTTATATTCAAGGAATTCATTGCTTTTAGCGCCATTAACGTCTAACATTTTTTCTCCTTTCTATAATTTGGAAAACGACGGCGTTGCTTGTCCGTTTTCGATACTATGATATCAAATACCCGCACGCATGTAAATACATTCGACAAAAAGAGTATTTGTAAAAGTATCGCAAAAGAAGCTATTTTTTTACAAAAGGGGTAAATCTTAAAGAATCATTACCATCTTTTGGGATGGGCTTTGTCATCTGAAAGATTGAATCAGCCTTATCCGATAAGATCTTTTGAGGTATCGCTTCTTCTGGTAGCTTATTTAAGTCTGATGGCTTAGTTAAGACGGAAAAATGCGACAGTTTTCCAATTGTTTTAAGCATAGCTCTGCCTTTTGAATCCATTGCGAGAAGTTGTGTGTAAGTCGGTAAATCTTTGAATTGGGAGGAGGTAACGCCCAATAAAGAGTAGAATAATACGCGACGAATTCTTGCTTTGGTAAAGTTTTTTGATTCAGCAGAGCGGATTAAGCTATTTATTGTATTCGTTTTAAAGCTAAGCTCACGAATACGATTATATAAACCGCCGGCAGTATCATGAATTGAGTCATGGTTCGCAGGCAGATTTAATCTTAGTGATGAGATTATTGCCGTGGATAGTTTTTCGTTATCACAAGGAAAATCTCCGGTAGAAATCGATCTCAAAATAATATTTTTTGCACATTTAGGTGTATATTCAAGGGCAGAAATATCCTTTTGCTCGATCGAATTTCTAATTGCAGATGCGCTTTGTATATCTCCGGATGAAATAAATTCGTCCGAATAATTGTTGTTTACACGTTTTACTGTATGTATTTTTAGAGAACTTTTTGACGATATAATAGCCTTAATATATTCAATAGCAAGTATGTTGTTAGGAGTTAAAGAAAATGGTTTTTCTTCCTTGTCAAGTAAGTTATTAAGAGCGATTTCATTTAATGCTGCATATCCGTTTTTCTTGCTTTCGTTGTCGGATGACAAACGTTCCAGTTCATTTAAAAATTGTTTGCTAAGCATTATTCTTGCAATTTTCTCAAGCTCATAAACAGAGCCCGATTCGCTGCCAAATGATATATAATCGACACATTTAATACTGTCAAGTATATGGACGGCTGCCTTTGCAAAGAATTCAGCGCTTGACATTGAAAAGGGGAAAGGCAGCTCAAGCACAAGATTCACACCGGATTCTACAGCGCACCTTGCTCTTATACCTTTATCTGTAATTGCAACGCCTCCACGCTGTACATAATTCCCACTCATTACGGCAATTATATTCGCATCATCGCCAAACTCTTCTCTTATTTTTTTAATTTGATAAAGATGACCGTTGTGAAACGGATTGTATTCGCATATAATTCCGATATTCATACGGCCTCCTTTAGTAAATGAAAAACCACGTGTATTTTTAGTTGTACACGCGAATATGAAAAATTAATTAAACATAGAATGACGAGTTGGGTATAATTATTTCGTTTTTTTCGAGAATGTACTAAAAACAGATACAGATTCAATTGTATAAAAACCTTAATAGGTTATAAGGCAGTCGCAAACTTGTCTTTGCGACTGCCTGCTTTTATATATAGTAGCACAAAAATGATGATATGTCAAGAAATTCTAGTGTTAATCAGCACTTATTTAAGTCGGATCGTAGCCATGTCCTACTGT
>JAZRAE010000013.1:0-2467 GCA_045634385.1 Eubacteriales bacterium | reverse complement strand
TGCACACGTTTATCAGGACAAATATTCATAAATCCGCGGTTGATAGCCGCCGTAGCACCCGACGCTTTCAGCGTGTTCATTACCAAAATAGCACCGGTAATGATGATCAGCACTTCCGCCGAATTGAGCATTCCGTAAACAGTATTTGCCAACAATTCCGTGATTGGAACATGCCAAAATGCAAAGCCGAACACAAACGCCACAGCAAGCGAAACCAAAAGGCTCCATTTGGCCGGCCAGTTGAAAAACAACATACAAATCAATGTAATAAGAATGGGAATAAACGCTAAAACGGCTAACATAGAACCCTCCTAAATATAAAACCACCAAAATAGAGTAGACATACATATTAGCGCATATTACAGTATTTGTCAATAATTTGTGCTTTATCGCTCACAAAACGGAGCTTATTATACATATTGCAAAAGGTTCTTCCGATAACCTCTTCGCTCAAAGGATGTGTGCAGCAACGCTGACCGGCTGTGCCGCTTTTGGAACACACCCAGTAGACGATGTCGTTTTGCACCCTTCTTTTATACGCCCAACCACAGTCTACACAGAATATTTTACCGCTGAAAAAGTACTTTTGAGGAGCCGCTTTTAAGGCTTCCTTTTCCAGATTCTTTTTCAGCATTTCCTGAACAGCGGCAAAGGTGTCCTTATCCAGCACCGCCTCGTGGGAATTAGACACGTAATACCGGTCTACTTCTCCCCTGTTTCTCCTATTACGGAAAGGCAGTTGCTCAGGCGTATATGTTTTTTGGTGGAGCGTATCACCGATATATTTCTCATTACTGAGAATATACTTAATTCTTTCCTTGCCCCAAGGTTTACCCGGCACATCCTGCCCATTCAGCTCTTGTGCTATCTTACCGAAGCCCATACCCTGTAGATAATACCTAAAGATTTGGCGTACAACTTTAGCCTCTTCAGGAATCGGTATTAAGGTATCGTCTTCGATTCGAAAACCGAACAGCGCATTTAAAAAGGTAAATGTACCCGTTTCCATACGCATCCGGTTAGATCTTCTGACACGTTTGGAATTGGAAAGGGATTCTTCCTGTGCGAAAGCACTCTTAATATACAGAACCAGCTCGTGATTCATGCTTTCTGTATCTATACCGTCGCTTTCAAAGAACACCGATACACCAAGCTTTTTAAGTTCTCTGACGTATTCAATACAATCGAGCGCGTTTCTTGCAAAACGGGACACGCTTTTTACATAAATACGGTCAATTTTTCCCGCCCGACAATCTCTCATCATGCGATTGAATTCGTCACGCTTTTTTGTGGTGGTGCCGGTAATTCCTTCATCGGCATAGACTTCTACCAAAACCATATCCTCTCTGCCACGGATAAAGTCGGTGTAATACTTTACCTGAGCAATAAAGGTTGGTATAGCTTTCCACCTCTACAAGTTCGGTATCAAAGGCGCCGTTCTTGATCGTGAGCTTTCCGATGTATTCAAACTTTGTTCCGGTAGAGGTTAGTAAAACATCGTCGCCACTCTTGTCTTTGATCACCTTTTCTTCAATGACTGAGTGAGAGTGTGCATCCAATACCACGTCAAAGCCATCGGTGTTTTCAATCACATCGGTAATGTCAGCCAAGTTGCCCGATTCATCGTAGCCGATGTGGGAAAGCGCAATCACGTAATCAGCGCCTGCAGTTTCGGCTGCATTGATATTTGTCTGTACAATATCGTAAAGCTTTGACTCGTTGAAGGTATACATCAACTCGCCTTTATCATTTTTGAACTGTGCAGGAGAAGACGAATTGATGGTTTCGGGCGTGGTAATGGCGATATAGGCAACGTCCACGTTTCCGTAAGACACAATTGTATATGGATCAAAATAAGACTTATCCTCGCCAATCTTCTGAAAGTTACAGGAAATAAACTTTGTGTTCGACATAGCATTCAGCTCGTTAAGACGAGGAAGCTGATAGTCAAACTCATGATTGCCGAGAGCAATCGCATCATAGCCAACCTTGTTCATCAGATTTACAATGTACTCGCCCTTGGATACAGCACCCAACGTTCCGCCTTGGACAAAATCGCCCACAGACACAACACCTACATTTGTATAGGTTTCTGATAGTTCTTTTTTCATTGCAGCAAGCTTTGAGTATCCCTCGACTGCGCAATGAACGTCGTTTTCATAAAGGATTACGACGGTGTCAGTATCCGCTGCATAGACCAGACCTGTAAGAACAGAGAGGGCCATACATAATACAAGGCTAAAGGTTATGATTCTTTTACATAGTTTTTTCATTTTCTTCCTCCATTCAGCACAGAGGACTATAATCCTTGTGCTTTACTTCGTTATTTAAAACACTCTGTGCTTTAGAAGTTATCTATTACTATCCTGGGCAGCATTACAACGCACGGTTACGCGATTGCTGCCGCCGGGAGTACAGGTATACAGTGACAAATCAAAGCCGCTGGTGATCATTTCTTCTGTTGCAT
>JAZRAE010000012.1:0-12489 GCA_045634385.1 Eubacteriales bacterium | reverse complement strand
ATTCATAAATGCAGACGGATACATTTCTACAGGTCAAGGTATAATCGGTTACAATATGTTCGCTTATTGTAACAACAACCCTGTAATGTATGTGGATTACACAGGTGAATTTTTATTGCCGGTTTTAATTGTTTGTGGAATCGTTGCATTAGTTGCAGCTGTAGTAAGTGCAAACATTGTTTCAGTTGTTGAAAGCGAAAAAATTGTTCGTACCGATGATACAAAACCTATGGATGATGAAAGATATCATTCTGTAGTAGAAAGTGAAAATACATCGAATTTATCTAGGAAAGAACAAATTGCTTTTGTCAGAAAAACACGGGAAGAATGGGCAAATGATAATAATCCAGCCAATGACTATATGTCTGATGAATGGTCTGAAGCTGATATGATTAGGGAAGTTGCTTATCATTGCAGTGTATATTATGTTTTGGATAGTGTTGGTCTTGGTGAGTGCAAATGGGCTGATCAAGCAAAATATGCAGAATTTGAATCTGAACAAAATTTTAGGACATACACACGTAGGTTTATTGGAAACATTCTCTGGCCATTTAGTTAGTAGGGAGGTTTTACATGAGATATATTGCATTGATCGTTTTAATAATTGCCCTGATTTTCTCCTTTTTGTTATATGAAGACGTCAGTTATTACGAGGGCAGTGAATGGAACTGTTCGGAAGAAGAATTCCGCGAAAAATATGTTGATTTGATTGACACCAAGGTTTGTAATCTCAAAGAAAAATATAATCTTGTTTGCGAGTATAAGATAGAAACTCCACCGGATAGTTCTGGTTGTATTATTAAGGTTACCTTGTTTGATGAAACATTCACGATGGATTTTGTTTTTGGATGTAAAACAAGATACGGATACTATTTAGCAAATTTATATTTTTACGGCAACGGAGAAGATGATCTAACAAATTATGATGCACAAAAGGTGTATGTTGATTTTCTATGGGAGCTGACAGATTTAGTAGCTTATGATATCAATAGCGAAACAAATATTTTTGAAGACAGCTTTAATTATTGTATGCAAAACAATGTTGAAGGCTTTAATGAAAACATACATTTCGATTCTCTTGTTGGGTACATTGAATACGGTGTTGGTCTTAAGTGCGAACATTATGGTTACTTCTACAAATTAGAAGGAAATAGTGATTTAGAAATCCAGAGTAACGTCTATTCTTATAAAGGTTTGTTGAAAGGCACATTAGAGAACGAGCTAAAATCATGATTTTAAATTCCAAGAGCCTGCTTGTCAGGCTCTTGGGCAAACCAAAAACTAATATACAAGCGAACCATTAACTATTAATTCTTATACAACAGTATTGTACTGAAAATATCCTTCACCGCACCAAGCACAGCATCTATAACACCCGAGATTGAGATAGACTCGGTTATACTATCTGCAGAGTAGATACTATGATGCAAATACTTGCCGATTCATAAATGCAGACGGTTATCTCTCCACAGGTCAAGGACTGACAGGCTATAATATGTTCGCATATTGCGGAAATAATCCGATTATGCGAGTTGATCCTAACGGTGAGGGATGGATACTGTTAATTGCTTTGGTGGGTATTCTTGTTGTTACGCTTACAAGTTGCTCCCCAAAAATAAGTGAAGACGATATTAACTTATATTCGGATGAAGAAGGAACTTGGCAAGAAGGAAAGATAAATGTAAAATTTTCCCCAAATAGTGATAATCCAAGTTTTCAAATTGAGAATTCATGTGATATTACTAACTCAACTGAACAAGAATTCATTTTAAACTATATAGTAAATAGTGACTTTTATGATCAAGATGTTTACTGTAGAACTGTTAATTCTATGTTGATAGAGTGGGATATGCACAATTTTCTTTATCGTTTCCACCCAATAGAACGTTTAGCACATACGGATTTTGATAAACAGAGTGAAGGATGGACAAAAATTGACTATTTAAAATTTGCTAAAGAGGAGTATTTCAATGAAAAAAAGTGAGAATGCTATTCGAATTTACCTTGTCCTTTTCATTAAAATCTTTGCAACCCTTGCTATTTTAGATTCACATTTGTGTAGAATTTTTGATAGTGCAATTTTTATACCTTTTTCTAGCATTGCTGTTTTCTATACTTTCGCATTGGCGTATGATCCTAATTACGTTGTGTATGCTTCTGTTATAAACGAGGTTGCAATTATATTTTTAGTTTTGGCATTGTTGACTACATTAATAGGGATAGTGTATCGTGGAGCAAGAAAAATATCGGTATTCTTTATTGTTTTTTCTGTGTTTGTAGATTTTGTTATTTCATTTTTTGTAGGAGATATTACATTAAAAATATCTTGCATAGTTGTGTCGGCTTCTATGCTAGTAATGTGTTTATGTTCTTTGAAAAAACATTAGCTCAAGAGCCTGCCTGTCAAGCTCTTGGGTGAAAGCTGAAAACTAATGGACAAGTACTCAATTAAGCGTAGATACTTGTGTATATAGCACATCGGCTTGGGGGAGATCTGTTCACAAGCTACAACGGTACAACTATTACATATGACGAGTTTTCTTTGAAGCGTGTGCTATTCCTTTTATATCAATAGATAAGGCTATTAAGTATGTCAATCAGTATTTTAATTAGGGGGCATAATGAGAAAAATATTTAAAATTTTGGTTACAGTGGCTGTTTTATATGTTGTAATTAGTGTAGCATTGTTCGTTTTTGTACTTCTAAGTGAAAATGGCGTATTTGAGAATTATAGCGGGTACAAGAATGTAGATATTCCTACAGATACAGCGACAAAAGCAACAATCAAACTTCCTGAAGAGTGGAGTTTTGATGTGATAAATGATAGGGTTTATATTAAAGATCTGAATGGAAATATTATTGCATCTGAGATATATGAAGATTGGTATAAAGTCAGCAATGAAGAGGGAGAAAAGTGCGATAATTTGACCGAGATCAGTATCAATGAACCTTATGTTGATTTTTATAATCAATATAATCGCCTCGATTTGATATATGCCAATCACGGTTCTTGCCGAGTTGAGAAATACATATCTGACAATGAAGAAATTGCATATATTTTGGAGATTGATGTTTATTTTTCAGAAAAAGGGGATTATCAATTAGTTATGATTTTAGAGAATGAGTATTTTGAGAATAATGAAAATACTTTTAGAAAAATAGTTCTCTCTCATAGATATCCGAAGGAATTCTTACCAAAATAAACTTTAGATTTGGTATTTCATGTTTTCTATGACCCAAGAGCCTGCTTGTCAGGCTCTTGGGCGAGATTCCTATACCGACTCCGAGTGGGGAGATCTACTCACAAGCTACAACGGTACGGCAATAACTTATGACGAGATAGGTAATCCGTTGAGCTATTATAACGGAAATAGTTACACATTCACTTGGGACGGACGTAAGCTTGCAACAGCTGTGAAGGGCACTGATCCTGTGTCGCTCTTGTACTATAGGGACTAGCAAAAATGAGAAAGAATACCCGAGAGCCCGACTCATTAGGCTCTCATTTTTTTGTATCTTGTATAAAAAGTAAAAGATGCTCATTCGCTTTGAATGAGCATCTTTTTAGATATATGTCACTGAAATTATCTCTGGATTCTTCCTGAGCCGTCGCCGCCTGCGAGCTTCTCAACTTCTGCAAGGGTAACCATATTGTAGTCGCCCTCGATGGAGTGCTTAAGAGCGGATGCAGCAACTGCAAACTCAACTGCGCCCTGGGTGGACTTGCCGTTAAGGAGAGCGTAGATAAGACCGCCGCCAAAGGAGTCACCGCCGCCTACACGGTCGATGATGTGGAGATCATACTTCTTGGAGAAGCAGTACTCGTCAGCCTTTACGTCGTAGAGCATAGCGGACCAACCGTTATCGAATGCGGAGCGGCTCTCACGGAGAGTGATTGCTACGTACTCGAAGCCGAACTTGTCAGCGAGCTGCTTTGCAACAGACTTGTAGCCCTCGTGGTTGAGCTTGCCGCCGTAGATGTCGGTAGCCTCTGCCTCGATGCCGAATACATCCTTTGCATCCTCCTCGTTGGAGATACATACGTCAACGTACTGGCAGAGCTCGGTCATAGCTTCTCTCGCCTCTGCTCTTGTCCAGAGCTTACCGCGGTAGTTGAGGTCGCAGGAGATCTTGAGGCCGTGAGCCTTAGCTGCCTTGCAGGCATCCTTACAAATTTCAACAACGTTTGCGCCAAGGGCGGGAGTAATACCTGTGAAGTGGAACCAATCAGCACCCTCGAAGATGGAATCCCAATCGAAGTCCTCACGAGATGCCTTGGAGATAGCGGAATTTGCACGGTCATAAATACATACCGAACCACGCTGAGATGCGCCCTTTTCGTTGAAGTAGATACCTACTCTGTCACCGCCGCGAACGATCTTGGTGGTGTCAACGCCGTAACGACGGAGGCTGTTTACTGCAGCCTGACCGATAGCGTGTGCGGGGAGCTTTGTAACATATGCTGCGTCCATGCCGTAGTTAGCAAGAGAAACAGCTACGTTAGCCTCACCGCCGCCAAAGGTAAATTCTACGTGATCGCACTGAACGAATCTCTCGTAGTTGTAGGGCTGGAGTCTGAGCATAAGTTCACCAAAAGTAATAACTTTCATTTTTGAAAATTCCTTTCATGAATTATATTTTTGTTTTTTATCGCATACATATATATTGTAACAAATAGAGAAGAAAAAATCAAGAGGATTTTTGCAAAAGACAATTATTAAAGAAAGGACCCGTTACAAAACGAGTCCTGTATAGTTATATAATCAGATCGTATTCTTGATTTCGTTAAGACATGCAAAGCATATCTTCTTACCCTTGAACTCAACCGTTCCGGATTCGTTTCCGCAGAAATTGCAACAGGGATGATATTTTGTGAGAATGATCTTGTCGCCCTCAACATATATTTCGACAGGATCGGAATTTGCAATATCCATTTTTTTGCGCATTTCCTTGGGAATAACGATTCTTCCGAGTTCGTCTACGTGTCTTATAATGCCTGTTGATTTCATTGTTTTATCCTTCCTTCTTGCGAAAACTGTGGGTTCTAAGGCTGATATATACAGATATATTACCGAGAAATATTTTACCAAAATTTAGGTTCCATGTCAAGAAGAAATCCGAAAAATATGCAAAAAATGTCGATAAAATCTTCATTGGGCGGCATAAATAAACAAGTGTCAAAAAAGGAAAAGAAAAATGAGAAAATGCGATAAAAGAAGTGCGTTTGAACTTGCCTTAACCTATCTTACAGAGGATGCAGTGTGTATTATCCGAGAGTACATAAGCAAGACGCGGACAAGCGAGGGACGGATAAACGAGATAAGGTTAAGGTCACACGGTCCGCTTGCTCTGACAGTGTCGGGCAGAAACGTATCCCTTGGGGCGTGTATAGGTGAAGACGGGGTAAAAGAGGTGTTTAAGCGAATTTGCGGCGGTGCTGTGTTCGCTCACCGTGACGATATTTCTGCGGGCCATGTAACGCTTGATGGCGGTATTAGGGTGGGCGTGTGCGGTAATGCTCGATATGAAAGCGGCAGAATTGTCGGGGTTGGAAAAATATCTGCGCTCGTATTCAGAATCCCCTATGGCGAATGTTCGTTTTGTGAGGAGCTATATAGAGAATGGATCATGCACCCCGGTGGGATGTTGATATGCTCTCCTGCGGGAGAGGGAAAGACTACAGCGATACGTCACTTGGCGAGGCTCATCGGCTCGGGAGAGAGGGCGAGGCGCGTTGTCGTTGTGGACGAGCGGTTTGAGTTTGATATAGAGTTTTACCGCAATGCACACGTGGACGTTCTTCGCGGATACAAGAGGACACTCGGTGTGGATATAGCTATAAGAACGATGTCCGCCGAGGTTATCGTTGTTGACGAGGTTGGCTCTCGCGAGGACTCCTTTGCCTTGCTCGGCGCACTCGGTGCGGGGGTGGAGGTTATCGCGACGGCACATGCCGTAAGTCTTGAATCCGCTATGAGAAGAGATTACATAAGAGAGCTTGTTTTAGGCGGACTTTTTAGCTCTGTATGTGTGATCTTTAGGGAAGGACAAAAGTACTCCTTCTCTGTTTTGCCAATTGATCTAAAGTGAAAAAATTGACACGGTATGGGGGTATTATGGTATATATCGGTGCTTGTGCGGTGATGGTAGCCGCCTTTTTGATATGGCGCGAATACGTAGTGCATCTTGACTCGGAGCTTATGTGGTGTCGGGAATATCTCGGTGCTCTCAAGGACTTGCGCGAGAAGATGAAGTGTTATCTTACATCACCTTCCGAATGGGCGAAGGGGTATCAAAGTGAGGCGCTTGTGCGGTGCGGATTTCTTGACGGGGTACAGGCGAGCGGAAATATTCTTGATGCCTACAAATCATCAAGTAAGGGTGTTTGCATTTCCGAGAGGACGGACGAGGTGTTGACGGGGTGCTTTAGCCGTTTTGGCGAAGGATATATAGATACCGAGCTTGAGACAATTGAGCTTGCCATTGCAAAACTTAGTGAAGAAGAGGCAGAGTCGTCGTTTGAAATTGGACGCAAGCGAAAAGTGGCGGGGGCGTTTCTCGGAGCGTGTGCATCGGGGATAGTAATTCTTGTAATTTGAGGAGTGAAAAAATGGACGTTGATTTGATTATGAAAGTTGCGGGAGTCGGAATGATCGTTGCCGTTGTGTGCCAGATTTTGAACAAGGCAGGCAGGGACGAGCAGGCGACGCTTGTTTCGATCACGGGCATAGTGATTATTTTGGTGATAATCGTTGATGAAATAGGGGATCTGATCGAGTCGCTAAAAAGGATATTCGGCTTATGAATGCGTGGATGAGAGTTGTGGCTTACGCTTTTATAACGCTTTTTCTCGGTGTGCTTTTGAAGGAGTTTGGCTTTAAGAGCTCAAAGCTCGTTCTGCTTCTCGGTACGGTTGCGGTGATTGGCGCGGCAACTCTTTCGGTGGGTTCGCTCTTTTCTATGCTTCCGGGCATTAGCGGGGATAACAAAGAGTATGCGGTTGCAATGCTGAAAATTATGGGAGTTGGGTACATATGCGGAATATGTTCTGATATCTGCACGGAGCTTGGGGAAGCCGGACTTTCGGGGGCGGTATGCCTTTTTGGCAGGGTGGAAATTGTGACGCTTTCGCTTCCGTTTATCAAAAGGATAATTGAAAAAGGGGCTGAACTGTTATGACAAAAACAATGAATAAAAGATTGTATAAAATTACGCTTTTGTTTTTGATTGTGATTTTTCTCGTACCCTTTGGTCGTGTTGTATGCCGCGCGGAAGAAAATGTGAGCGAGACCGTGAATAGCAATATAGAAAATATCATTGAAAATTTTAAGGACATTTTGCCCGAGGGGAGTGATTTTAACGTGAACGCGGAGGACATCTCGGAGGCTGTGGGCGTGAAACGTATCTTGTCAGAGATCGTCAGCACAATTAAAGGGGAAGGGAACAGATTGTCCGCGTTTTTACTTTCGCTTTTAGGTGTCTGTCTTATGAGTGCGCTTGCTTCACAGATTGAGGGGGAGCTATCCGCCTTTGCTTGCCGTATTATACTCGTTGTATTTTCTGTTATGCTGTTTGACAAGCTCATCTTTCTTGTGACGGGTGCGGTGGATTCTCTTAAGCAAATTAATGAGTTCTTTGGGGCTGTTGTTCCTGTGAGTGTGGCGGTAAATTCTATCGGAGTTTCTCCATCTGTGGCTTCAACGCAAGCACTTGGGATGGGAGTGACTCTCGGTGTGTATTCATTTATATCCGGAGAGCTTCTTGCATCACTCGTTGGGGTGATATTCGTATGTGCCGCCGCCTCGGCGGTTGATCCTGTCTTTGAAAGGTTTTCTTCGGGAATCAAGAATCTCTTCCTCTCCTTGACGGGCATTCTGACCGTCTTGATGGGGGCTACCTTTTCGCTGCAGAGTGCAATATCGGCAAGTGCGGATTCGGCTTTGATCAGAAGTGCAAAGTATGCGGTATCAAGCTCTATACCTATAGTCGGAAACGCCGTCTCGGGTGCACTTGGGATTGCGCTCGGCGGGGTATCTTATGCCCGCGGAATTGTCGGGGGTGGAGCGATAGCTGTTGTGATTATACTTATGCTTTCGCCTCTTGTTACCATACTTGCATACAGGATGTGCCTAAAGGCGGGGATATTCTTCAGCTCAGTTTGCAGGATCGATGGATCGGGTGGCGTTCTATCTGCTTTTCTCGGTGCGGTTGATACTCTTGTGGCGGTGTATTCGCTGACCTGCTTCATATATATTGCGGAGCTTGTTGCTTTTTTGAAGGGAGGTGTGAGCCTTGCCGGGTGAGTATTTTGGCGGCCTGATTGCTTTGTGTATGTTCATATCTGTTGCTCTTGGAGTAGCGCATCCGCGCCTTAAAAAATCTGTTAGCTTTGGCGCAGGGGTTTTGATAATTTGTGCTATAATGCTACCTTTAGTTGACATATTACGCGATTTTAATACAGATGATGCGCTTAGCGACTTGCTCGACAATATTGATTATGATGATGCAACGGATAGCGCGATAGAGCTTGCCTTTGAATGCGGAGTGGGGGAATATATAGCTTTGAAATATGGGGTCAAGCAAGAATTTGTACTCGTAAATGCCGATGGCTTTGATATGGAAAGTCTACGTGCGGAGCGCATATACGTTACGCTGCTTTCCGATGCGGCGTTTCTTGATTACAAAAAGATCGAAGATGAGATTTGTGAAGAATTTACCCTTAATGGAGAATGTGAGGTGTCGATAAAACTTGGGTAAGTCATTGATAAAGATTTTTAACGAGAAGAAGGATATTGCCAAAATTGCGATCGTCCTTGGTCTTGGCTTGATATTAATATTTATAGGTAGCAGTTCAAACGAGACCGATAAAATCGAAATTGGCACGGAAGAAAGGATAGCCGCCGCTTGCTCGGGTGTTGACGGGGTAGGGGATTGCTCGGTTCTTGTCTATTACGCACCGTCGGATTCTGCTGATGAAGACGGGAAGGTTGAAAGCGTTATAGTGATCTGCGAGGGTGCGGATTCGGCAGATGTAAGACTGACTCTCACTAAGATGCTGTCCTCCTTTTTCGGTATAGGTACAAACAGAATAAGAATTGAAAAAATGAAGGAATGATTTTTGCTTTATGTGGCATATCAAACAACTGCGAAGCATAGTGTATATCAGTAACACAATTAAGGAGATTTGAATACTATGAAAAACGAAAAACTACAAAAAATTTTCTCATCAAAGCTGACCAAAAGCCTCGCTGTATTTCTCGTTGTCGTTCTTATCGGCGCGGCGGTGTACGTAAACTACAAGCTCTTTTATGATCCGGTCGATTCAATGGGCTACGGTGACGGCAATATGCAAAACCAGTTTGGCGATTCTACCGAGACAGGTAACAATGCGGAAGAGGAAAACTACTTCACCGCCACCGCACTCAATCGTCAGCAGTCGAGAGATGAGGCTATCGACGTACTTAAGCTCGTGAGTGAAAGCAACGAGTCGAGCGAGGAAGCAAAGGCAGAGGCGAGTGCCAAGATATCTCAGATCGCGGTAGATATCCAGAACGAGAGCAATATAGAGACTCTTGTAAAGGCAAAGGGCTTTACCGAATGTGTTGCCATCATTTCCGAGAATTCGGTTAGCGTTATAGTAGGTGCCGAAGAGCTCAAGGCGGCAGAGGCGGCGCAGATACTTGCTATTGTCTACGAAACGACGGGCGTCAATCCCGAAAACATCAGTATTATCAATAAGTAAAAAAATAGGCGAGGATGCTACGAAATCGGCGGTATCCTCGCTTTTTCTTTTAAAATAATATGAAAATATTTCAAAAACATTGACACACCTTTGAAGATATGATAAAATGTAATAGTTAAATATTTAATTTGGAGATTATAATGGAAAAACTCAAGGTTGGAATTATCGGTGCTACCGGAATGGTAGGCCAGAGATTTATTATGCTGCTTAACGAGCATCCGTACTTTGAAATCACCGCACTTGTTGCAGGGCCTCGATCAGCAGGTCAGAAGTACGGAAAGGCGGTGCTTGGCAGATGGAAGATGACGGATGCGTGTCCCGAGAGAATACTCAATATGGAGGTTATATCCTCGGATGACGTCGAGAAGGTGAAGAGCCTTTGCGATTTTGTATTCTGTGCTGTCAGTCTTTCAAAGGACGAGACTCGTGCGCTTGAAGAGAGATACGCCAAGGCGGAGATCCCTGTTGTTTCTAATAACTCGGCTAACAGATGGACTGCTGACGTTCCCATGGTTATTCCAGAAGTCAACAATTCGCATCTTGAAGTTATTGAGGCGCAGAGAAGACGACTTGGTACAAAGCGCGGTTTTATCGCGGTTAAGCCCAACTGCTCAATACAGTCATATGTTGGTGCGCTCACTCCTCTTATGAAATACGGAATTAAGGAAATCGTTGTTACTACCTATCAGGCGATAAGCGGCGCGGGCAAGACATTCCGCGAGTGGCCGGAGATGGTGGATAACCTTATTCCTTTTATTGGCGGAGAGGAAGAAAAGAGCGAGCGCGAGCCGCTCAGAGTATGGGGGCGTGTTGAAAACGGAGAGATACTTCCCGCGACAAGTCCGCTTATAACAAGCCAGTGTCTTCGCGTGCCCGTTACAGACGGACACATGGCTGCGGTGTTTGTAAGATTTGAAAACAAGCCCACCAAGGAACAGATACTTGAAGATTGGAGAAGCTTTGAGGGAAGGCCCCAACAGCTCGGGCTCCCCACTGCGCCCGAGAAATTTATCACCTACTTTGAAGAAGAGAACAGGCCGCAGACACGTCTTGACCGCTACCTTTACGGCGGTATGGGTGTCAGTGTGGGCAGACTGCGTGAGGACAATGTGTATGACTACAAATTCGTAGGTCTTTCACACAACACGCTCAGAGGTGCTGCAGGCGGTGCGGTGCTTATTGCAGAGCTGCTTTACAGAGAGGGATATCTTACTGCAAAGTAAAATACGGATTTAACTGTATACCGTGTGAAGTTTTGGTGCTTTTTACGGGTTGCGAGCGGGTAAACCTCATAACACTCAAAAAGTGATATGAATTACCTTCAGTATAAATGAATGCCAAAAGGAAAGGTAAAATGAATATTTCAAAATACAAAGCGCTCTTGACTGCGGTTGATATGGGCAGTCTATCCGGAGCGGCACAAAAGCTCGGCTACACACAGTCGGGTCTAACACACATGATGAATGCACTTGAGGATGAGTTTGGTTTTTCGATACTTCAGCGTGGCTATTACGGAATCAAGCTTACACCTGCGGGCGAGAGAATTATACCTAAAATAAGACAGCTTGTTATGTGTGAGGAATCACTTGAAAACGAAGTGCAGTTGGTTAAGTCCTACGGTGACAACGTGCTGAGGATCGGTGCATTCTCGAGTATGGCAGGTACGTGGCTTCCCGGCATTGTGGAGAAATTCAATCACGAGTTCCCCGATATAACAGTCAACATTCAGACCGGTACGGTTGCTGAACTTTACGGTGGTCTTGATGAGGGCAGATACGACGTGTGCTTCGGCACTAAAAACTCTAAATACGATTTCAAATGGTTTCCTCTTGAGCAGGATAGATTCTATGCTATACTTCAAAAGGACTATCCTGTTGATGGGGAGGAGTTCCACATAACCAGATTTAACGGTACAAAGTTTCTTATGCCCGGTCTTGGTTTTGACGATGATATAAGTGCGGTGTTCTCGGTGAACAATGTTCGTCCTTTCGTCACACCTACCTACGTTGACGACCCTGCTATTATATCCATGGTAGAACACGGCCTTGGGATAAGTATGCTTTCCGAACTGATTATTAAAGGGCGTGCTGATGCGGTAAAGGTGCTTCCTATCGTGCCTGAGGTCTCGCGTACACTTGCGCTTGCGGTGAAGGAAGACAAGGTCCTAACTCTTCCTTTGAAACGTTTAGTTGCCATAACCAAAGAGTTTGCCAAGAACAAAAGATGAGTTTTTTTGGTAGTATTGAATAAAATTTTAAAAGATTTTTCGTCAGACGAGCTTTGCCGAAAGACTCTAACTCTATTGACAACCTCATATTAAAAATGTATAATTATTATAGTGTAATATACATTGGCGGATTATGTCCGCTCGCGTTTCACTTTGTGTTCAATGCGAAAAAACAACGAAAGGCTTTTGGGTACTAAAATGAAAAAGTTTGTTATCCTGCTTCTCGTATTCTCAATTCTCAGTCTTACCGGCTGTGGATTGTTCGGAAAAAAGGACGACGTAGCTGATGTAGGCGCGTCGCTCATATGCGAGATTGCAAACAATTCGAAACCTACTAAAATTACAACAGAGGTTAACTACGTTACCAACACCGGTGACACTCTTACAGGCCACTATGTAACGACTACGCACGGCACGAATGCTATCTTCGAATATTACTACGAAAGACTTGCGACACCCGCTGAGTCTTTGGAGAGTGATAACTACGATCGCATAATTTCCATCGAAGGTGTTATTAACT
>JAZRAE010000011.1:0-1758 GCA_045634385.1 Eubacteriales bacterium | reverse complement strand
CTGCCGCAGCAGATTTCATCTCGCAGAGATTTCATCCGATTTATTGGATTTCATCCGTCTATGACGGATTTAATTGCAAGGCTCTGCCTTGCCAACCTGTCCCTACGGTTTGTGCCCCGTTCCTACCTTAATTTTCATTTTTCATTCTGCATTTTGCATTGCACCGTGCGCACTCCTTTTCTTCCTAATATATTATATAAAGGGAATGTAATTTTCTAATAAATTAGAAGGATTTACATTCTATTGTTGAAATGCCTAAATGAAACCTCTGATTTTTGTTTAAAACTAACAAACACAGCGCATTAAAATCGTGAAAATGCCTATTGGAAAATTCTTTTAATTTTGATAGAATATAAACGATAAAAAATACATCTTAAAGGAGATAATAAAAATGGCAGGTCTTTCACTTAGACACATTTACAAAAAGTATCCCGGCGGTGTTATCGCTGTATCCGACTTCAACCTTGAGATTAAGGATAAAGAGTTCCTTATTTTCGTAGGTCCTTCGGGTTGCGGTAAGTCTACCACACTTCGTATGATTGCAGGTCTTGAGGAAATTTCCGAGGGCGAGCTTTACATCGGTGACAGATACGTTAATGACGTTGCTCCTAAGGACAGAGATATCGCGATGGTGTTCCAGAACTATGCGCTTTATCCTCATATGACTGTTTTTGATAATATGGCATTCGGTCTTAAGCTCCGTAAGGTTCCCAAGGAAGAGATTAAGAGACGTGTTGAAGAGGCTGCAAGAATCCTTGACATCAGCCACCTTCTTGAGAGACGTCCTAAGGCTCTTTCCGGTGGTCAGAAGCAGAGAGTTGCGCTCGGCCGTGCGATCGTTCGTAACCCCAAGGTATTCCTTCTTGACGAGCCGCTTTCCAACCTCGACGCTAAGCTTCGTGCGAGCATGAGAACCGAGCTTACCAAGCTTCATAAGAAGGTTGAGACTACCTTCATCTACGTAACACACGACCAGGTAGAGGCTATGACCATGGCTTCCCGTATCGTTGTTATGAGAGATGGTGTTATCCAGCAGGTTGACACTCCTCAGAACCTTTACGACACTCCTTGCAACCTCTTCGTTGCAGGTTTCATAGGCACTCCTCAGATGAACTTCATCACCGGCAAGCTTGTTAAGAAGGGTAATGATCTTTATGCTACTCTCGGTACTGCGGAGATTCCTCTTCCTGCTGAAAAGTCTAATAATCCCGACCTTATGGAGTACATCGGTCAGGAGGTTATCTTTGGTATCCGTCCTGAGTCTATCCACGACGAGCATATGTACCTTACCTCTATGGCTGATACAACTATTGATGTTGACGTTGACGTAACCGAGCTTATGGGTGCGGAGATTTATCTCTACCTCGGCTTCGAGGGTATGGAGGATGCTACCAACGGTAAGAATATTATCGCGAGAGTTTCTTCTCGTTCTACCGCTCGTTCCGGTGATAAGATTAAGGTTGCTATTGATGCTTCTCGTATCCATATCTTTGATAAGGATACCGAAAAGTGCATCTGCCACTAATGTTCGGCGGTGTATTTTGGTATAACCGAAAAAGAAATAATATAAGTAAAAGGCAGGCTTTGAGCTTGCCTTTTTTCTTTGTGCAGATTTGAAAGGCAAAGGAAATTATATTTCTTTTTCTATTTCCGTTTTCTCCACACAATCCCCTCGTATTAGACACCTTTTTTGACTTTGTACAAATGGCGTTTGATATTTTTTTTGCAAAACATATTTACATACCAGCAAAGTTGTGA
>JAZRAE010000010.1:0-3277 GCA_045634385.1 Eubacteriales bacterium | reverse complement strand
GGCACTTTGCGGTAATGGCTGCGGTGCTATTGTAAATTACGGTACTCTTGAAGCTCCCCTTTCTACTTCTGCTACAACCGCTGCAGGTGAAACTCTTGACGGCGATAGCAAGGAATATACTACAAAGCAGGTATACGTAGTTGGTACTGTTACTAAGATTGGCTATATCAACGCAGGTAGCGGATACTATGGTAATGTGTACATTACCGATGGCACCACCGAGCTTCTCATTTATACAATCAGCATGGGCGAGGGCGTTACCGGATTTACCAAGGGCGACGTAATTGTTGCTTACGGTTATTTGGTTAACTATTCTGGCACTGTTGAATTAAGCTCCTACAAGGATGCTGATGGCAAATATACTTATGTATATGCTGTTTCTGTTGTAGATACTTGTGCAGATGGTCACACCGAGGATGACGGTGTAGTTACCGATCCTACTTGTACCGCAGCTGGTTACACCACTTACACTTGCTCTGTATGTGATAATAAGAGAGTTGCAGATGAGGTTGCAGCTACTGGCCATACTACCGATAATGGTACTTGTGGTAACTGTGGTAAAGAAATTGGCGGTGTAAAGACTGAGACTACTGTTAGTGTTGTAATTTCTGAGTATGCTGATGCCAATGGCTGGGCAAATAGTGTTCAGTATGACACCCTCACTATGGACAGTAACATCACCGTTACTGCAGTAGGTACATCTAACACAGGTAAGTATTACACATCCGGCGAACAGTGGAGAACCTACCAGACCGAGAGCCCTGCTATTACTGTAAAGGCAGAAGATGGGGCAACAATTAAGAGTGTAAAGATTACCTATGCAAACAAGAACACTGGTACACTTACTCTCGACGGTACTGCTGTTGCATCTGACACTGTTATAGAAGTAAATGGAAGCTCTATAACCTTCAGCGTTGGAAACACTGGAACTAAAACAAATGGTCAGGTGAATATTACTGCCATTGAAGTTGTTTACGTTGCATAATTCAAAAGACAAAAGTCAAATATTGATTTAATCTTTGAGGACCGCACCTTCGGGTGCGGTTCTTTTTATGTTTGGGCTAATTTACTGGTAATTACAACACTTTCAAAAAACCACGCACCTTCAAAATCCGTGGGAATGAAAATGCCAAATCCGTGGGAATGAAAATGCAAAATCTGTGGGAATGGTATTGCAAAAACCGTAATGTAAAAAATATCAAAGAAGCAAGGAAATTTTTACCCAGAACTTGCAAAAGTCACGCGCGCATGGTATAATTAAACAGTATTGTATTTTAGTTGAGGTTTTATGAGAAATTTATTCAAACTGTTTACTACCTTCCTGCTTATCCTTTCGCTCGTATTAGGTGCTACCTCATGCGAGATCATCGAGGCGGCGGGCGTTGACGTTGAGGGGCTAGCCGAAATATTCGGCGGTGGGGCAGGCGACAAAGGCGACGCGTCGGATGACGCGGAGAAGCCGGGGGGCACTCCCGATACCGATAAAATTCCGGATACAGATGTAACTCCCGAACCCGAGCCTGAGCCCGAGCCCGAAATATTCGAGGGCGGGATACTTTATCTTCCAAACGAGGATGACCCTGTAACGAGTGACCCGTACGTAAACGTCGACAGGGAAGAGTTCTACGCCAACTATACACCCGCTATAAGCTATATGGACGCTTACTACAGGACAAAGCATAACCTGATGTCCGGGTCTATTGAGGATCAGGCTGCCGAGCCTACCGTGTCGAGTTATCAGCCCGAGATTGACGGAGTCCTGATCTTGAACAGTACATATTTGTTCTCCGAGGATGGCAACACGTACTACGTTGTGAACGCCTACGGTGAGATCGTGAACAAGATATACAAAGGCGCGGCTTATATCACTCTCGAGGAGGTTGCGGCATACGTTTTCGCCTTCGGTGAGATCCCTGCGAACCACTCTGAGTCCAAGAAAACCAAGCCTTCACAGAGTCCTTGGGGCAAGTATCTGAGAGTCAATCACACCAATTTCTCGGGTGACACCTCGAGATATCCATACGAGCCCGAGCTACCGAATATTTCAGGCTGTGGCGGTGCTCTCTACTACTACGAGATGGATATAGGAACTACGGGCACTGATACCGGAACGGGACATGCTGTCGCTCCTTACAACAACGGAACAAGTATCACACGCGGTGCGGCGCGTATAGTGCACGCAAGATATGACCTTGACCGCGACGGTGTGATAGAGGTCGGTGAGAACTACGTGTTCTATACCTACAATCATTATAACGATTTTCAGGAGTACCTCAACTACGAGGGAGGCTGGGGCGAGATGTTCGGTAACATAACCGGCGGAGGCGTCCTCTCCTCTAAGTATAACTGCAATCCCACACCTTACGTAGAGGTTGCACATCGCTCCTTCGTATATGCCGACGGAACGCCCGCAGCGAGGGTCGAGACTGTGGTAATTATGTTCATACCCAAGCGCGAGGAAGCTTAAAGGTGAAAATGTTAAATAGTCTAAAACGCAAACAATTATAGTCAAAATAGAAAGGTGAATGAAGGATGAAAGCAGTTGTAACCGTAACAGGAAAAGACAAGGTCGGTATTATCGCTATGGCGAGCCGCGAGTGCGCGCGCTTCGGAGCGAACATTATTGATATAAGCCAGACGGTTATGAAGGAATACTTCGCAATGATAATGCTCGTTGAGCTTGAAAATCTGAGTTGCGACTTTTCGTCATTCGCTACGGCTATGAAGGAAGCGGGAGAGGAGAACGGCGTTGACATCCGCGTAATGCACGAGGATATCTTCAACACCATGCACCAGATATGATCAACGTACACGATATACTCGAGACCGTCGATATGATAAGGGAGCGGAACCTTGATATCAGAACGGTTACAATGGGAATATCCCTCTTTGACTGTATAAGCGACGACAAGGACAGACTCAAGGTCAAGATATTTGATAAGGTCACACGTTCTGCTAAGAACCTCGTCAGCGTTTGCGAGGAGCTTGAGAGGATGTACGGTATTCCGATAGTAAACAAGCGCATCTCAATAACCCCTCTTTCCTACATTGGCTCGGGACTTTCTCCCGAGGGCTTCGTCGAGCTTGCTGAGGTGCTTGAGGCGGCGGCAGAGGAGCTTGGCGTAAACTTTATCGGCGGCTTTTCTGCCCACGTGCAGAAGGGTGAGATCCTCGGCGCCAAAAATCTTATAGAGGCCATTCCCGAGGCGCTCGCGAGGACCAATAGGATTTGCTCCTCCATCAACGTAGCTACCACCAAGGCGGGTATCAATATGGA
>JAZRAE010000009.1:0-2072 GCA_045634385.1 Eubacteriales bacterium | reverse complement strand
GTAGAAGGCGTACCAAAGGTAGCGCACAAGGGTGTCGGTGTTGTTCGGGAAGAACTCCCATTTTGCCGTCTTTGCCACGATCCATACGAGCATCAGAACACCGACCGACAGCACAAATGCTCTTGCCTGCTTGTTGGTGATGCGCTGGTAGACCGATACCGTCCAAACAAGGGCGAGTGAGAGATGTATCACACCGCGCAGATAGATAAGGAGTGTGGGTAAAATCAAGGACTCCATATCGTTTATCATAAGGCGCAAGGCTCTTGCGACGATAATCAAAATTGCCGTCAGTAAAATGCCTGCGAATACTTTTTTATTCTTCTTTATATTTATCATATCCATCACATCTTATTATCATTATTTTGCGAATTCTAAATTCTGCAGATTTGCTTGAGATATTCGTAAATCCAAGCAGTGGTGGCTTTTGCTTCATCAAGTATTGTTGCTTTTTCCGAATCTGTCAGTAAGGTTTTCAATCGACCGATAACAAAATCGTCTATGCTTTCTTTTCCTAATGTCTTCAATGCTTGAACTACCAAAGCAGTTTTATATGATAATTTCGATACCTCTTTGTTAGTTGTTTTCTTAAATTGAATGGTGGTATTGCCATAAGAATATTCTTTATATGCGCCGTCGCTTACATAAACATAGGTTGCCGGAACCTGTGTTGACAAGCCGAGATAATTAAGTGCTGCGTCACCACTTGGAACTATCGTCCATCCGAAGTTGCGAGCGACAGCGTGTGCGACTTTATCGACGGACGGAGCGATTTCCTCGTTTAGAAACTCGCTGAATTGGGGCTTGTAATACACTCCTCGCATCACACGTTTTACGAGTCCCTCATCTTCAAGACGAGCTAAATAAGCATTTATGTTTGTTTTATCGGAAACGTCAACAAAGTCGACAGCAACAAAAACTGTTCCATTTTCCGATTGATTAATTCGATCTCGGATTATACGGAGATTTGTCATAGTGTTTATATCACCACCTTGTAACAAATATTATATACTTTTTCTAACGATTTTACAAGGGATTTGAAGAAAATAATTGTAAATTTATTTGTTATTTATGATAACTATGACGAAATCCACTTGACTTTTATGCCTTTTAGAGTGATATATGTAGTACCCAAAATAAAGGAGGAAGTCATATGAATTTCATAAGCAAAGAAGCTTTACAGCGTATCCGTGAGGAGTTCACCGAAGGGACGAGGGTTGAACTGACCAGGATGAGAGATCCTTACCGCACAGACCTTGTCCCCGGTTGCAAGGGGACGGTTCGGTTTGTTGACGATATGGGCACCATCCACGTGAGTTGGGACATCGGATCTTCGCTCGGCGTTGTATACGGTGAAGACGCCTGCCGTCGCATTGGAAATGATAAATAAATGGTCATAATATACACAATTACGACCGCCGAATACCCCTAAAGATCGTGTAGTATATTATCGCAAAATGACTGGATATTATGTGCTTTTAGAGTTAATATGTGTGTACCGAAAGGGAGAAACACACCATTAACGGAGGCACAAAATGAGCGAAAAAACTACCGCTTTTATCGAGGCAATGAAAAAACAGACCATTGGCGTTGAGGTCGAGATGAACAACATCACAAGGCAAGAAGCCGCTAAAACCGCTGCCACCTTCTTCGGTACAGGCAGATGCGAATACACAGCGAGAAGAAACGGATATGAAACCTGGAGTGCCTGGGACAGCCAAGGCAGAGAGTGGAAGTTTCAAAAGGATGTCAGCATCAGCGGTCCCGACGACCAAAAGTGCGAACTTGTAACCCCCATCCTTACTTGGAGCGACATTGAAACCCTCCAGGAGCTTTGCAGACAGCTCCGCCACAAAGGCGCAAAGAGCGATGCAACGAGAATGTGCGGAGTCCACATCCACATCGGCGCAAAAGGTCACACAGCGCAAACCCTCCGCAACCTTGCAAACATTATGGCAAGTCACGAAAGCCTCTTGGCTTCGGCACTCAACCTGGATTCCTACCGCATAAACCGCTACTGCAGAACGGTCGACCAAGATTTCCTTGAGAGAGTAAACCGCAGAAAGCCCCAAACG
>JAZRAE010000008.1:0-19418 GCA_045634385.1 Eubacteriales bacterium | reverse complement strand
TACTTGTGAACCGCTCTGAGGATTGTTACGATCTCTCTGTCGGTAGGAAGCGGAATAGGACCGCTGACCTTGCTTCCGTTTCTCTTAGCTGTCTCAACAACCTTCTGTGCTGCGGCGTCGATGATTGTTGCATCATAGCTCTTGAGTCTCACTCTGATCTTGTTCTGTGCCATTGTTCTTTGTCCTCCTTGTTAGTATTGCTTAATACCGTTTTAAGAAGGGCGATAAGTTTCACACTGCGCCGGGCGTATCATTCACGCCCTAACAAAATCAGTCCGTAAATCCTGCCGCAGCGGATAACGAACCGAAAAAAACGCAGAATACCCCTAATGAGGGTAAACTATAGCTTCGCCCGGTTAAATATCGGACATACTCCACGGAAATTCCCTACCTCAAGGGGTAGCCACCTCCCGCTTCATCGCATATCATCAAGCTTTATAATTATACATTATATTTCCTTAAAATGCAATAGGTTTCCAAAAAAAGTTCGACCGTTTTAAGAAAATTTTTCACGAATTTTTTAAAGAATTTTTGTTCATATTGCACAAATATCGGGCTTTTTTAGGAAAATGCAGGCTTTTTGACACTTATTGCACAGGCATTTTATCGTCTTTTTTTCTCATTTTTTCAAAGTGCGCTTGATTTAATCGATTTTTTGGTGTAAAATATACTCAATCAATTCAAAATATTCGGGACGTTCGCTCTGTAAACGATCGAGTTTCAACGCAAATGACCGTTTATTCTATTCTATATTTAATTGAAATGAAGGATTTTTTTCCATGAACAAGAACTCAAAGCGACTTGGAATTTACCTTGCCGTGATGCTTATTGCCACTGCCGCAGCGGTGTCTTTAAGGACTGTAGCCTGTGTAAATTACCTGGATTATGCAAGCGGTTTCTTCTCAGAAACATTGCTCATAAACGTAGCAAATGCGATAATTCTCCTGTGTGCAGTTGGTATGTTTAGCTACACGTTAATTGCATCAAGAATCAATCTGCGCGCAAGTTTTTCAACGAGTGCGACCTACGTGCCCACCGGCATTCTCGGTGTTGCAACCGCATTCCTCGGGGTAAAATCCATATCATATGCCATTACGACGAGCAGATATCCTTTCTTCTCGATCGAGACCTTCACACTTAAGAGCCCTCTGACCTTGCTCGGTGTGTTGGCGGGTATTCTTGCCATCTTGTCGATAGCACATCATTTTCTCAACGCGTTTATCACAGAGAGCAAGACATCAATCCGTGCTTATTTTGCGATCGCAACTATAGCATTTTTGGCAATATATTCTATACTTATTTATCTCGACGGTTCTTTATCCGTCAATGACTCGAACAAAGTTCTTAGGCAAATGGCCTTTATTTTCTGTGCTTTGTTTTTCCTATACGAAGCAAGAATCTCGCTCGGACGCGAGATGTGGAGAACGTATACGTCCTTTGGTCTGATCGCCGCATCCGTTTCAGCCTACACATCCATACCCGCCATAATCACTTACTATGTAAACGGTGCACTCGTATCCTCATCGGGATCAAAATCGCTCGCCTCACTTGAGGAATATCTCCTGCTCTTTGCTATGTTTGTATTTATCCTCGCGAGACTGTGTCTTGCTACCTCACTTAAGGAGAAAAAGGAAAACGAACTTATCAAAATGCTTGAAGCGTACGCAAAAGAAACAGAAGAAAGAGTAAACGAATCTTACGCAAGACATCAGGAAGCATTTGCCGCAAAGCAGCTTTCTATATTCGACCTTTACGGCGGCGGTGAGGAAATCCCGGTAACCGAGCCAGAGGAGGAAGAAGATAGAGAAAACATTCCGGGTGATGAGGAAAAAGAGCTTATCATATCGGATGACGCGATATACGAAGCTATTTTCGGCAAAATGCCCGAGCGTCCAAAGGAAGAAGAACCCGTGCCCGAGTCGAAAGAGGATGATCGTAAGCCGGAGGAAATCGCCGAGGATTTGCTAAAAACATTGGATGATGCATTCAAAGAAAGCTCGGAAGAAAGCAAAAAAGAGACTGAAATATGAAAAAAATACTCGTAATTGACGGAAACAGTATAATTAACCGCGCGTTTTACGGCATCAGAATACTGACAACAAAGAGTGGAAAATACACCAACGCCATATACGGAATGGTCAATATGATCACTCGTCAGATCGATGCCGTTAAACCTGACTATTGTGCTGTAGCATTTGATATAAAGCACCCAACATTCAGGCATGAAATGTACGACGGATATAAGGCAGGAAGACACCCTACTCCCCCCGAGCTTCTTTCACAGTTCGCGGATGCAAAAGAGTGCCTCTCCTTAATGGGAATCAAGGTACTTGAGCTACCCGGTTGGGAGGCTGACGATATCCAAGGTACCATAGCAAAAATGGCGCACGATGAAAAGGATACGGAAAGCTATATTCTCTCGGGAGACCGCGATCTTTTACAGCTGATCGACGATAAAGTAACCGTACTTTTGGCAACCAACAACGATACCCTGACAATGAAGCGTAACGAATTCTTTAGCAAGTACGCAATAGAACCCGAACTCTTCGTTGATATGAAGGCTCTAATGGGCGATTCCTCGGACAACATACCGGGAGTTGCAGGCGTTGGCGAAAAGACCGCTGCAGGACTTATACAAAACTTCGGAAAGCTTGAAGATATATATGCAAACATAGATGATAAGCGCATCACAAAAGGCGTACGTGAAAAGCTGTTGCGTGACGAAAATAACGCCTATTTGTCGCGTGATTTAGCAAGAATAGACGTACACGCCCCCGTAGGTATCACTCTCGAAGACATAGAATACAAAGGGTTTGACAAGGGCGGACTATACAGAAAATTTTCCGAGCTTGAGCTCAATTCATTCATTACAAAATTCAAGCTTGAACCCGAGATGGAAGAGTTGTTTTCCGATATAGAGTTGACCGAAATCCCATTGTTTAAGGAAATAAGCGCAGAAGATTTTGCTAAAATCGAGTGGGAAAGATGCTCAATTGAAATAAAGGATGCAAAAATATACGTTTCAACAAAAGAAACACATATTATTTGTCCCGAAAATCTTGAAGATGTAGCCAAGCTTTTTGAAGGTAAAGAGCTGATATGCTATGATGGAAAAAACCTTTGGCACGCGCTCGACAGAGCGGGAGCAGATTGCAGTAAAATAACATTTCTCGACTTAATGATGTATGAATACGTTCTCAACCCCGGCAGCGGAAACGCAGGAATAAGCTCACTTTTGTCAATGTTTGTTGGCAAAACAATAGCAAAAGACGCATCTGCCACACCATTCATGTCAGAACTTGAGCAAACTTTAAGAGAGAAAATATTTGCGGAAGGACTCGATAGGATACTCTTCGAGATCGAGATACCGCTTATAGGCGTTCTCGCCAAAATCGAGAAATGGGGATTCAAGATAGATCCCATCTCCATACTCGAGTTCGGAGATGCTCTCGGCGAGCTTGCCGAAAGCTTGGCAAACCGTATCTACATCCAAGCCGGTGAAGTGTTTAACATAAATTCGCCCAAGCAGCTCGGAAACGTTCTATATGAGAAAATGGGACTTGTCGGCAGTAAGAAAAAGGGTAAAACCGGCTACTCAACAGATGCCCAAACTCTCGAGGAAATGAGAGGCGAATCTCCCATAATAGATGACATTCTCGAATACCGACACGTCACAAAACTCAAGAGCACATACACAACCGCTCTAACCGATGCGGCTGATGAAAACGGAAGAATTCACACCGACTTTAAACAAGCACTTACCGCAACGGGCAGGCTCTCAAGCGCAGAGCCAAATCTGCAGAATATACCCATAAAAACTAAGCTCGGCAGAGAGATGCGAAGATTCTTTATTGCAGAGAATGGATATACTCTCGTTGATGCGGATTACTCTCAAATAGAGCTACGACTTTTGGCTCACATTTCCGACGATTATACGATGAAACAAGCCTTTCTTGAGAATGAAGATATACACAGAAAAACCGCAGCTGCGGTATTTGGTATTCCCGAGGAATTCGTCAATGACGAAATGAGAAAGCGAGCAAAGGCTGTAAACTTCGGTATCGTTTACGGAATAAGCGGATTCTCACTCTCAAAGGACATCGGAACGACAGTCTCCGAAGCAACAAAGTATATTAAAAACTACTTAATGAACTACCCGGATATCGACAGATATCTTGAAAACGTAGTAAAGGATGCCGAAAGCAATGGATATACAACTACGATAATGGGCAGAAAGAGATATATCCCGGAATTAAAATCGTCAAAAGCACCTCTTAGAGCATTTGGAAAGAGAGTGGCAATGAACGCACCTATTCAAGGATCAGCCGCAGATATAATGAAGATAGCTATGATTAACGTTGACAAAGCACTCATAGAATCCGGACTTGATGCAAGAATAGTTATGCAGGTACACGACGAATTGATAATCGAAGTCAAAGACTCCGACGTTGCACGCTGTAAAAAAATCCTCAAAGAGGAGATGGAGCGTGCGTTAGAACTTTCAATCCCTCTTACCGCAGACGTAAGCTCCGGAAAAAATTGGCTCGAGCAAGAATAAATATCACACAAAAAATAGGCAAGAAGCTACGGTCAACCCGTAATTTCTTGCCTATTTTAAATATCATAAAGGCGTTTTATCTTATAAGTAATTTCCTAATTTCGCTCGAACTAAGAGGTTCGTCGTAGGCTGCAAATACGTTCTGTGTAAGTCTATTATTTTCAGCAATAGAACTGACAGAAGTGTGGAACTTTTTAGCTATTTCAAACAAGCTTTCTGAAGAGTCCGGGTAATAAACTGTTACAACAGATTCATCGCGGACATATTCTTCATCTGTGATATATGACGCACCAAGACAACGCTGCCGCCTCTGCGCGTTAAGTGTCACATAAGCCAAAAGGACAGCGGAGAGCAAAACGTCATTTTCGCCAATTTCTATTTTAGTATCTGTTGTGCAAACAGAACAGTTTATATGCATATTATCATGTATTTGACAACTATTATTTACAATCTGCACAAAAGGAAGGCTTGCTTTAACGGGGTGATACAATGGACTTCCATCCTCAAAAACTTGACACGCTATGGCACTAAATCGAATTTCGCCGTTAATTTTCACATAATTGTTCTCAAATTCGCAGCTTTCAACTCTCGCAGAAGACTCAGACCAAATTATATCACTTTTACTCTCGATTCCAATATCATCAAGTGATAATTTTCCTTCAAATTTTTCCTCCGCACTTGCAGTGCAGATATGCTCGTTGTATCCAAACTCGGCATACTCATTTTCAGTTCCGCGTTCCTTTAAATACGCATCCAAAACGATCTCAAAATCAGAATTCTTAACCCCGAAAAGCATCGGTAAAACAGAAATGCTCACACCAAGTGAAACGCCGTCATCAGTGGGCTCTACCGTGCTCTTCAGCTTGGATATCTCCACTCTTGCCTCGAGTGTTTCAAGATCTTTTACCTCGTCCATCTGAACAAATTCTTCAATAGGAATTTCCTTGGTAACCATGCAAGGAACATCATCACCGTTTCTGTAAAGAAGTATGATCTTAATCCGCCCCTTTACATGGACCTTATCGTCATCTTTATCCAACGAATCAAGTATAAATTCAGAATCAGTCAACAGTATCTCTACCTCGTCGGCAATCGCTCCGTCGATATTTATTATTTCCTCGGTCAGCACTCTTTCTTCTCCCGTACCAAAATATTGAGCAAAAACGCTCACGGTTTTGGTAGATAATTCAGGCTCGAATTCATCGAAAGCATCACCAAGTATATCATATTTTCTTTTCTCGGATATTTTTATATCGTTATCCAAAAGGCACTTCACAGATAGTTTTCGCGGGCCGACAAGCCTCATACTACAGCTTGAAACGGTGGTTTTAACATTCGAATCCATATAAGTCTCCGAATTAATCTTCACAGCACCATCATAATCTGTAAAGAATTCCGCGTGAGTTACCGAGTTTTCTCCATCAACGTACACAACGTCATATCCGACAGAGCCTGAAAATTCCAAAGACTCGTCTCCAACGAATTTCCCCGCAGGAAAAACCTTTGTTTTTACAGCGAGCACTTTCTTTACGTCACCGTTATAGTCAGGTAAGACATATTCTCCGACACTCTCACATCTTAACGCGCATATATCTCTACCCGACAGATATTCCTTTTCAGTTTGCATAAAAAACCTCCCATATATTTTCTACGCTACACTCTATGTTAAATATGATGTTTTTATGCATACCTCAGGAGATATTAAACAAAAAGAGAGTTCCGACCATACCGGAGCTCTCCTTGTTATAATAATAGGTAACGTTTTAATGTATTTGTTATATTTTAACCCTGCACATCATTGTACCAATCTTTGTTTTTTACCATTTTAAGCTATTTTTATCAATCCATGCCCATTGATTCCATCAAGCGCTTATTAAACTCCTTGGCGGTGTTATATCCCATGCGCTTTTGTCTGTTATTCATAGCCGCAACCTCAATTACCACAGAGAGATTACGTCCGGAAGACACCGGCAGAGTTATACTCGGAACGTCAATACCAAGGATATTCGTTGTCTGATCGTCAAGGCCGAGTCTGTCATACATCTTACCATTTTCCCATTCCTCAAGGTTAATAACAAGATCGATTTTCTCACTTTCCTTAACTGCACCCATACCAAATAGGCGGCGAACATCCACAATACCAATTCCACGCAGCTCAACGTAGTGGCGGATGATCTCCGGGGCACAACCGACGAGAGTTGTCGCGGATACCTTCTTAATCTCAACTGCATCATCCGCAATCAGTCTGTGGCCGCGCTTTAAGAGCTCAATTGCCGTTTCGCTCTTACCTACACCCGAGTCACCAAGCAGAAGCAATCCCTCACCGTATACCTCAACAAGAACACCATGTCTGGTAATTCTGGGTCCGAGAGCCACGTTAAGATATGCAATCAAAGCAGCCATAAACTCCGAGGTTCGCATAGACGTACGAAGAAGCGGAACATCGTATTTTTCAGAGAATTCAAAAAATTCCGCACTCGGTTCCATAGAGGTAGTAAAAATAACACCCGTGGGGCGTGTCTTGTAGAAATCCTCAAGTCTCTTTCTACGCTCAACAGGATCCATTTCCGCAATGAAAAGGTTCTCCACCTTTCCTATAATTTGAATTCTCGCCTGCTCATAATGATCATAAAATCCAATCATCTGAAGGCCCGGACGGTTTACTCTCGCACAATTGACTAAAATGTTCTCCGGTAGGTCAGGCAGATATAACGACTCAAGCTTAAACTCATCTATTATTTTCGATAGCTTTACGCTATAAATTTCTTCCATTTTACAAACCTCTCTTGAAGTATTTTGCGTATATTCTACCACATTTTTTTCCTAAATGCAATATTAATGCAAAAAATACGCATTTCTTTATATTATTCATACTTAGAAAGATTATTTTGCTTGTTTTTTCAAGGATACTTGATTTATTAATATTATTTTGTTAAAATAAATAGTGAACAATTAAAAAGAGGAAATCAAAAAAATGAAAAAGCTCTTATCTATATTACTTGTTATATCAAGCCTGCTCGCTCTAATATCATGTGGAAATATAAATGAATATCCGCCCGTAGAAAGCACAGAGGAAGAAGCGCGCACGGTTATGACACTATCCATAGACGATTGCACGTTTGAGGTAAAATACGAACTGTACAGAGCCTTTTTCCTAACCTATAAAAGCCAGGTTGACGGTGGAGACCCAAGCGTGTGGACGGGTGAAAATTCTGACGAATACACAAAAAAAATAGACAGAATTATAATAGACAGAATAGCGGAGATCTATACCGCATTTGCAATATGCGAAAGAATCGGTTTTGACGTATATTCAAGCCAGGTAGAAGAAAAGATTAAGGAAAACATCAGAATCAGTATTGAGGGTGGAAACTACGGCTCATCGACGATTGAGGGCTATGGAAGTTATGATGCATATCTCGCCGCACTCAAGAAGATGAACCTCAATTATTCGGTTCAGACTCTCCTTCTTCGATACGCCATCGCGGTAGATGCCATTGATACATATTACATTGGTACGGTAAATTCCGATGATATCGACATCGATCTTACGGTAGGAGCTATAAAGTACGACAAGGATGATGTCAAAGCGTTCTATGATTCGGATGAGTGCGTCAGAGTTCTACGTGCAAGCTTCCAAAAGCAAATATCATACACGCCCCTTGAGAGAGCGGAAAAATTGAGAGAATCACTTGAGACTGCTGCCAATTCAAAGGACACTCTTGAGGAAAAAGAAAATGCAGTTATAACTGCAATTATGAGCAACAGCCTGTATACTAATGCCGCAGAAATCAAAGAAGGCTATGTGATGGGAAAATACAATCTTGAGAGCTCTTATTACGGCAATATGACAGAAGCGGCGTTTGCACTCGAGATGGGAGAGGTAAGCGCACCCGTGGATGTAGTCTCCGACGTTGAGGATGCATATTACATTCTTTATAGAAGCTATAAGAGTGATGAGCATTTTGAAAACAATTATGACAGCATAAAATACATATATTTGATGAACTGTGTGGGTGAAATTTCACACGGTGTGGCAGAGGAACTAAAAGAAAGCGTCACGTACACCGATTTTTTAAAGGAAATCAATCATTCAGAAATAGGAATGTAGGATATTGAGAAAAAGAAAAATCAATCAAAATTATTTGCGTGAAATCACGTCTACCAAAACACAAAATGAAAGAATAGACACGCTATCATTTGCTCTGAGCATCAAAGAATTTGTCAATGAGTATCTTGACGGTCTTGTTAATGTACAGATAATCGGCGATCGACGCGGCAATGTCAACCTCAATCTTCCGGTAACATCTTACCTTATAAGACTTATCGCTATGATAACCGACGATGATGAGCCGATCGATATAAAAATTACGATTGACGACAACCTTACTGTAGAATCTCGTTTTCATGCTTTAACAGACGTTGTGGGTGTTGCACACATCGTACAGATTGCAAGGCTTGCGGGCTTTAGCGTAGACCGCGATAATAACACTTTGTTTTTCACCGCTAAGATACAGGCCACTCACATTATGCAGATCTACGCAACATCAAACGAAGAGTTCAAAAATCTACTCATTACTACACATCTTATGTAAATATCAATTGTCATATTTGATAAAAAACAAGCTTCTTATTGCACCCGTGATAATTTCACGGGTGCGTTTTTTATTAATTTGAATCAAAAAAACGACTGACCTTCCTTAAATTTCAACTCATATGAAGCTCACACTTTGAGCAAATTATTATCGTAGGATTTTCGCACTTTTGTGGGCAATTCTACGAACGAAGGAAAGGTAAATTAATAAATGAAGTTGATGGCAAAAAAATCTCTCGTTTGGCTCTTGGTGGCATCTCTTTCGTTTTTCGTTTTTCTCCCACCCGGACAAAATGAGAAACACATCAGCTCAGTCGAGACAACATGCCCAGATACAGTTCTCTGCTCGGCGGATTCATCAAATAATGAAATCAAAATCAGCTCGCGACTTTATGAATTGCTATTTGGCAAGGATGAAGAAAATGGGAAAATCCTGCTCGTCCCCGGAGGCGGTATTTTCGGTGCAAAAATAAAGCAAAGCTTTGTAAGTGTACAAAATCCGGGAGATGCTCATGAGTTAAAGGTTGGAGATAAAATAAAATCTGTAAACGGTCACAAGGTATGCTCGGTTAAGGAAATAAAAGAGATTACCCGCGACCTCGACGGTGAAAATATCACACTTACGTGCGATAGGTCCGGAAAGGAAATAACCGTCAAGATCAAACCCAAAGAAGTCGATGGCGAATACAAGCTCGGTGTAGTCCTAAAGGACGGTGCTGCAGGCATCGGAACAATAACATATATTGATCCCCAAACCGGGTTTTTCGGAGGTCTCGGACACGGAATATGTGACACGGATACGGGGGAAGTAATTGAATTTACCGAGGGCGTCGTCACAGGAGTGATACTGTCCGGAGTAAAAAAAGGCGAAGAAGGAAAGCCCGGAGAGTTGTCAGGACTACTGACGGATAAGATTCGCGGCGAGCTATATTCAAATACGGAATGCGGCGTGTTCGGAAAGCTTGACACAGTGCCTGAAAGTCTCGCAGCCTGTGCCGTTGAGGTGGCACACCGTGATGAAGTACACGCAGGTGAAGCAACCATACTTTCCACCGTAAAAGTAGGCGCAGTTAAGGAATACAAGATCGAAATCTCGGATATCAACAAAAGCTCCACAGGGACAAAATCATTTAAGATAAAGGTCACAGACCCTGCCCTGATCGCTATCACAGGCGGTGTAGTAAGAGGTATGTCGGGCAGCCCCATCATCCAAGACGGCAAGCTCGTCGGAGCGGTAACGCACGTGATGGTGGCAGACCCCACCGAGGGGTATGGAATTTTCATTGAGAATATGCTGAATGCGAGCTACCTCGCTCGCAATGAATTGCCGAAAACGGCATGAATTGAAGCAGAGCTTCATGAATTGGTTTCGCCATGAATTGCGCTCGGGCGCATTGAGAAAAGGCAATTCAATTCATGAAATCGCAAGATTTCAAATCATGATGCAGAGCATCAATTCATGACACGAAGTGTCAAATCATTCAAAGCCTCGGCACAGATGCCGATGCAACGAGCGGCGTAAGCGCCTGAATTATAGAGACAGGCGTCCTCGACTGTCCTAAAAATGCAAAATTAAATAAAAATGTTGTCCCTTATATAACGCACCAAAGAAGTGTGTGTTCGATAAGGGACAACAGTCTTTTGTCCGAAAATATTAAATTTGATGTGTAAATGTGTTGTCCCTACTTATTCAGTAATTTCTTGACTAATGCGATTATTCTATTTCTGCCTTGATGAATATTTTGTCAAGATTTAGGTTTTGATACTCATTTCCTGCGGTTTCAACCATCTTAAATACAAGAGTAACCGTTGTGCTATCCTTTGCAGTGAGCGACAGACTTTCTATGTTTTCGTCTTGATTCAATATGTCCTCTAAGGTTCCTATTTTTCTGCCAGTGTCCAAATCGGCATAACTGATATCGGTTTTAGCAGACGAAAAATAGTAGACCTCGATAACCTCAACGAGACGGGAAACGGGATCATCGCTCGAGGTCAGTATCAGCTTAAATTCGACATCCTTATCGGTGTTGTTTTCAAGCTTCAAGGTGCGAACGCAATAATATCCGGGCTCCCACATCTGATGCTCCAGAATAGGAGTAGTCTTCGAATCCTCATATTCAGGCTCCGCGTTTTTGCCATCTTTAATATAAATACTGACAACGGAAATATACGGACATTCGCCGGTACAGTTATCGCAAATACCATCAGAATCAGCATCATTGTGCTGCATATTCGTTATGTAATCCTCTAGCATCTCACAGGATACCAAGGAGAATAATGTGAACACACTCAATAAAAGACAAATTAGTTTTCTCATTTTAACTACCTCTGTTTCTTAAATAATAATACGTTTTTCACCGACATTAAGAGTAAGGTGAATTTGATCCTTGCCATCGACCGTATTTCCCTTTGGCAGACGAAGCTCGAAGGCGATGTCGGTCTTGGCGGTAACGGCGAGATAAGTGATCATACCATATTCCCAGCGGCAATCGAATGTGACACCTCCGCGGGCTACAAGCCCGGAAAACTCGCCACGGGTCCACTCCTTGGGCAACGCGGGAAGCACGCGGACTACACCGTCAGAACCACCAAGGAGCATCTCACCAACACCTGCGGTATAGCCGAAGTTGCCGTCTATCTGGAATGGCGGATGCCTATCCCACAGATTATCCATAACATTGTTTTGTATAAGCGACTTTAAGAGATCCATGGCTCGCTCACCCCTGCCGCACCTTGCCCAAAGAAGCATACGGTGTGCTGCAGCCCAGCAATGTGTTCTGTCGCCGCGGCGGTTAAGTGTGACCTGTGCCGCCTCGATCCACTCGGGATGCTCTTCATTTATAACCGTACCGGGATAAAGTCCTACAAGGTGCGATACATGGCGGTGATTTGGCTCGCCTATAGAAGCATAATGAGTTTCCTCTCGGAACTCCTTTATCTGTCCATCATCACCGATAAGCACAGGCTCAAGGTGAGGTAGGATTGTCTCGATTTCATCAATAAACGAATCCTTGACATTCAGTATTCTCGCCGAGTCTATCGTGCGTCTGAAGCACTCGTAAACCATCTGCTGATCAAAGGCACAGCCGACGGTGTGGTAATAGCTACCGTTATGCTCGATCTCCGGTGATGCGGAATGCTCAACGAGGTAAACTCCGTCGATTTTCTTCAACACCTTAGTATATAGAGTGGACATTGATCTAAGAGCGGGATATCCGAAATCACTAAGGAAAGCGGTATCCCGTGTGAAATCATAGTAGTCCCAGAACAATAATGCGGTAAAGGCTCCCGTACCGGGACCGGAGTGACTTTTTGAGTTAAAGCCGTCAATTTTATAAGGCCAACCGCCCGTACCGATAATCCATCCATTCTTACCCGGAGGCGAAAGCTTTTCTGGGTAGGATTCGGATATATACTTATCTGCATTTTGCTCTGCAAGTGCCATATACGCTTTAGCATAGTTTATATACGGTATAAATAGCTCCGACAGATTTGCGGTACCGCACGACCAATAGTTCATCTGCAGATTGATGTTGTGCCAATAACCGCACGACCAGGGCGAGTCTGCAAATGCGTTCCAAATCCCCTGCAAATGCGCCGGAAGAAGAGTACGTGAAGCAGATATCATAAGGTATCTGCCAAAGTGGTATAGTAAAACCTCGAAGTAAGGTGAGCGCTCACCGCTCTTGTATTTTTCAAGCAATGCATCGGTTGTTTCGGTGGGAAGTTCCTCATCAAGACTTAATTTCACCTTGCCGAATAAGGCTTGGTAGTCTTTAAGATGAGAATCAAGTAAAGCCTCGTACCCCTTCTCTGCCGCGGAGTCGACAAGAGAATCAACAAGCTCGATAGGTGAGGGATTGCCGTGAAGCTTTTTCTTGGGATCGGGCTCGGTAAACACTCTCGAGGTAAGCTCATAATTCGTAGCACAAGTGAAGATTATCATCGCGGAATCAGCATCACAAACGGTCAAAGCATCCCCATTTGCGCTTACACGCCCCCCATCCGGGATAACACGAAGGCGGTTTTCAAAGAGGATTCCGTAGTACTCTATTTTACCGCTTGCAATAAGCGTGTTACCGCTTGCTACCACTTTCCCGCTCTTTCCCATACCGTCTCCCTCATCCATATTATACTCACAGATAAAGGGAATAACATTACGAACCAAGAAGGATATTTTACCTTTTTCACTCGCCCTTATACGCATAACGAAGACACGGTCGGGATGCGAGGTAAAGCACTCACGTGTATAAGTTACCCCGTCATAGTTATATCTTACCGTATGCACGGCATCATCAAGAGAAAGAGTCATCTCATAGTCGGCAGCACCCTCGTGACCGAAGTCAAAAAGAAGCTCCGCCATATTGTTTACACCCGAAGCACAGCTGCGGCGTCTTGGCTGAGTCTTTGGAACATAGTAAGGATTAGCAAGAGTGGGGTCGCTTATCTGCACTCTCTCCGTGCTGAGCCTGCCGAAAACGTTGGCACCAAAGAATCCGTTTCCAAGCGGTAAGGAATATTTCTCCCACGCGCACTCGGGCGTTGAGTAATGCAAAAAGTCATCTATTACAGGCGCAGGACGGTTATATTTTAGCTTCATTTCATTTTGTTGCATATCAATATCCCCTCTTTTATGGTGTATCTAACCCCGATTAACAAAATCTTAGATTTGTTTCATTTTGATTATATCATTTTTATAAGTATATAGTCAAGCAAACACGCAGTTTTTATTAATCTTGCGTTTGAAACTTAAATACGACCGAATAAGTATCTGATTAAACCGATGGACACTTTTCTGATGACTTTACAAATTACACGTGATATACTTAAAGCATAAAAAACGAAGGGAGACATTATGTACGCGATACAAACTAAAAATTTAAGTAAAAAATACGGACATATAACTGCGGTAGAAAACCTTACATTAGGAATAAAAAAGGGTGAAATATTCTCTTTGCTCGGTGTAAACGGCGCAGGAAAAACAACACTTATAAAGATGCTTTCCTGCATCACAAAGCCAACGTCGGGAGAAGCGGTTATTCTTGGGAACAGTATTATCGATGATAGTGAGAAAATAAAAAACTTTATCGGTGTTTCACCTCAACAAAGTGCTATAGCACTAAACCTTTCTGTAAAGGAAAATCTTATGCTGATCGCAGGTATCCACGGTTTAACAAAAAGAAAACAAAAGAAAAAGGTCGAGGAGCTGTCGATAAAGTTCGGCCTTGAAGAAATACTCGATAGACGAGCATCACATCTTTCCGGCGGTTGGCAACGCAGACTAAGTATTGCAATGGCGCTGATAAACGAGCCTGAAGTTATTTTCCTCGATGAGCCTACTCTCGGCCTTGACGTTATCGCAAGGAGCGAGCTATGGAACGTAATACGTTCACTCAAGGGGAAAAGCACCGTAATTCTTACCACGCATTATATGGAGGAGGCAGAGGCTCTATCCGACCGCATAGGAATAATGAAAAACGGCAAATTACTCACCACGGGTACCGCCACCGAGTTAAAAAAGCAAACGGGAACAGACAAATTTGAGGATGCTTTTATTACATTGGTCACGGAGGTGAAAATATGAAAACACTCGCCTTTTCCAAAAGATGTATAAAGGAGATCTTGCGCGATCCGATAAATCTTGCCTTCGGTCTTGGATTCCCAACAGTACTGCTATTGTTGCTCAGCGCTATGCAGTCAAATATTCCCGTGGAGCTTTTTAACATAGCAAATCTTGCTCCGGGAATCGCAGTATTCGGTCTTTCATTTATTACTCTGTTTTCTGCAACGCTTATAGCCAAGGACAGAGAAAGCGCGCTGATGCAAAGACTATATACAACGCCGATGGCGTCTTCGGATTTCATCGTAGGATATACCATCCCCTTAATACCCATCTCTCTTATACAAAGCGCGGTCTGTTACACGATTGCTTTATTTCTCGGCCTTGAGCCAAGTATAAATATCATCTTGGCAATACTGTTTATTTTACCGGTGTCAATTATATATATTTCTCTTGGCCTTTTATGCGGCTCGGCTCTCGGTGTAAAGCAGGTCGGCGGTGTGTGCGGCGCACTGCTCACAAATCTATCCGCTTGGCTCTCGGGTGTGTGGTTCGACCTGGAGCTTCTGGGTGATGGCTTTGTGAAATTCGCAAAGCTATTGCCCTTCTACCACGCAGTAGAGCTTGAAAGAATTATAATATCGGGTGAATTCAATTTAGCGGTTCCACATATTCTCGTCATACTTTGCTACGCCGTTGTAGTAACCGTAGCAGCTTGCCTCCTTTTCACAAGGCAAATGAAAAAGCAGTAAATGATAGAATAAATACAACCACAAAGGGCTTTCGCATTTAGGCGCAGCCGAACAAAAAACGGTAGGGGTACGAAATTTCGTGCTCCTACCGCAAGTAATATAAGCTTTAAACGGAGAAAATCAAGGTTGAAAACTTACGGTTTTCTCGTTTTTTCTTTTGCTTATCTTGAATTCTTAATGAGACAGCCCCTTACCAAGGGAGGAAATCGTCTCCAAGAAGCTTTAAAAGAGCCTCAGTGAAGAAGTAATCTGCATAAATGATCGAGATGTGTACAACGCCCATTTGCTCGGGTTTATTGGGATAAAGTACCGTACCGTGTGTAATCATATCGTCTCTATCAGGATTGTAGTCAGCGAATTTTTCCTCTATAGCACGAAGAATATTGATAGCAGCGTGAAGGTATGTACCGCCCTCATTCTCAGGCAAAGCCTTGGCAAGCTCAATCATGCCGCAAGCGGCACAAACACCCGCAGTCGAGTCATACATCACAGGCTCCGAGGGAGCTCGGAAGTCAACACGGGGGAGCCAATCATCAGAGCAGTTAGCTATGAAGTAGTTGGCAATCTGCTTTGCCGCGTCGAGGTATCTCTCTTCCTTTGTGTGAATATAAGAAAGTGTGAATCCGTAGAGTCCCCACGCCTGACCTCTCGACCAACTCGAACCAACGCAGTACCCCTGACCGCCGTGAGTGCATACAAGCTCTCCCGCATCTCTGTCGTGCTGTGCTATATGCACCACAGAGCCGTCATAACGAAGATGATCCATAAGAGCCATATCCGCGTGATCCATAGCAACTCTCTTGAAGCGATCGTCACCGATGATATCACTCGCCCAGTAAAGAATCGGGAGATTCATAAGACAGTCTATAATGGAAAGATTTTCTACCGGTATTCCCTGCCACGCATCATTCCACGCGCGGATAAATCCACCGGGAGCTTCTTCATATCTGACAAAGCGAGAAGCAAGATTTGCCGCCATATGAAGATTTCTATTCTTTGATTTCTCATTTCCCGTCAAGCGATATAGTGCACCGGAAAGAATATGCCACATAAAGCCAACATCGTGATAAAGTCCCTTAAAGTCCCAGAACGCCTCATCAAGCAATTCCTCGGAGCGAAGAGCAGTCTTTAAGTACTCCTCGTTTTTAGTATAGTTATAGAGCAAAACATTGAGTCCACCCCAAAATCCGCTGGTCCAGTTCTCAGGTCTTCTCGATATGTGTACTCCGTTTTCATCAACTCCATCAGCAAGCTTGTCGCGAGAGCGAAGTGTCACCTTAGACATCTTCATATCAACCTTCTTAAAGGTTTCTTTTACCCACTCTATATTTTCATTAAGTATTTCGTTATAATTCTTCATTTTATACCTCAAACAGCTTATTTGAAAATAATTATTTACAATTTTATACTTATTTCAAAAGGCTGAGTGAAAACCCAGCCTCTTTGTATTTTGTTTTATCTACATCGCACAAGTGCTTGGCGACGAGATTTTGATGCAATTTTAGACTTCTTCGACCCGAAGCAATAGCACTCTATTGCGAGTCTTGGTCGAAAAGGCGGAAAATGCGCAAAATATCTAAGCCAAAGTTTTTTTCGAGATAGTTGTCACGTACTTCTACCCGAAGCCGTATATCACATACGGCGAGCTTGGTAGAATACGGGGGGAAATATCCTTCCTTATCTAACTACCTAAAAATCAAACTTAATAAATCAAGTTTTTTCGAGATAGTTGCCACGTAGTTCTACCCGAAGCCGTATATCACATACGGCGAGCTTGGTAGAATACGGGGGAAATATCCGAAAAAATTAGGGCTGCTTGCCGAAGTAAGCCTGGATACCGCCATCTACATAGAGAATCTGACCGTTTACAAAATCAGAAGCGGTAGAGGAAAGGAATACTGCGGGACCTGCAAGATCCTCGGGGTTGCCCCAACGTCCTGCGGGAGTCTTGGTCTCGGTGATAAAGATATCAAAGGGATGCTTGGATCCGTCGGGCTGAGTCTCACGAAGAGGAGCAGTCTGAGGAGTAGCTATGTAGCCGGGGCCTATAGCGTTACACTGAATGTTGTACTGACCGTACTCGGATGCGATATTTCTGGTAAGCATCTTAAGACCGCCCTTTGCAGATGCGTAAGCGGAAACGGTCTCACGGCCGAACTCACTCATCATAGAGCAGATGTTAATGATTTTGCCCGCGCCCTTCTTGATCATAGAAGGAATAACAGCCTTAGCAACGATGAAAGGAGCGTTAAGGTCAACATCGATAACCTGTCTGAACTCGGAAGCCTTCATCTCAATCATAGGAATTCTCTTAATGATACCTGCATTGTTTACGAGAATGTCGATAACACCGACCTCTTTCTCGATTGTAGCCACCATGGCGTCTACAGCATCCTCATCGGTAACGTCACAAACGTAGCCGTGTGCCTTAATACCGTCTGCCTCATAGGAAGCAAGACCTTTGTCAACGAATTCCTGCTTAATATCATTGAAAACGATGGTTGCGCCCGCTGCTGCAAGTCCCTTTGCAATAGCATATCCTATACCGTAGGAAGCGCCTGTGATAAGAGCAACCTTGCCCTCAAGGTTGAAAATCTGTGTGTTTGCCATTTCGTTTTTCTCCTTGTATGTAAAAAAATTTAATTATCTAAGTTCCTTGGTTTCGATATGATCCATATCGGTGAATTCCTGATTCTCACCGCACATAGCCCAAATGAAGGAGTAGTTTCTCGTTCCTACGCCGGAGTGGATAGACCAAGAGGGAGATATAACTGCTTCCTCATTGTGCATAATGATGTGTCTTGTTTCCTTGGGCTCGCCCATCATATGGAATACGGCATCGTTTCTGTCCATATCAAGATAGAGATATACTTCCATTCTTCTATCGTGGGTGTGGCAAGGCATAGTGTTCCAGTTGGAGCCAACCTCAAGCTGAGTAAGACCCATAGCAAGCTGACAGGACTTCATAACCTCGGGATGGATATACTGATTGATAACTCTCTTGTTGCAATCCTCAACAGATCCGCAAGGAACCTTACGCGCCTTGGTAATATCGATCTTAACGATAGGATACTGAGTATGGGCGGGGCAAGAGGTCATATAGAACTTTGCAGGATTCTCGGGATCAACACTCTTGAATGTGAGAACCTTGTTACCCATACCAACGTAGATACCGTCTCTGGGATTCATCTCATACTCAACACCGTCGATGGTGATAATACCCTTTCCACCAATGTTGATACAACCAAGCTCACGTCTCTCGAGGAAGTAATCTGCTGCAAGTTCCTTTCCTGCCTCGAGCTTAAGCTCTGCGAATACGGGCATCATACCGATAACAATGATTCTGTCGATATGGCTGTATACCATTCTGATATTATCCTTGGTGAAGAGGTTCGCGATGTGGAACTCCTCTCTGAGTCTGTCTGTTGTGTAATATTTGACGTCTTTAGCGTTAGCAGCGTCTCTGACTTCCATTCCTTCATTCTCCTTTTTTATGTATTTACCGTAAACTTCAATCTGTGTGAGTGCCGCAAAGGACAGAGAGCCATCCTCGAGTCTTTGCTGCTTGAAGCCGGTGAGTTTTACCATTTCGGTTGTCTTGGGCTCGAAGCTCACCTTCTGGCCCTCGGCTGTGCCGATAAGATCGGCGTGTACCTTAGTTCCGTCTGAGAACTCAACGTCGCACTCCTTCCAATAGGTGTCGTGCGGGAAGTCCGCGCGAAGGAAAAGAACCACCTCGGATACCTCGACGTCTGTGCCGAAGTGGACCTCAAACTCAAGGTCCCCACGGAGTCCGCCGCCCCAAGAGTGATATGGGAAGTCGCCGTGGTTGGAGTTGTCGATCACGCCGTCGATAGCGTTACGCTCGAAGAAGCAGGGCTCCTCTCGGGTAACAAAGTTTGCGACTGCGTGAGGGTAATACTTAGGCACGTTGTGCCTGTCGTGCGAGTTGAG
>JAZRAE010000007.1:0-3031 GCA_045634385.1 Eubacteriales bacterium | reverse complement strand
TGTAATCTCGGGAGAGCAATCGGGGTCAACCGACATAATTGTCAGAAGGAGAGATACGTCATTACGAAGATCCTTAGGGAAAAGGGGACGTACAGGACGGTCAATTACTCTTCCTGCAAGAACTGCCTTCTCAGAGGGCTTACCCTCTCTCTTAAGGAAGCCGCCGGGAATCTTGCCGACTGCATACATTTTTTCATCATAATCTACCGAGAGGGGTAAGAAGTCGATGCCCTCACGGGGAGATGCGGATGCAGTAGCAGTAGCGAGAACCGTAGTATCACCGTACTGAACCATAGCTGCACCGTTGGCAAGTCCTGCGATCTTGCCTGTCTTTACTACAAGAGGTCTGCCCGCAAGCTCGTAGGTATAAACCTTGTAGTCATCAAAAGTCTTGAAATTTTCTACCATTTTGTTTTCCTCCAAATTTTCTTTTCTTCGAGGGCGAGCGTAGCATTTAAGCATATACTCCGAGATGCTCGGGGGATATATTTAACTGCTAAGGACGCTCCTCTTTAAATACTTAAATGTCTTCTGCCTTTGGCAGATATTTTACAAAAAACGGGAACGAAGATCAAGCCGTTCCCGCTTTGTAAAATAATCCCGGGAAGTAAATAAATTACTTTCTGAGACCGAGTCTCTTAATTACTGCTCTGTATCTTTCGATATCCTTCTTAGCAAGGTAGTTAAGAAGCTGCTTTCTGTGACCAACCATCTTGGACAGACCTCTCTGAGAGTGGAAGTCCTTGGGGTTCTTCTTCATATGCTCGGTAAGCTCGTTGATTCTTGTAGTAAGAATAGCGATCTGTACCTCGGGAGAACCGGTATCTCTCTCATTGATCTTGTACTCTTCGATAAGAGCGGTCTTTGTTTCCTTTGCGATCATTTTGTCTTCACCTTTCTTAAAATTTTTATCCGTAAAACCGAGTATGGTGCGGGTGAAATGCAAGAGCCACGCAAGGGGATTGGGGTTACCAAAAATCCCAAACGGAGCAATGCCATACACCAAACACAGTATTAGGCCGTTGTTTAGTATATCACATTTTTTTGAGTTTGTAAATACTTTTTTTACATTTTAATTGAAATATAAAGTATTTTATTGATATTTTACTCAAAAAAGGGATATATTTTGATGCTTTTATTTATTTTAACAACATTTCGGGCTTTTCTTCGGTCTCGTTATCTCTGATTTCCGAGAATTTTATAGCCTTGGGCAGATTCCATTTGAGCTTTGTGGCGAGAATTCTTATAAGAACTACAAGACAAATACAGCCGATCTGACTTATAACCTCGGCAACAAGATTGCCCGGGAATACCTCTACGACCAGCAGGTAATAAAGCGATGCTCCGATAAGTGCGGCAAGAGCGTACACTCTCTTTCTCAAAATAAACGGGATGTCACGGAGTATAAGATCGCGTATCATACCTCCGCCGACCGCACTCATCATACCAAGAACCGCGCAAAGAAGAAATCCCGCAGACTCTCCCTTTTCAGCAAAGAAATCCATACAGGTCTGAACACCGGATACCGAAAAAATACCAATCGCAAGAGCATCTATGTAATTATTTACCGATGTGACAAGATGTTCCCTCTTAGCATAGTGACGCTTAAAAATTGAAGCAAGAATAAATATGGTCAGAGCAACGGATACCGCTATAACCACCTGATATGTGAGTTCGCGGAAAAATGCAGGAGGATTTCTACCGATGGTGATATCACGAATTATTCCTCCGCCAAAGCAGGTCATAAGTGAAAGAAAGACGACACCGAAAAGGTCAGTTTCCTTGTCTATAGCTACGATTGCTCCCGCAACCGCAAAAGAGATAACTCCGATAATTTCAATGGATAATAAAATTGTATCTATCATATTTTAACCCAACTTTTCAAGAAGAAGTTTTAGAGCGTTTGCCCTGTGGCTGATGGCGTTTTTCTCCTCATCCGTCATCTCGGCAACCGTCCTTACCTCGCCTGTGGGAATAAAGAGGGGATCATAACCAAAGCCTCTTTCACCACGTCTGTTTTCAGTAATTGTGCCGTACATATAGCCCTCGGCAAGAGTGAGCTCGCCGGATGGAGAGCAAAGAGCCATAGCGCAGGTATAATGTGCATTCTTGTCGTCCTTACCGCATAGCTTTTCAAGAAGGAGATTGTTGTTATCCTCATCCGCACCTCCCGAGAAGCGAGCGCTATGCACACCCGGAGCTCCCAAAAGCGCATCACAGCATATTCCCGAGTCATCGGCAAGAGCATAGCAACCTGAGATTTCAGCAATCTCGCTTGCCTTCTTTATTGCATTTTCCATAAAGGTTGTGCCATCCTCAACCGTTTCGTGGTTAATACCTGCTTCCTTAAGCGAGAGAATCTCATCAAATTTTCCGCCGAGTATGTTCTTTATCTCGTAGACTTTATGTTTGTTGTTAGATGCAATTATGAGCTTCATAAATGTTGTAAACCTCATTTTTGTAAACTAATATTTATATTTTGCATTTTTTCGCGCTGTTTTAAGTTGTCGTTTTTTTGGAATAGTTTAAAAAACTTTGCTTCAACATGATGTGTCAATCTGTTCATTTTGACAAAATCACTAAAGACAACTAAAAATTATGCGTTTGACTTTGACTAATAAATTATATAATAGAAAAGCGAAAAAGTCAATCGGATTTTATAAAAAACAAGCTCAAATAAAAAGCAGAAATATTTTGTAAAAAAATGAGAAAAAGCACTTGACAAATTACTAAAAAGGTTATATAATATGGTGTACGACTATGGGACAACATAGCCTAAACTATGCCTATTTGTCGAAAACACTTAGGGAGGATACAGTGAAGCTTGATCTTAGACCATTGTTAGCCGGTGACAGACTGCTGACTTTCGACTACGAGTTGCCACTTGATATTGATCCCGAAGATACCTCGAGCTTTCTTTACGGCGTGAGTTTTCCTTCTCCCATGAAGGTCACCGGAGAGATTACCAACACCGCGGGTTATATGCGTATGACTCTTACCATGTCGGTCGACTACCAAGCCGAATGTGCAA
>JAZRAE010000006.1:0-10297 GCA_045634385.1 Eubacteriales bacterium | reverse complement strand
CTACTGTTGGTAAGACCGCAGCTGATCTTGCAAACCTTGATGCAGCTCCCTCTGATGCACTCACCGCAGCAGGCTGCACCATGAAGAACGTTGCAGGCTACAAGGCAGTTATCGTTCGCGCAGCTGGTTACGCAAGATAATTAAACATTTGACAACATAAAAAGGGGCTTTCGTAGCCCCTTTTTTACACCAAAAATTAATATGAAAAGAATTATCAGTTTACTGCTTCTTGTATCTATACTTCTCACCTTTTCCTCATGCAGGGGCGGTGAAAAGCAATACACCACAAGAAGCCGCACAATCTCGGAATCACACTTTAACACTTATTCCGCAATATTCACCTACGCAGATGAAGACGATACTAATATAGAAAGATGGGCGGCTATGGCCGAAAAAACGCTTTCGTATTATCACAAGCTTTTCGATATTTACTACGAGTATGCAGGTGTTAATAACATCATGACCATCAACAAAAACGCAGGAGTAGCTCCCGTGGAAGTTGATGAAGAAATGATTGATTTCCTCATTTATTGTAAAGAATTGTATACATTAACACAGGGTAAAACCAATGTTATGCTCGGCAGCGTGTTAAAGATATGGCACGACAAACGTGAGGAAGCGGACTCCGGAATCGGGTATCTCGAGCCCGAAAATCTCCCTACAGAGGCCGAGCTTAAAGAGGCGAACAAGCACACATCCATAGACCTGCTTGTCATAAACGAAGAGGAGTCTACAGTATATATTTCCGACCCAAAAGCATCACTCGACGTAGGTGCTATTGCTAAAGGATACACTGTAGATATCGTATATAATCAGCTTAGGGAAGACGGCGCGGATTCCGTAATACTTAACATTGGCGGTAACGTCCGCACAATAGGTCTGAAGCCCGATGGCTCGAAGTGGGAGTCCGGTGTAACAAACCCCGACAGAGAATCACGCGAAACGGTTATTTGCCGAATGAATTTAGGAGAAACGTCTGTCGTCACCTCGGGCGACTATGAAAGATACTTTGTATCGGGCAGTAAGAAGTATCACCACATCATCGATCCCGCAACTCTCGTACCTGCGGCATACTTCTCATCGGTCACCATAATCACCGAGAGCAGCGCGTTGGCGGATTCGCTCTCCACCGCCCTCTTCTGTATGACTTACGAGGAAGGCCTTGCGCTCATCAACTCAATAGATGCCGATATAGAAGTAATTTGGATCGACACGGAGTATAACATAAAGCATACCGACGGCATAGAGTTTAGGGTTTGATATTTTCTTCTGTATGTGTGCCGCATGCTTTTTCACATTTCATTTTTTAGCTTATGGATGGAATTTTCCTCCTTTTAAAAAGTGAATTTTCCGCTTTTGAGAAAAAAATACATCTGTACATTAGGGAGAAAATTCTTGTTGCGGCATCCTTGCTCTATCCTTACCAAATTGTTAAAAATATATTTATCAAACTGCGTCTTGACATAGGCGCAGTTTTGTTTTATAATTATAAGAGTATAAAATATTTTGAAGTATTTGCGCATTTTTTTATCCGCGCGTGCGGGATTTTATTTTGCAGAATGCTTCAAGGAAGAAAGGATAAAATATGTTTGGGTTAAAAATTTTAGGCAAGACCCGCCTTCCGCATCACAAAAGTACTGCGGACATAGCACCCGTGAAGATGACTCCTCCAAAGGAAGTTCTCCTTCTCACCTCCCAACACATCGGCACTCCTGCAACTCCCGTAGTTAAGGTAGGCGACGAGGTGAAGGTTGGTCAGCTCATTGCTGAGGCGTCAGGCGAGGTATCTGCCAACATCCATGCATCGGTCTCCGGTAAAGTAACGAAGATCGACACCTGTCTGCTCTTTAACGGACGAGTAGTTCCCGCTATCAGAATTGAGAGCGACGGACTTATGACTCCCTACGAGGGCATCACCCCCCCCGAGGTAAACAGCCTTGAGGACTTGGTAAACGCAGTACGTACAAGCGGTCTTGTAGGACTTGGAGGCGCAGGCTTCCCCACAGCGGTAAAGCTTGGTACTGCTGACTGTGACGGCTGTATCCACACCATTATTATCAACGGTGCGGAATGCGAGCCTTATCTCACGAGCGACTCTCACATTATGAGCGGCGCGAGATCATCCGATCTTTATGAGGGCATTTCCCTCATTAAGAAGTTTGTTCCTTCGGTTCAGAAGTTCATCTTCGGTATCGAGAACAACAAGCCCGAGAGCATCGAGCAGGTAGCGAGAATGTTCCAGGACGACGAGACAGTATCCGTTTATCCCCTTCCCTCTCTTTACCCCCAGGGTGAGGAAAAGGTGCTTGTCTATAACACCACAGGACTCGTAATTCCCGAGGGTAAGCGTCCCTTTGACATCGGCGTTCTCGTTATCAACGTAACCTCTCTTGCAGTTCTCGCTCAGTACGTAAGAACCGGTATGCCTCTCGTTACAAGATGCGTTACCGTTGACGGTACTGCAGTAGCAGAGCCCAAGAACGTGCTTGCACCCATAGGCACATCTCTTGGCGACATCATCGAGTTTGCAGGCGGTCTTAAGGAAGAAGCCGGAAAGGTTATCTTCGGCGGTCCTATGATGGGCTACACAGCATCCTCTCTTGACGAGCCGATAACCAAGACGACAGGCGGCATAACCGTCCTTACAGTTAAGGATTCTACCGAGCGTGAGGCTACCGCTTGTATCCACTGCGGCAGATGTCTTGAAGCTTGTCCTATCAATCTCAACCCCACCGCATTCGCTAAGGCTCTCTCGCTTGACAACAATGACGACAAGATAGCAAAGCTTGAGGAAAACAGAGTTAATCTCTGTATGGAGTGCGGCTCCTGCTCTTACGTATGTCCCGCAAACCGTCCTCTCGTTCAGAACAACCGCCTTGGAAAAGCCGCTCTTCGTGAATACAACGAGCGCAAGGCAACAATAAAGTAAAGGAGACAGAGAAAGATGAATAACCTTATAGTATCTACCTCTCCTCACATTCATACCAAGACTACTACACAGACAATAATGCGCGATGTGCTTATCGCTCTTGCTCCCGCTACGATCGCGGCAGTAGTATTCTTCGGACTTAAGGCACTCCTCAACATAGTACTCTGCGTTGGCGCATGCGTACTCTCGGAGTTCGTCTTCAATATCATAACCAAGAAAAAGCAAACAATATCCGACCTTTCCGCTTGCGTAACAGGTCTTCTCCTTGCCCTCTCGCTTTCCACCAATGCTAACGTATGGCACTGCATCGTCGGTTCTGTATTCGCTATCATCGTGGTTAAGTGTCTGTTCGGCGGTATCGGCTGCAACTTTGCTAACCCCGCAGTTTCGGCAAGAATCTTCCTTATGCTTTCATTCTCCGCTGTAGGCGGCGGTGTAGCAACCAATTTCCAGAAGGGCGCTGTAACAAGTGCTACTCCTATGGAAATCATCAACAACGGAGTAAAGGGCAAGCTCCCCGATCTTGTTGATATGCTCCTCGGTAACAGAGGCGGCACTATCGGTGAGACCTGTGCTATCGCTCTTATCCTCGGCGGTGTATATCTCATCGTGCGCAAGGTTATTTCCTGGCACACCCCTGTGATCTTCATCGCTACCGTGTTCGTGATCTCGCTTATCGTTAAGCAGGATTTCGAGCTCGCTCTTTACGAAATTCTCGGCGGCGGACTTCTTATCAGTGCTTTCTTTATGGCAACTGATTACTCCACCACTCCCATCAACAAGTACGGTAAGATGGTGTTCGCATTCGGTTGCGGTCTTATCACCTGTCTTATCCGTTTCCTCGGAGCATATCCCGAAGGCGTATCCTTCGCTATTCTCCTTATGAACATTCTCTCCCCCTATATTGAGAAGCTGTGCGCTCCCGCGCCCTTCGGAAAGGAAGGTAAGAAGAATGAAGCAAAGTAAGTTTTATCCCGCTTTGGTGCTCGGCTCAATTTGCCTTGTAGTAGCACTTCTTCTCTCCGGAATCAATATGATCACCTCTCCTATCATTATCGATAGAGCAAACGCTCTTGCAGACAGTGCAAAGACAGAGGTTCTCCCCGGCGGTTCGAACTTCAAGAACATCACCGCTGATCATACCTTCCCTGAAGCAATCACCGAGGCTTACTCGGCTGACGGCGGCTTTGTATTCCGTTCCATCGGTAGTGGTAGAAACGGTGAGATCGTAATTATGGTCGGTGTCAGCACCGACGGTAAGATCACCGGTACAAAGATCATCACCGAGGCAGAGTCCAAGGGATACAAGGAAAAGGTTTACCAAGAGGTTGAGGGTACTTCCGGTAAGTACACCGGTCAGTCGCTTGAAGACTTCTCTCTCGTAAACATTTCCGGTTCTACCATGACCTCGGTTGGTTTTGGTGACGCTGTTAAAGCAGCTCTCCAAGCCTACGTTATCGCTTCGGGCGGTTCTGTAGACCTCAGAGGTCCCGAGCAGATCCTTCAGGAAAACTGTAACGCGGCACTCGGCACAGAGGGCAAGACCTTCACTCACTGGTTCAAGGTTGAGGTGCTCGAGGGTATCGACAAGGTATACGAGTCCGAGGACGGCAGAGTATACATTATCGGCGAAAGCTTCATCGGTGTTAAGAACGGCGCGGTTGTTACCGCAGACGTTGATGCAGAACTTCAGGAAAAGGTTCTCGCAGCAGATGCAATCGTTGCGGCTTCCAACGTGACAGAGCTTGACCTTCTTGCCGGCGTAAGCAAGACTTATGTAAAGAAGATCTATAAGACCGATAGCGGCAACTACGTATTCGAGCTTGAAGGTGTCGGATTCGATGCTTCCTACTACGGCAAGGCTATGCAGATCAAGGTTTCCATCTCTGCCGACGGCAAGATCATCGACGTAATCACTCTCGCACAGACAGAAACCAAGGGCTACGGTGACAAGTGTCAGACCGAAGAATACTACGAAGGTTGGATCGGCGTAACATCCGACAAGGTTGTAATTTCAAACTCTACCACGGGCTCTACCGATCCCGGCGTAATCTCCGGCTCTACCTACACCACCAAGGGTTATCAGACCGCTATTCAGAAGGCGTTCGCAGCATTTGAAATCTACACTGCAGAAGGAGGTAATGATTAATGTCAAATAATAAAAAGTTAATGATACTCCTTCGCGGTATCATAAAAGAGAACCCTGTTCTCATTCTTATTCTCGGAACATGTCCCGCTCTTGCGGTAACCACATCTATGTTCCAAGCAGTATCCATGGGCCTTGCGGCAACTGCAGTTCTCGTAGGCTCTAACGTTGTTATTTCCGCACTTCGTAAGGTTATTCCCGACACGGTAAGAATCCCTTGCTACATCGTAGTTATTGCTACATTCGTTACCGCGGTACAGATGCTTCTTGAGGCATTCCTCTTACCCGTGTATAACGTTCTCGGTGCTTGGCTCTCTCTTATCGTTGTTAACTGTATAGTTCTCGGACGTGCAGAAATGTTCGCAAGAAAGAACAAGATTTCCGATTCCGCGCTTGACGGTCTCGGTATGGGTATCGGCTTCCTTGTTGCACTTCTCCTTATGGCAACCATCAGAGAGGTGCTCGGCGCAGGTACTATCCTTTCCGGTCTTGAGGACTTCGGTCTTCAGCCCATAAAGATTCCTCTTGTCTACGACTATCTCAGAATTCCTATGCTCGTCGAGGCATCAGGCGGCTTCCTCGTTTACGGTATCCTTATCGCTGTTATGAACAAGCTTACCGAAAAGCAGGGCGGCGTTAAGAGAAAGTCCTTCTCCTGTGACGGCTGTCCCTCTGCTCACCTTTGCAACAAGACCTCATGCTCTGAGGTTACCGAGATTGCGGCAGAGGCTCTTGACACCGTAGTGGAAAACAAAGAAAATGAAGTAGCTGAAGCAAAGGAGGTTAACGAAAATGCCTGAAATCATTTCTACCTTACTCACCGTGCTTCTGGCAGGTATACTCACTGACAACTACGTTCTTGCAAAGACCACGGGTATTTGCCCCTTCCTTGGAGTTTCCAAGAAGTTCCAGCAGGCGGCAGGTATGGGTGCTGCGGTTATCTTCGTAATGCTTTGCGCAACTGCGGCAACCTGGCCCATCTACACCTATCTTCTTAAGGAATTCAATCTCGTTTACCTTCAGACGATAGTATTTATTCTTGTTATTGCGGCGCTTGTACAGTTTGTTGAGATCATTCTCAAGAAGTTCCTTCCTCCGCTTTATCAGTCTCTCGGAGTTTATCTCCCTCTTATCACCACAAACTGCGCAGTTCTCGGTATTGCAAACGAGAACATTACCAAGGGCCGTGACTTCATCACATCTATGGTAGCATCCCTTGGTGTAGGTCTTGGATTCCTTCTTGCGATGATTCTCTTTGCGGGCGTTCGCTCCAGAATTGAGAACTGTCCCGCACCCAAGCCCTTCCGCGGTATTCCCATCACCCTCGTAGCCGCTGCTATCGTTGCGATGGCATTCCTCGGCTTCAAGGGCGTAGTATAAGGAGGTGCTGATATGTTAGACATACTTATTCCCGTATTGATCCTTCTCGGTATCGGTCTTGTATGTGCTGTGATCCTCACCCTTGCAAACACCTTCTTCGGTGTTAAAGAGGATGAAACAGCTGTGGCTATCCGTGACTGCCTCCCCGGTGCAAACTGCGGTGCGTGCGGATACTCCGGTTGTGACGGCTATGCTAAGGCTTTAGCTGAAAAATCTACCGATAAGACAAACCTTTGTATCCCCGGTGGCGCAGATACCGCCAAGGAGATCGCGGCAATCCTCGGTGTTGAAGCCGGTGAGGTTGCCTCTCAGGTAGCTTACGTTGCCTGCAACGGTACTTGTGACGTTGTAGCAAAAAGACATGATTACCAGGGACAAAAGTCCTGCCGTACGGCTTCTATGACCTACGGCGGTGATAAGCTCTGCAGCTTTGCCTGCCTCGGCTACGGTGACTGCGCAGTAGTTTGTCCTCAGGATGCTATCACCGTTGAGAACGGTGTGGCACACGTTGATCCTCAGAAGTGTATCGGTTGCGGCATCTGCGTAAGAGAGTGCCCCAACGGTATCATTCACCTTATAAACGATACCACCCGTGTAGTGGTTGAGTGCTCCAACAAGGATAAGGGCGCAGTAACCCGCAAGGTTTGCTCAAACGGTTGTATCGGCTGTATGAAGTGTCAGAAGACCTGTCCTCACGGTGCAATCACAGTTAAGGATAACCTCGCAACAATCGACTACTCGCTCTGTACAGGCTGTGCGGCTTGCGTTGAGGTTTGTCCCGTTCACTGTATCCACGAGGGTAACTTCATCTGCGGCACACGCTTCTGATCGAGAAAGTGATTAGAAAATGAAGTGCACCTTATAGTGCATGAAAAATGAAGCCGCCTTCGGCTATGAGGCGTGGCTTCGCCACACGGAGAAGTTAGCGTGCACTTTGCTTTGTGGCAACACAGTTGCCGCTTCATATTTGCGTAGCAAATGCTTCGCAGAGGTCGATGACTTCTGCTTCATATCGCGTGAGCGATGCTTCATTTGTACAACATAACTCCACACGGGGCGTCCGTAACAGGCGTCCCGTGTGTTAAAGAAAACCACAGAAAGGAGTCAAGAACATGACTAAAGCAGAGATCAAAAACTCAATAATCAAGCACAAGATAGACATCATTGTTGTTGCCTCCCTTCTGTTGCTTTCTCTTATCGTAATGCTTACAGTCAACCTTACAAGGAAGGGTGGCGCGATAGCAGAGGTAACCGTCGGCGGCGAGATCGTTGCCGAGTATCCGCTCAATCTGGACGGAGTCTACACTCTAAACGGCGGAACTAACGTCCTCACTATAAAGGACGGCATCGCATACATGACCTACTCGAATTGTCCTGATCACACCTGTGAAAATACAGGTAAGGTGCGCTACGTCGGAGAAACCATTGTATGTCTGCCAAACCGTCTCTCGATCACCATCAAAGGCGAGTCCGACGATGCTCTCGACTTTGTGTCATAAGGAGGTAGCGTGAGAAATAATACAAGAAACAACGTAAGGTCCGAAACAAAAAGAATGACAGCTCTCGCGCTCACAGTTTCGTTTGCGCTCATCCTCTCTTTTGTAGAATCGAGAATCCCCGCCTTTGTAGCAATACCCGGTGTAAAGGTCGGTCTTGCTAACATCGCGGTTATCTTTACTCTCTATAAATTTGGTATCAAGGAAGCCGCCGCGGTTTCAGCTATAAGAGTTGTCTTGGTATCTATGCTTTTCGGCAGTCCGATCAGTATGATATACAGTCTAACCGGAGCCGTGTTGAGTCTTTTGATAATGTTCCTTTTAAAAAAGCTCACACCCCTTAGCGAGGTAACCGTTAGTGTTGCAGGCGGTGTCACACATAATATCGGTCAGATAGGTGCGGCATCCGTGATGCTCGGCACTAACGTGGTGATATATTATCTTCCCTTCCTTTTGCTCTCGGGAACAATTGCCGGAGTGGTTGTCGGAATTGCCGCAGGCTTGCTAATACAAAAGGTTAAGTTGAATATAGTCACTAAAAATCATACAGTAAATCACAAGCAAGGAAATGAAAAAAACAATGCCCTTATAAGCATTGAAACCGCGGCGACGGACAGTAACGAAAAAATCGCCGGGTCGGATGATGAAAACGTTACAAATGAATGTACGGAAAGGAGTAATAATGAAGGTTGACCTTTTGAACGGAAATCTTAAGAAGACCTATTTTACTCTACTCATTTCGGCAATCGCAAGCACCATAGTAACTACCATCTACTCCACCGTGGATATGATATGTGTAGGTCACTATGCCGGTCCTGACGGTGCCGCATCGATTGCGTGTGCTAACCCCTTGTGGGCGTTGATGTTTGCCTTTGGCGTTATGACCGGTGTCGGCGGCGCGGTAATGGCATCTAACCGCCGAGGTGCGGGAAATGAAAAGGCTGCAAACGAGTATTTCACCGTTGCTGCAATCAGTTGTATAATTCTATCGCTGATCATAGTCACGGTCTACTCTATATTTCTCGAAGATCTGCTCATCCTCTTTGGCGGCAAGGGAAACGTACTTAAGCTTTCAGTAGAATATATGAGAGCTATGCTCTTCTCCGTACCTACGTTTACCATGTGTGCGTGCTTTGCTACGTTTGCCAGAAATGACGGTGAGGCTATAATACCTACCGTTGCTACGGTTGTAGGCGGTGTCATCAACATCTTCCTTGACGTGTTCCTTGTTTTCACTTGTGACATGGGTGTCAAGGGGGCAGGTCTTGCAACAGGTATTGGGCAAGCAATTGCTTTCCTCATCGTTTTATCCTACTTTTTCACTAAAAAATGCAACCTAAAGTTTACAAAGATTGATAAAATCTCTGCTATATTATTAAAGATTACGACAGTTGGTTTTGCCGCATTTCTTATAGAGATAACTTCAGGCATCACTTCAGCTGTACATAACATCGTCATCACAGACAATCTCTCAAATACACATCTTGCGGTATATGGAACTGCATCAACACTGATGATTATGTTCTACTGTCTGTTTAACGGTATCGGCACTGCGATGCAGCCGCTTGTCGCAACCGCCTACGGTGCGGGCAATAACGACAGAGTCAAAAAAACCTTAAAGCTTGCCTTTCTCACCGCCTTGGTGATGGGTGTCTTATTCTTCTCGTTATGCCAGGCATTCCCGAAGACGATACTGAAGATTTATATGGAGGTTGACGAGTCGGTGCTTACCGTCGGTCCGAGAATAATCAGACTCTACTCTATATCCGCTCTTATTCTCGGTTTCTCAATGGTGTGCAATTACTACTTCCAATCCACTCTTATGCGCTCGGCTTGTGTAGCGATTTCTTTGCTGCGCGGACTCATCTTTCCCGTTCTTCTCGTTCTCACTCTGCCTCTGTTGTTCGGATACGATTATTTATGGCTCGGCACACCGATAGGAGAAGTCCTCACTACGGGTATAGCCATTCTGATTTTTGTGCTCGCGTGGAAGAAGAGAACAAACAGCCAAAACGAGCAAACGCTCCTAAGCAATTAAAGCAACATAACTTTTTATCGCATAATCAAAATGGGCTAACTCAAGTTTTGCAACCTGGATTAGTCCATTTTTACGTATATTAACACTATTTTCATGTTTTTTTAAAAATAATTCAAAATTCTACAAATAAAATTTGATAAAAGTATTGACAAATCCCGAATATTTTGTTATAATAATCTGCGTCACGAGGAAATATTCTTGTGATATGCTGCTATGGCTCAGTTGGTAGAGCACATCCTTGGTAAGGATGAGGTCCCCAGTTCGAATCTGGGTAGCAGCTCCAGAAAACCCCCGACCAGTAGGTCGGG
>JAZRAE010000005.1:0-5386 GCA_045634385.1 Eubacteriales bacterium | reverse complement strand
AGAAATGGAAAACTTTACAGAATTGCTGGAAGGCTCAATCAAATCTTTACATACAGGAGATACAGTTGTTGGTACCGTGTTCACCATCGATAAGGCCGAAATAAAGCTCGACCTTGGCGCTAAGTTCACCGGCGTGCTTACAAAGGATCAGATTACAGATGATCCTAACGCTGTGCTTACTGATATGTTTAAGATCGGTGACGAAATCGAAGTATTCGTTATCAGAGTTGAAGACGGCAAAGGCATTGCTACCGTGTCTAAGAAAAGAGTAGACAGAGATAACAGCTGGGTTATCCTCAAGGCTGCGTTTGATAATGGCGACATTCTCGAAGGCAAAGTAATATCCGTAGTTAAGGGTGGTGTTATTCTTTCTACCAGCGGTAACACCGTATTCGTACCCGCTTCTCAGACCGGAATCGCAAAGGGTGGAGATCTCTCTGCTCTCGTAGGAACTACTCAGAGAGTTAAGCTTCTCGAGTTCGATACCGAAAAGAAGAAGGCACTCGGTTCTATCAAGGTTATTCTCGCAGAGGAAAAGAAGGCTCGCGAGGAAGCAGCTTGGGCCGGACTTGAAGTTGGCAAGCACTTTATGGGTACCGTTAAGAATCTTACTCCCTACGGCGCATTCGTTGATATCGGCGGTGTAGACGGTATGGTTCACAACACCGAGCTCTCTTGGAAGAGAATCAAGCATCCTTCTCAGGTAGTGTCCGTAGGACAGGTTATCGACGTTTTCATCAAGGAGCTTGACGTTGCGAAGAAGAGAATCTCTCTCGGCTACAAGACTCAGGAAATGGATTCTTGGTTCCAGTTCACTCAGAAGTTCAACGTTGGTGACATCGTTCCCGCAAAGATCGTTTCCATTATGCCCTTCGGCGCATTCGCTGAGGTTTATGAGGATGTTGACGGTCTTATCCACATCTCCAGAATTTCCAGCCAGAGAATCAACAATCCCGCTGATGTTCTTGAGGTAGGTCAGGTTGTAGACGTTAAGATTACCGAGATTGATGACGAGAACAGAAAGCTTGCTCTTTCTATCCGCGCTATCACCGAAGCTGCTGAAAAGGCCGCAAGAGAGGAAGCTCTCGCTGCTGAAAAAGCTGCTGAAGAAGCTGAGGCTGCTGCTGAGGAAGCAAGACTTGCAGAGGAGAGAGCTGATATGGCTCCCTACATCGTAGGTTCTATCGACTAATCTTTATCTATATAGAAAAAGAAGTGCAAAATGCACTTCTTTTTTTTATTTTATTGTTTCTGAGATCTCTTGTATTCAAGATAATCCTCATATGTTCCAACTCTATCTATGATTCCATTAGGAGTAATTTCAATAATTCTGTTAGCAACGGTATTAAGTATCTCATAGTCATGAGATGAGAAAAGAATATTTCCTTTGAAATTATTCATACCGTTGTTTACAGCGGTAATAGATTCAAGATCAAGGTGATCCGTAGGCTGATCTATGATAAGCATATTCGAGCCGAACATCATCATCCTTGAGAACATACATCTAACCTTCTCTCCACCCGAAAGAACATTTACGGGCTTAAATACCGATTCATTTGAGAACAGCATCTTACCAAGGAAACCGCGAAGATAGGTTTCGGTTTGATCCTTTGAATACTGCCTCATCCAATCAAGGATAGATTCTTTATGTCCGTCAAAATACGCAGAGTTATCGTGGGGAAAATATGATGTTGTTATCGATATGCCAAACTTAAAGTCTCCCGCATCAGCAGTCTCTTCTTCCATAAGCACCTTAAAAAGATGTGTTATAGCAAGCTCGTTACCGACAAAAGCAATCTTATCGCCCTTTGCTACATGGAATGTAACATCTTTAAATAGATAATTATCTCCAAGTTTCTTTGAAAGGCCTTCAACGTGCAAAATTTCCTTACCCGCTTCCCTATCCATGTCAAATCCTATAAAAGGATATCTTCTACTGAATGCTGGAAGTTCCTCAACTGTAAGCTTATCAAGAAGCTTTCTTCTCGATGTAGCTTGTCTTGACTTCGATTTATTAGCCGAGAAACGAGCTATAAAGCTCTGAAGTTCTGCAATCTTCTCCTCGTTACGTTTATTCTGCATCTTAATCATACGCTGAATAAGCTGGCTTGATTCATACCAGAACTCATAGTTTCCTACATACATCTTAATACCACTATAATCTATATCAACAATATTGGTACACACGTCATTAAGGAAATGGCGGTCGTGAGATACAACAAGAACTGTTCCGAAATAATCGGATAAGAAGTCCTCAAGCCACATAACCGCATCAATATCAAGACCGTTTGTAGGCTCGTCAAGAAGAATAATATCCGGATTACCAAAGAGCGCCTGTGCAAGAAGCACTTTTACCTTTTCGCTCTCTTTAAGTTCGGACATCATTTTATAAAGATAATCATCAGTAAGACCGAGACCTTGTATTAGCTTTGATGCATCCGACTCGGCTTCCCAACCGTTAAGTTCTGCAAACTCGCCCTCAAGTTCCGCCGCTCTTATTCCGTCTTCATCACTAAAATCTTCTTTACAATAAATAGCGTCCTTCTCCTTCATTATATCGTAAAGACGCTTATTGCCCATTATGATGGTATCAAGGACTGTATACTCTTCAAACTCGAAGTGATTCTGCTTAAGTATGGAAAGTCGCTCTGTAGCGGGAATGGAAACTTCGCCTTTTGTTGGCTGAAGCTCACCGCATAATATTCTCAAAAAAGTAGATTTTCCTGCACCGTTTGCACCAATTATTCCGTAGCAATTTCCGGGAGTGAACTTCAAATCTACATCCTTAAAAAGCAACTGACCTCCAAATTGGAAGGCAACATTGTTAACTGTTATCATTTATTTTTCCTATTTCTGCTTTATTTTATTTCCTAATTATAGATTTTATTGTATATTTCTTTTATATCTTTCATTATATATGTCGGCTTGGTATCGGATGCCTGCGCGTCCTCGCACGTACTCTCACCGGATAGCACCAGGATTGTATCAACACCCGCATTATATCCGGAAGCTATATCTGTATAGACCCTGTCACCAATCATCACGGTTTCTTCCTTTGAATAGCCAAACTTCTCCATAGCGAGCAATAACATTTCAGGTTTTGGCTTTCCTATAAATACAGGACTTTTTCCTGTCGCTCTTTTAATAATATCAGCAATTGATCCACAATCCGGAACGTAACCGTATGATGTGGGACATACCCAATCGGGATTTGTTGCGATATACACAAGATCACGTTCGGTAAGAAGCCTTGAAACATCATCAAGCTTCTTAAATGTAAGCTCGGTATCATTGCCCATAACTATACCAAATACATCATCCTCTATATCCGTAGTTGTTATAACTCCGCTATTTTTTAACTGTTCTTCAAATGATTTAGTACCACTCACGTAGAATTTCTTTCCCTCGTATCTTTTTAAATAGAGGCAGGTTGCATCTGTCGAAGTAAGAAAATCATCCTTACTTGATTCAATGCCTATTTTTGCGAGCTTTTCGACATAAGCATCTGTGCTTTTAGACGAATTATTGGTAACAAATAAATATTTTCCGCCCGATGATTTTACAGCGGAAAGAAAATCAAGCGTTCCATCGAAGAGATCATTGTCAAGATATATCGTTCCATCCATATCAAGAAGAAATAACCTTTTATTTTTTAAAGACATACTCGCCTCCATATCCATAAAAAAGAGACACCTAACCATCCAATTCGGTAAGACTTAGGAGTCTCTCTTTATTTTAATCGACAATTAATTGTTTAGTCATCGGGATATCCATCAGGATTCATCTTCTGCCATCTTGCAGAGTCCTCACACATCTTATGAAGGTCTCTCTCTGCCTTCCAACCAAGAACCTCATACGCCTTGGTAGGATCTGCATAGCACTCCGCAACATCACCGGGACGTCTGGGAGCAATCTTGTATTTTACAGGAGAACCCCATACTTCGCCAAATGCCTTAACCATTTCGAGAACAGAGTACCCATTACCGGTACCTACGTTAACAAAATCAATTCCCTTCATACGTCCGGTGTACTCGATAGCCTTAAGATGAGCAAGCGCAAGGTCTACCACGTGAATATAATCACGCACACCAGTACCGTCAGGAGTATTATAGTCATCTCCAAATACACTAAGGCACTCAAGCTTTCCTGCAGCGACTTTAGATATATAAGGAAGAAGATTATTGGGAATTCCTTTTGGATCCTCGCCCATCGTTCCGCTCTCATGCGCTCCAATGGGGTTGAAATAACGCAAAACACAAGCTGAAAGCTCCTTATTAGCAACACAGGTATCCTTGAGAATTCTCTCAATCATAAGCTTTGTTTCGCCGTAAGGATTAGTAGTAGAAAGAGGAAAATCCTCTCTGATCGGAACAGTCTTTGGCACGCCGTAAACGGTCGCAGAGGAGCTGAAAACAATTCTGTTTACTCTATGTGCACTCATACAATCGAGCAAATTGAGAGTGCTGGTAAGATTGTTGTAGTAATACCATACGGGCATGGATACAGATTCACCGACTGCCTTAAGTCCCGCAAAGTGAATAACAGAATTAATTTCAGGATAATCACAGAACACCTTATCAAGGGCCTCTTTATCGCAAAGATCACACTTTACAAATATAGGTCTCTTTCCGGTTATAGCTTCAATTCTGTCAAGAACACAAAGCTTGCTATTAGAAAGATTATCAACGATTACGACTTCTTCACCAATATTCATAAGTTCCACCACAGTATGAGAACCTATATAACCCGTACCGCCTGTTACCAATATCGACATAATTCCCTCCAAAATATTTCATCAAGTAAAAAAGAGTAGCCGAGCTACTCTTTTTTATATAATTAGTCAGCGTATACGCTAACCTGCTTCTTGCCACCGGTAATATGCTCGAACTTAACGGTGCCGCTGATAAGTGCAAAGAGAGTATCGTCAGAACCGATACCTACATTGTTACCGGGATGGATCTTGGTACCACGCTGTCTAACCAGAATGTTACCTGCAAGAACCGCCTGTCCGTCAGCCTTCTTTACACCGAGACGCTTGGACTCGGAATCACGACCGTTTTTAGTAGAACCTACGCCCTTTTTGTGAGCAAAGAACTGTAAACTGAGCTTTAACATTTCGTACCTCCATATTTAGTGATTGGCATTTGCCGTAGAAATTCGCTTAGATCTCACGCTCGATCTCTTTTACGTCGAGATATTCGTAATACTCCTCGACAAGATCCATAAGCTGGAAGAAATAAGCCTGTATAAGACCTGAAACTGCATACTGCTTTTTCTCATCCTTCTCATACTTTGGAAGAGCTGATTTAGCAATGAGCTTGATATCCGTTGTCTTCTCATCTATCGTATAATCTACGATTGAGTCGTAGGAGCATTCGATAGTGTT
>JAZRAE010000004.1:0-26968 GCA_045634385.1 Eubacteriales bacterium | reverse complement strand
AAGAAATATATTTACGAAAACTCTATAAATTGCTATTACGATGAATTGTACTCGGAAAATATCGAGTAATCTTTGCAAACAATAATCAAACAGAAAAAAGAACGGATTTCAGACATACGCTGATCTCCGTTCTTTTTCTATTACTGTTTAATTATTTAGCAAGCTCTTTTTCAAGTGCCTCGAAAAGACCGTTGATGTAAGTAGCACCGAGTGCTCTGTCGAACAGACCGTAACCGGGTTTACCGGTCTCACCCCAGATCATTCTGCCGTGGTCGGGACGAACATAGCCGTCATATCCGTTCTCAACGAGTGCGCGTACGATTTCATACACATCGAGTGAACCGCAGCTGGACAGATGTGCTCTTTCCTCAAACGAGCCGTCTTCCATGATCTTGACGTTACGAATGTGCATGAAAGCGATTCTGTCAGCCTTCGCATACTTCTTGATCATAGCGACAACATCATTGGAAGCCGCACAGCCAAGAGAACCTGTGCAAAGGCAAAGGCTGTTTGCGGGAGAGTCAACGATAGAGAGGAATCTGTCGAGATTTTCCTCACAGGTAATAATTCTCGGAATACCGAAGATGGGGTATGGCGGATCATCGGGATGGATAGCCATTCTCACGCCGCACTCCTCGGCAACGGGAATAACCTTCTTAAGGAACTTTTCAAGGTTTTTCCAAAGGCCTTCCTCACCGAGCTCACCGTAAGCGGAGATAAGCTCTCTTACCTCGTCCTGAGAGTAAGAGGAATCCCAACCGGGAAGGTGGATATCGTCCTTGAGCGGATCAAGACCTCTCATTTGATCCCAATACATAACGAGCGAGGTCGAGCCATCCTTTGCTTCCTTGTCGAGCTGGGTTCTTGTCCAGTCAAATACGGGCATAAAGTTGTAGGTAACACACTTAACGCCATACTTTGCACAACGTCTGATATTTTCGCAGTAAACGTCGAGAAGCTCGTCTACGTTGTTTCTGCCGAGCTTGATATCCTCGTGTACGGGGATGGATTCTACAACGTCGAATACAAGGCCGTTGTCCTCGCACTGCTTTCTCATTTTTGCGAGACTTTCCTCGCCCCAAACCTCACCGGGCTTTACGTCATACACCGCAGAAACGATGGAACGCATACCGGGAATTTGGGAGATATACTGAAGGGAAATGGGATCGGACTCACCGTACCATCTGAAAGACATTTTCATATTCATAGCTTTATTCCTCTTTCTGCCCTCACCAATTTTGCGCATATCGCGCGATTGTCACCGTTCGCAGTAGATTACTACAGCTTCAGGCTCCAATCACACAATCTGCATCAAAATTCTTTCGGGTCTGTATTTTATATAATTTAGCTTAAAAAATCGAAACAATCTATAACACGTCGAAGACGGATTTCATCCCGAAGGGATTTCATCCACTCTGTGGATTTATTCCGTCAAAAGCCTTTGACGGATTTCATTGAATTAAAAAGCTTAACGAAGTGACTTGGGCTTTTTAATTCTATTAAGCTGCTTATTCATCTTAAGGAGCTCTTCCTTAGTGAAGGAAATATTAGCCATACCCATCATAGATGAAAGACGAAGAACAGTAAAGCTGCCCATCATCTGCATTATGCCGTCCTTGGGAATATCAAAGCCGCCGGATTTCTTTTCTCCGTCTTTGCCCTTTTTGTTGGCATCCATCTTTCTTTTAAGGATCAATCCCATTTTTGCAAACCAAAGTTTGCCAAAGAAGGACTTCATAATGTCTGCGATCTTATCGTTGAGAGAGTATCTTCCCTCGGGAGCGTCAATATCAAACCAGTTGAGGATCGCACCCTGTTCCTTGAGAACATAGTCCTGGTTCATCTCGTCAACCTTGCGGATCACGGACTCGTCACGGTGATCTCCTGCTACTGCCTCAAGCTTGGTTTCGCCAACATTGGGTACTTCGAAGTAGAAGAAATGATCGGGAGCTGACTTCTTGCCAAGAGATACACCGTTAGCAAACAGCTCAACCTCGGGAAGGTTAGAATAAACGGTAACCTTGGTTACATCCTCGACTCTGTCGATATATCTCTTGGAGCAGAGGTGTACGAAGGGAGCGTCATCGGGGCTTCTGAGCCATGCCTTATAAGCATAGAAGGAGTCCTTCTTATACTTTCTGTCCATGGTAACAAGACCCTTATGGTTCTGTCCGTTCTCGCCGCCTTCTGCTCTTGCGTCTGCGCCGAAGTCGAACATATTCCATACGTGGGTTGCCCAGAGATACTTTCTTGTGAAGAGCTGCTTGATGAGCTCCTCGTGATAGTACGCCTGATATTCCTCTGTGTAGTCGCCTTGGAAGGGATTGGATGAGTGCCAGTTGAGAGCCTCACAGCCGTACTCGGAGCAACCTATGGGAGTATTGGGATATTTCTTGTGGAAGTTATCAAACCATGGGCCGTTCATAGAGGTTTCGCCACCGTACCATCCGAAGTAGTGGTTGTAGGAAACGACGTCTGAAATGTGGATATAAGGATCGTCAATCTTTGCCATAGAAACTGCTGCGATGGTGGTAAGACGAGTCTTGTCCATCTCATGTACCATATTGTTGAGTATGGTATGGTTCTCAAGAAGATCAGGGGTAGAGCCTGCGATGGAAATCTCGTTGGAAAGACCCCAAACTACGATAGAGGGATGGTTGTAATTTTGTGTTACAAGCTCTTTCATCTGGCTGATAGTGTTCTCGCGTCCGGTGGGCATATGTCTTGAGATATAGGGAATCTCAGCCCAGATTACAAGACCCTTCTCGTCGCACAGATCGTAGAAGTACTGATCGTGCTGATAGTGAGCAAGACGGATGGTGGTAGCACCAACCTCAAGGATAAGCTCAATATCTTCCTCGTGATGAGAGGGAAGGAGCGCGTTGCCTACACCGAGTCTGTCCTGGTGACGGGATACACCGCGAAGAGGATATTCCTTGCCGTTAAGGATAAATCCAAGCTCGGGATCTATCTTAAAGCTTCTTACGCCAAAACGTGCACAAACGTCATCGATCGCATCCTCACCTCTTACGATAGCCGCGCGAGTCGTGTAAAGATAAGGATCGGGAACACCGCACCAAAGGTGTACGTTTTCTATATCAAGGGTAACCTTAGTATCCTTTGACTGCACCTCGTGTACGAGGTTGTCTTCTTTATCAAAGATAGCGTACGCGATCTCGTCACTATCCTGCTTATTTGTTACGAATACCTCAATTTCAACCTTGGCATTCTCGCCGTCAACCGAGGGAGTAACCTTTATGCCGGGACCTCCGTAATAGTCAAGGTCAAAGTGCGTGTTATTAACTGCAATGTGGTTTACATCACGGTAAAGACCGCCGTAGAAGGTGAAGTCTGCCATCTGGGGAGAGACCTCCTCATTGGGAGAGTTATCAACAACGATAGCAACCTCGCACTCATCACCGATACAGTCGGTAAGGTTTACTCTCCAGGTGGAGTAACCGCCGTCGTGATGCGCCTTGTGCTCGCCGTTCACATAAACGTCAGCAGATGAGTTAGCACCGCGAATTTCAAGGTAGTACTGATCTGCCTCGGGAAGCTCGCTTTTTACAAGCTTCTTGGTGTAAAGACAAGAGCCTCTGAAGTAGTCGTTGCCTCCGTCATGACCGTCAGCTGCATTCCATGTGTGGGGGAGATTAACGCTTACAACACCGTCGTTGTGAGCGGTAGCAGAACAGTCCTTTGAGAACTGCCAGCCTTCATTTAGGGAAATGATTTTTCTCATTATATCCTCCGTATATGCTTTTTATTTTTTATCATCCTTTATTATATAATAAATCAATAGTTATGTCAATCAACTGAAAAAAGTTTTAACATAATATACAAAAAAAAACCGTTTTTTTTAAAAAAGGACGTTTTTCAGTAGCATTTTTGACGAAAAAATGATAGGAAGGATTTACCTTTCTATAAGCTATTGACTTTAATAGACAAAATAAGGTATAATTAATGTTGGCAAAACTATCGCGCCGCGTGGCGCAAAACAAAATTTAATAAGGAGAAAATCAATCGAAATGAAAAAAGAAATTCAACTCGATCAGAACGGTAAGCGCAAGTTTGGCATAATTGATAAGCTCGCATATGCCGCCGGAGATGCAGGTTGTAACCTCAGCTTTGGTCTCAAGGGCACCGTTCAGACCTTCTGGCTTGTTTTTATGATGATGGAAACAGGCTTGTTCTCGATCCTGCTCTTGATCGTTCAGGCGTGGGATGCTATCAACGACCCGATTATCGGTTCTCTCATCGACTCCGATCAGAGAAAATATAAGATGGGTAAGTACAAGACCTACATATTCATAGGTGCTTTAGGCCTTCTTGTAGGCGGTGCGGCAGTATTCCTTCCGTTCCCTGATGCAGGCCCTGTTATTAAGGCTATGCTCTTCATCATCGGTTATGTTATCTGGGATGCGGCTTATACTATGGCAAACGTTCCTTACGGTACTATGCTTAACATAGTTACCGAGGATGCGAGCGAGAGAGCGCAGCTTTCCGTATTCAGATCCATCGGCGGTATGGTAGGCGGTTTGCTCCCCGGTATCATTCTTCCTATGCTTATTTGGAACAAGATCACTTGGACCGCAGAGGGAACAGCTGCTTTCTGGGAAAAGATCGAGCCTACACTTGAGGGTACAGGTCTTACTGCTGAGGACTTCACTCACTATCCTAACAATCCTGCCATCTTTGGTGACAAGGCAGGTCAGATGTACGAGATCGGCGATAAGGTATATAGCCCTCTTACCGGATCTCAGTTAGAGTATCTTCTTGGTGGCAGAGTGTTCTGGGCAGCGCTTATTATGGGTGTTCTTGCATTCGTATTCTTTATGTTTATGATCAAGAAGATTACCATCCGCGGCAACGAATACGCACATGTAAATACTGATAAATCCGCGAAGATTAATATTGTTAAGTCTATGGGTACCTTCCTTAAGAACCGTCCTGCAGTTGGCTGTACCATCGCTGCTATGGGTATGTTCCTCGGTATGCAATCCGCTTCTACGGCTAATACCATTATGTTTGCTACCCACTTCGGTAATGCAGGTCTTTCCGGTCTTATTATGATGGTGGGATATCTTCCCATGTTCATGTTCATGCCCTTTGCAACCAAGCTTGTTAAGAAGTACGGTAAGAAGGAAGTTGCTGCTATAGGATCTATTGTAGGTCTTGTTGGTGCAGGTGTCCTTTGCCTCTTCCCGCTTTGCCCCAAGGGTGCACAGCTTATCATCTACATGATAGGTCTTGTATTCTTCGGTCTTGGCATGGGCTTCTATAACTGTGTATCCTGGGCTATGATGGGTGATGCTATCGACTACCAGGAGTGGAAGACAGGCAAGAGAGAGGAGAGCGTTGTTTACGCGCTTCACTCCTTCTTCAGAAAGCTCGCTCAGGGCGTTGGTCCCGCAGCAGTTATCGCAATTATGGGTACTCCCCTTATTGGTTATCTCGAAGAGCGTGGTACTATCGGTCAGTCCGCTGAAACAGCGGCAAGACTTTGCTGGCTCGTTGCACTTCTTTACACATTCAGCGCAGTATGTCAGTTCGTAGGTGTTGCTCTTGTTTATAACATCGACAAGAAGACTCTCGCTACTATGACAGAAGAGCTTGCTGAAAGACGCGCAAGTGAAGTTCCTGCAGAGGTTGCAGCAGAATAATCGGTAATTCAATCTCTTGAATTTTAAAACTCAATAAAATCGGAGAAAACCGTAAGGGGCGAACCCTAAAGAACGGTTTTTGAAATTTAGAAATTTAATAGAATATATTACCTACCGACAGGAAAAGGACGAAGAATTGCTAAAATTCCTCGTCTTTTTTCTTGACAAGCATTGCATTTGTCCGGACAAATGCTGATTGGGCTAAGCCCAAGCCCTTATAACGACAGAAGAGATAACAAATCGCTATATAGCCGAAATGTTATCTCTTTTTCTATTGGTGAAGTTTTTGCTGCCGCAAAAGTGAAGTTGCTATGCAGTGAAGTTCGTGCTATCGCACGAGTGAAGTTAAGTTTGCCCATCACTTTGCCATAGGCAAAACTTCACTATCCGTAGGATAACTTCACTTACGAAGTAAACTTCACTTGCCCAAAGGGCAAACTTAGTTATGCATGTTCTCCACTTTTTATTGTGTTTTTTGTTCTATCTCCGTTTCCTCGCTCACCGTACTGCGTGACGGAGAGAAACTGACGTTTGAGATCAAGATAACCGAGGATTGCCTTATAGAATATTGACACTTTGCGTTGTTTTTATGAATGTTACCTCTGAAAGCGGTATTTTATCTCGTGGGAAATGCGAGATGCCGCCCGTTGGTGAGGTGAAGAAGAATAGTATAAGAAAAAACAAAACAAAAAATAATAAACCACTTGACTTCCTTCGATTTTAATTATATACTATGGGCGTAAGAAAAAACTCTATAAAAGGAGCAATTTATGGAACTTGGTGTGATGGTCCATCTGATGGACGATAATATTGATGCTAGATTCAAGCAGGTAAAGGATCACGGCTTCAAGTGGTGTCAGCTTTGCTGTTGGCAGCATGAGCTTTTTACCGAGGAAGTCGCAGTGAAAATAGATGAAGCGCGCAAGAAGTACGGTGTTGAGATTTCCACATTCTGGTGCGGATACACAGGCCCCGTGCATTGGAATTTCTACGAGGGACAGAATGATCTCGGTATAGTTCCGCTTCAGTACAGAGAGGTAAGATGCAACGATCTTAAGCGAGGCTCTGACTATGCTAAAAGGCTTGGCGTAAAGCAGATCGCTACTCATTTCGGCTATCTTTATGAGAATCCTATGGTTGAGGATTATCAAGCTCTCATCGAGGCTATACGTGACGTTGCAGAGTACTGCAAGGCAAACGGTCAGATACTTATGTTCGAGACCGGACAAGAGACTCCCGTGACTCTCCGCCGAGTTATCGAGGACGTCGGAACAGGAAATCTCGGCATTAACCTTGATCCGGCAAACCTTATTCTTTACGGTAAGGGCAATCCCGTTGATGCGCTTGACGTTTTCGGTCGGTACGTAAGAGATATTCACGCCAAGGACGGAAAGTATCCCACGAATGGTCACGATCTCGGTGAGGAAACCGTTGTAGGTCAGGGAAAGGTCAACTTCCCCCTATTTGTTGAAAGGCTTAAGGAGATTGGCTACAATGGAACGCTTATCATTGAGCGCGAGATCTGGGGCGAGCAGCAGATCAAGGATATAAATGACACCAAAATTTATCTTGAGGAGTTAATAGGATGAAAGTAGGACTTATCGGTATTGGCGGAATGGGCTTCGTCCATTTCAACTGCTATAAAAAGATGGATGGCGTCGAGATTGCCGTTGCCGACATCAGAGTTGATATGGCAAAGGACAAGATTAAGGATGACTCCATTCACGTATACGCATCTTACGAGGAAATGATCGAGCAGGAAAATCTCGATTTCGTAGATATTTGTACCCCCAGCTATATGCACGCAGATATGGCGGTGTACGCTCTCGAGCATGGTCTTCACGTACTCTGTGAGAAGCCTATGAGTATTAATTCTTCCGAAGCACAGCGTATGATCGATGCAAAAGAGAAGAGCGGCAAACTCCTTATGATAGCCCATGTAGTGCGCTTTATGTCACCTTATGTTTACTTAAAGTCGGTTATTGACTCCTGTGAGTTTGGCAAACCCGTACACGTAATAATGCATAGACTCTCTGAAGCACCCAAGTGGTCTTGGGAGAATTGGATGCTCGTTCCCGAAAAGAGCGGCGGCGTTACCCTCGACCTTTCTATCCACGACATCGACTTTATGCAGTATGTTTTCGGTGAGCCGAAATCGCTTACGGCAAGCTACTATGACCTTAAGGATAACTCAAACCACGTGTCCGCCACCTTCAATTATGATGGCTTCTCGGTAGAAACCGTCGGCGGTTGGTTCAACGCATCCTTGCCCTTCAGAGCAGAGTATCTCGCAGTATTCGAGAACGGCTACGTTGAGTCAAAGGGCGGCAAGATCGTAAAGAACGGACAGGAAGTCACTGTTACCGCAGGTGAGGTAAGCGAGGATACCGGCATCAATCTTTCCGGTGCCGATGGCTACGCAGACGAGATCGCATACTTTATAGACTGTATCAAGTCGGGCAAAGAGCCTATGCGCGTTACTCCAATATCAAGTAAAAAGAGCGTTGAGTTTGTTGAGGCTATCCTCGATAAAGCAGAACGAGTATAATAAAAGAGGCTGAGCCATTTGCTTTGTTAAAAGCTTTTGACTCAGCCTCAATATTATTTTTCAAGCAACTCTAAGAGTGCCTTTTGCTTTGGTTCGGGTAGTTTTCTGAAAAGAGCTATAAGCTGCTTTTCCTCTTTATCAAGCACCTCAACTTCTTCATCATCAATAAAAAACTGTGCAAGTGAAATTCCAAATGCCTCGCAGATATGCTCAAGAGTGTCGGTTTTAGGAGCAGAATCTCTGTTTATTGCTGAGTTTAAAGATGAGTAGGGAATATCTGCTTTCTCTGCAAGAGTATATAAAGACCAATTTCTCTCAGCACACATTTTGATTATTTTTTCGTTTATATATACCATATCGCAACTCCATTGGATATTATTACAGTATTAGTATATAACGCATTTGCGTGACTTTAAATATGTAAAAGCGTTGACATACTAACGAAAATGCGTTATAATATACTTGCAAAAAAATAATAATGGAGAAAAATAGTGATGATACAATATAATTGCTTTTTGTGGATCGTATGAGTAAAAACATAAATTCTAAGCTACATTCTGTTTCTCGAATAGAATTTAGCATTACCTCTTGCCTTGAGGGATGTGAAGAAAAAACATATATTATTGTGGATGACAAGGTAATCGCCCACACAAAACGAGAGCGTTGGAAAGATGATTTTAGTAAAACATCTTACGTTGAAGAAATGTGTAAGGAAAGCTTTATCTTTGGACTTACAGAGCTTAATTTAATGAAATGGCGCAGTGATTATTCGCCTCAAACCTTTAATTATCCAATTTGTAACACGGCATCATGGTTTTTGAAAATATTTTTCTCAAATGACCATAGACCTGTTGAGATTTGCGGTTGTAACAATTATCCGCGTAATTTTGAGGGATTGATGAAGTTGTTTGATGTAAAAATTGTTGAAAAACAGTAACAGTTTGTAATTTGATAAGTGAATATAAATAAGAAAACAGAAGAAATGTCAAAAAAAGTAATTTCAAGTGGATATTGACTTAAAAATGTATTTATGTTAAAATCGGTCGAGGACATCTTTAAGTATATTTTGAAAGGAAAAAACGAAATGAAAAAAGCTTTACTGCTGATATTCGTATCTATAGTTCTTTTACTTGCGCTGACATCCTGCGATATTATTAACGGCTCTTTAGGAAAAGATACCGCTTGTGAGCACCAATGGAATGAGGATACCTGTAAGGCGGTAAAGACCTGCGCATTGTGCGGAGTGACAGAGGGCGGATTGTCCGGCCACAGCTTCACCGAGGCAACCTGCCAGTCAGCTGCGACCTGTCAGGTTTGCGGATATTCCGAAGGTGAGAAGTCGGATCATAACTACAGTGAGGCAACCTGCACATCCCCCGCTACATGTCAGACGTGCGGCATATGGAAAGGTCTTGCTCTCGGACATAGCTACACTCCGGCAAGCTGTACCGCTCCCAAGATCTGTAAGACCTGCGGATATGAAAGCGGAAAACCGGTACACAGCTTTAGAGAAGCTACTTGTGTTACGCCCAAAACCTGTACAAAGTGCAGTGCCACAGAGGGCAAACCTCTTGGACATAAGCTGAAAACTTCGGTTACAGAACCCACTTGTTCTTTGGACGGTTATGAGATGAAGTACTGTACCGTGTGTGATTTTACCGATATAAACGAGGTATTTCCGATGTTAGGCCACGAGGGGCTTTCCTTTGTGTATAACGGTGACGCTACATTTACTTCCGACGGTACGGCAACACTTGCTTGTCCTTATTGCGATTACTCGGTTACCGAAACTCTTGTCGGCTCTGCCAACCTTATTGCCGAGGCATTTGCAGGCAAGAAAATTTCCATTCTCGGTGACAGTATATCTACTTATACCGATTATTCGAGTGGAATAGCAGCCGATACCACCAACTCCACAATACGCAATAACATAGTATGGTACGGATACAATCCAAACCAGCCTACCTTTGGCGGCACTTCGGTAGACAGTACCTGGTGGCAGACTGCTATCAATGCACTCGGCGCGGAGCGTCTTGTCAATAACTCAAATTCGGGTGAAAGTGTTTTTGAGGCAGTGAAGGGGCGTTGTATGCAGCTGCACGACGATACCGGTTCAAACATGGGCGAGACTCCGGATATCATATTCGTTTATCTCGGTACTAACGATAATCTGAGGGCTATGGGGGATGCCTCATCGCTGAAAATGTCGGAAATAGAGAAAAAGGCTGACAACCTCGGCTACACTCCGTCAACCCTTGCGGAGGCGTACGCAATTATGCTCTACCGCATACAGAAGACTTATCCCGACGCGGAGATATTCTGCCTTACAAATCTTGAGCGTTCCGATCACGATATATCGCTGACACACGCAACATCTCAGGTTATCCGTGATGTTGTAGCACTTTATGACGGTATCCACCTTGCAGATATCGGTTTATACAGCGGTATCACTCGCGATAACCCCGATTATGAGATCTATATGCCTAAGGATCAGGGCGGTAAGAGCTTACACCCGGGTGCTGAAGGAATGAAGGAGATCGCGCGCGTGCTCCTTACATCGCTTGTTGAAGAGAGCCGTTATATGACGGAGGACTTCTTTGCGCTGATGCCCGAAAAATAATTCGCGTCACCTTGGGATAGTACCCGATGGGGGCGTGAGGAAGAATATGAAGTGTTTCGCTTGTTTGCTACGTATCCAGGCGAAAGTGATATGTTTGCTGTGCAATCGCGATATTATCCGAAGGTGCTCGGATAGCGATATATCTTCCTTGACGGCAGATGCGATATGTCACCTTAGGTGACGTGATAAATACCCTGCAGGTGTAATTATAGTTGACTTCGTCGACTTTAAAAAACTTTGTGCGAAGATTTTTAAAAAACTCTTGCAAAATCTTGAAAAAGTGATATAATGTACGAGGCTTTAGTCTGTATAAAAGGCAGATTTGAACCTCGTACATTTTTATTTTAAAGAATACAGTCAGCCCTTTTCGACCTGAAATGTTTTTTTTAGACTGACCGGCTGATTTACAGGATTGTTATGAAAACGAAAATTGTAGATTTTTTCAAAGGATTTGACCGCACAAAAGTGCTTGGTTTTATCAAGACCAACGCAGTAGTGCTTATTGCGGCACTTGCGGCAATCATCACATCATTTATTATACCGCCCGACAGGGAATATCTCACTTACTTCGATTTTAAGACCTTGACCTGTCTTTTCTGTGTGCTCGCGGTTGTGTGTGCGCTTCGCAATATCCGCTTCTTCTACACGCTGGCAAAAGCGATAATCAGAAAATTCAAGAACACCAAGTTGTGTATACTCGCTCTTGTATACATCACCTTCATTGGCTCGATGTTGATTGCAAACGATATGGCGCTTCTGACGTTTTTACCGCTCGGATACTTCGTTCTGCACACCACGGGCAAAGAAAAGTATATGGCGTTCACCTACATAATGCAGAATATTGCTGCCAACCTCGGCGGTATGCTCACCCCGTTTGGCAATCCGCAGAACCTCTACCTTTACACAAAGTTCGGTATTCCCGATGGCGAGTTTGTCAAGATCATGTTCCCACCGTTCATTGTGGCAATTTCTCTTATCACCTTACTTTGTGTGATTTTTGTTAAGTCGGAGCCTCTTGAAATACAGGAAAAGGCGGCAGAACTTCCGATACCGCGAGTTATAACTTATCTTGCGCTTTTCACACTTTCAATTCTTATAGTTTTCCGTACAATTCCGTTTGTAGTAGGTCTTATAGTCATACCCGTGTCGCTTCTTTTCCTCGACAGAGAAGCATTGAAGCAGGTTGATTACGGACTTCTTCTGACCTTCGCGTTCTTCTTTATCTTCTCGGGTAATATGGCGAGGATCGAACTTGTCCGCAACTTTTTCTCACAGCTTCTAAAGATGAACACGCTCATCTTCTCGGCTCTTTCCTGCCAGGTGATAAGCAACGTTCCCTCGGCAATTCTTCTTTCACAGTTTACCGATAACTATCGCGAGCTTTTGCTCGGTGTCAACATAGGCGGAGTTGGTACACTTATCGCATCACTTGCCAGCCTTATTACTTTTAAGGAGTATTCCAAGGATCAGCCCGGACATACAGCAAGATATATTCTTAAGTTCACCGCCTTCAACTTCTTATTCTTCGCGATCCTGGTTTGCGTTTGTCTTTTGATAAGGTAAAAAATGTATGAGGACTGTAAGTGCGCAGTCAAAAAGCTCACCATTACTGTAGTATTAATAAGTTTGCAAAGATTATTAAAGTGGGATAAGGAAAAATAAAATGGTTGATTACGGATTAAAAAACAAAGTAGCCATCATTACGGGAGCTAATAACCCGTGGGGAATAGGCGCAACGACCGCGCTGTCTTTCGCGCATGAGGGTGTCAAGGTGGTTTTGGTATATAAAAAGGTGGATCGACCTTTTGATGAATGCAAAACAGACAGACACGGTGTGGACAGATACTATGGTGCAAATGCAGGCGATGCTTCTGCCGTTGAAGCAAAGCTTAAGGAAATAAATGCCGATTACCTTATCATCGAGAGTGACATTTCAAACGAGGATTGTGTAAAAGAAATATATTCAGCCGCAATTGCCAAATATGGCAAGGTGGATATTCTTGTCAACAATGCTGCAACTGATGACGAAAACGGCTTTGATACCATTGAAAAGATTACTCAAAACGTCATTGACGACACATTTGCGGTCAACGTGCGAGGCAGCATTTTGATGATGCGCGAATTTGTCAAGCATCGCGGCAATTTTGGTAGAATTATTAACATTTCAACCGATGCTGCGCAGGTGTTTGCAGGACAAATTACATACGGTGCGAGCAAGGCTACACTTGAGGCACTCACTCGCAGTATTGCACTTGAAGTTGCACAGTATGGTATAACTGTCAACTGTGTAGCACCCGGTCCGACACAGACAGGCTGGATCGATGAGGAATTTGAAAAGGTTGTTGTTCCGCTTATTCCAATGGGCAAGCTCATCGAACCTAAGGATATTGCCGAAACCATTTTGTTCCTTTCCGGTGAACAGGCGAGAATGATTACAGGACAGCTTATCAAGGTTTCGGGTGGAAAAGGACTTTGAGTTGTTCAAAAAACATGCCGGAAAAAGTGTTGTTTTGGCAGTTGAACTAATCAATATGGCGAAAAATATGATTAGGGAATTGCGATACTGTTAGAAATTATATCTTCTCAAATTTAAAAAGTTTCTTGCAAAATTCGAAGATATACGCTACAACGTATCCGCTGAACTTTTTTAAAAAACTAAATATGCAAAGCATATGACGGCAAAAAATACGGAGGATTTTATGATTAATGAAAAGGATCTGAAGAGAAGGGACAAAATACTTAACGGCAACCTCATTCATGCTATTATAAGTATCTGTGCACCAATTTTCTTATACAATTTATTTAATTCATTTTATTCCGTAATAGATGCTGTCGTAGTTGCCAAAATCGACCCTACAAGTGTCAGTGCTGTTGCTGCTTTATCTCAGATTCAGCATCTTCTTTCATCACTTGGCGCCGGAGTTGCCGCCGGTGGCGGAATAATTGTAGCGAGACTTTTTGGTGCAGGAGATATGGATGATGCGCGTTATCATTCTAATCAGTTGATTTCGCTCTCGACCGTTATTGTTGCGCTTCTTCTTGGTATTTGTCTGCCTCTTGCTGTGCCAATTATGCGTATTTCCGGTATATCCGATGAGCTTATAGCCATTGGAACAAGCTATTTTATAGTGCAAATATTAACACTTGCCTTTGTGTTTTATAATAGCGTGTTCATCGCTATGCAAAAGGCAAAGGGCAATACCAAGGCAATGTTTTGGCTTAATATCTTGACTATGATAATTAAGCTGTCGCTCTCCCTTCTTTTTATCTGGGTCATTGGCAAGAGGGATATAATGTGGGTTGCGGTAGCTACTATGATAGGTCAGATGGTGATGTTTGTTATATTGCTTCTTATGATGATGGAGCGTAACAACGTGCTTGCCATCAGATTCAATGAGTTCAAGCTAAATGCTAAAATTTGTAAAAGCATAGTATCTATGTCTTTCCCTATCTTCCTTGGCAAATTTATTTTCTCCTTTGGCAAGGTTAGTGTGAACAGTATGTGTAAGGAATACGGACCGTTGGTTGTGGGTGCACTTGGCGTATCTAACAATATGAACGGACTTGCCACCACACCTATCAATTCATTTGAAGAGGGAACCTCAACTATCATTAGTCAAAACCTTGGTGCAGGAAATCAAAAACGCGCTCTCAAAACCTTTAACTATTCCTTCCTAATGGCTTGCGGTCTTGGCATTATAGGATACATACTGATACGTTTTTTGCTCCAGGATAGCATCATCAATCTATATAACCAAAATCGGCAGGCAGAGAATGCAGAATTGTTCCTCGAACTTATCAAGTCCATACATAGATTTGACTCGCTGTCAATATTGGCGCTGTCAATTAACTCTGCGGTTTTAGGTGTGCTTTATGGATACGGTAAAACAAAGATGACTATGATCCTTAATATTAGCAGAGTATTCGTTTTTAGAATTCCCATACTTTGGTATCTGCAGACTTTCCATAAGGAAATTGGTGCTGAGGCAACCGGTCTGTCTATGGGTATAAGCAATATTTGTATTGCATTAGCATCGCTGACATGTCTTTTCGTATTTATGTATAGACTCAAACTGCAAGAAAACAAGAATCTGCAAACAGAAGAAGCAAATGATCAGAATGAAGAGCACCTTAATTTGAGTGTAGCCGAAAAAGAACAGCAGAATTGTGAATAAATTACCGCTCTTGGCACAATGCATTATAGCCTATTGACTTTAAGCAAACGGCGATAGAAAAAAGGGCTGCTTCATTTAGGCGTAACCGAAAAAGAGTGGCAGAATCTTGAATGAGTAGCTCCATTAAGCATATTTCATTAAATAAGGGCTGAAAATCACGAGGATTTTCAGCCCTATACTCTTTTTCTATCGGCGTTTCCTCGCTCGACGTATATTTGTACGCCTCTCACTCGTCAGCCACCGATTTCCGTCCTAAATTAAGCAAGCCCCCAAGGTGCTTCGCATTAAGATTTTGGTCGTCTTTTGCATATTTTTACACTAAAAAGTCTTACTTTGACCGAATTCTTAATGACTCAGCCCCCTAAACAGACTATTATTTGCGAAAGAAGTGTGATATTTCACGTCTTTCGTTTTTTGTTACACCGAAATAAATCGGCCTATTACTTCAGAGTGCGTAATAAACGTACTCTGTTTGATTATTCAATATTCATAGACTCCTCGAGAGTCTGCTCGGTCGCACCCTGCACCTTAGAATCGCTTGTGTTTCTTCTCTTTGCGATATAGTGGTCTATCTTGTTAGCAAGCTTGAAGGTTTCCTTGAGCCAGAAGAAGGATATGGAAACCAAAACGAGAAGATTAATAACAGAACCGAAAATGTTGATGTGGATTATAGCAATACCGATACAAATAAGAATGGTTACGATAGTGTGGAAGGTGTTTACCGAATCGTCCTTTTGGGGCATAACGTTGTTGATCACACCCTCAAGACTGTCTCTCTTATTTCTAATATAAATGATGAGATCGGCAATTGCCATCAATACATCCTTTATCCAAAGGAAGCATACCGTAGCAAGAATCATCCATTGATATATATCGATATTCTTGCCAAGATAGATTATGGGGAAGATAAAGCTGACGAGAATCGCACCGATATTAAAATACAGCTTGATATGATTTTTTATCAGCGGAGTATATACTCCTTTGCCGCCCTCGTCCTCGCTTTTCTTTTTGTTTTCGAAGTAACGATCGACTCGGCTTGCAACTTTGAAGAGCTGTTGGATCCAGAAGAAACAGATCGTGATCAAAATGATCCAATCAAATGTGGAAGTAAATTTGTCAAAGGGAACGATCGACATACCGAAGATGATGGTTGCCGCACCGATACCTCTGCACAGTACGATTGATGGGATGAACCAGGAGAGCTTCATCCTTGTCGTACCTGCAATCATGACGAGTGCATCGTCGGGGAATATCGGGAATAGCATCATAAGAGGGAAGTATACTGTTCCTCTTGTGCGCAGAAGATTAAGCGACTTTTCGCAGTCATCTTTACCAAGTATATTCTCACAAATCTTATAGCCGCCGAAACGTCCGATTACGTAGAGCGTTGCGCTGGAAATGATAACGCTGGAGTACGAGAGCAGAAATGCTGATAATGGATCAGGATAAAGCACAGTGCTGAGCATTACAAGTGCCGCCGCAATGCCCGGAATAACACACAGAAGTATACTTAGCACGGTCTGAATGATAATAAAAACGATAAATCCGTACCATTTGCCTCTAAAGGCATCAAAAATATGTGTATCAAAGACAAGTCCGTCATCAAAATAAAGGACATTTGTCGCAAGTAGCACTAATAGTGTAATCACTGAGATAACTGCTATAATGGCTACAAGAGCAAGGAACTTAAGGATGACGTCCTTTTTCGCCTTAACCTTGTTAATAAAAGCTTTCATTAGAATACCTCAAAATAATATGTTAAAATAATGTTAACGGTAAACATTCTATCACTAACCGCCCGCAAAGTCAAGGGAAAAAACGCAAATTATTAAAAATTATTAATTTGTTAATATTTGTTCTCGCCTTCTATTTTACACCTTTGGATTTCTGCACCTCCAGATGTAATTTTTCTATCATTATTATCATCAGAATTACAAAAACAAGCATAAAGAAGGGCAATAGCTTCATCGAGATTTTCTCGGCAAAAAGACCGAAAACGGGTGGCATAAGCGTGGAACCGATGTATGCGCTTGCCATCTCCAGTCCTATGATGCTTTGTGAGTTTTTCTCACCGAAGCTATGGGGCGTGTAGTGAATTAAGGACGGATATACGGGCGCAAAGCCGAGTCCGAGAAGTACAAAACCGAAAATAGCAAGAAATGTCGAAAGAGGAGTAAGGGCTATAAGCAGTATACCTATAAAACTTATTCCCGTACCAATCCTGATCATACCGATATCCGAAACTTTATTAGCAACAAATCCCGAGACAAATCTGCCGAGCGTTATACCTATACAGAGCATTGAAGCAAGGGCGGCTGCCGTTTTTTCGTTAAGTGCAGATACTTGTGAGAAGTATGTACCGCTCCATAAAAGAGCAGTTGCCTCGGCGGCGCAGTAACAGAAGAAGCCGACGAGCAGATAGGGAACACCGCGAAGCTTTACAGCTCCCAATATACCGATGGGTTCATCTCTGTTATCAAGAGCGGTATCCTCTTTGTCTTTATTCACACGCCATAGTGCAAGTGAAACGAGAAGTATTGCTGAAATGCCGATCTGTATAAATGAAACTGTTCTGTATCCCCACTCCCACGAGGAGAATGTGAGCGCCGCACTCATAATATAAGGACTGATTATTGTGCCGAGCCCCCAAAAGCTATGCAGCCAGTTCATATGTTTTGAAGAATAGTGAAGTGCGACGTAATTGTTGAGTGCCGCATCAATAGAACCTGCTGCAAGGCCGTATGGAATTGCGAGAAGGCATAACATCCAAAACTCGGAAGCGACAGAAAATCCAAATATAGCCAGTGCTGAAAGACAGGTGCTGAAAAGCGTTACGTATTTTGTGCCGAACTTACGTGTTACAGTATCAGACAAAAGGCTTGAAACTATTGTGCCGCCGGAAACTATCATAGATAATATGCCCGCATATGACAATGAAACTCCAAGCTCGGCGTGCATGATCGGCCATGCCGAGCCGAGTAATGAATCCGGTAATCCGAGTCCGACAAATGCAAGATAGATTATAGCTAACAAAAGACTGTACATACATTTTCTCCGTATTTAATTCTTTTAGATCATTGTATCATATCTGACAATAAAAATCAATAGCACAGTCTAAAAAACGATATCCCCTCGGATAATCATCTAAGGTAAAAGATTGAAAAAGTGATAATAAAAAAACAGGCGGCCTCATTCGAGACCGCCTTTAAAGTTAGTATTTGCAAATATTAGTTAGCAAAATTTTACATTAATTAAAATCGATTAATGTAAATTAGCCTTCAAAACTGTAGGGGTTGAAGGTCTTAGTGCCATCCTCGTTATAAACGGCGATAACACATCCCTTGAGTCCCTTTGCGTTCCAGTCGCAGATAGCAAGGTCGATGGTAACGGTTGCGGAGGTCTCACCGTCCTTGAAGTATTCTTCGAGCCAAGCGTACTGTCCGCCGCCACCCGAGTAGAGAAGGAATCCGTCTACGTAGTAGTTAGTGGAGTAGGGGGTGACACTCTTGGTGATATTTGCGGTGAGCACGTAAACCAAAACGGTTGCCTCGGGAGTATCTGCAAGAGCGTTAATATCCTCAATGGTCTTGTCCTTGATGAAGGAGTCGGTTGAGTAGCTGTGCGCGCCGTAGTAGTTAGCGAGGATCACTGCGTTATCAATTACGATCTGTCCGCCGCCGTCCTTGGTGATGGTTTTTGTACCCTTAACGATAACCTCGTCACCGAATGAAAGGCCCTTCATTATGTCGTTTGTGCCGCGTACGGGAATAGAACCGTCAGCGGTGATGAGGTAGAACGCGCCCTTCTGGTTAGCGATACCGCTGCCGACGATACCCTGAACGATAACCTCGGTACCATTTTCAACCTTTGCAGCTTCTCCTGCGCTCATACTGTCGTATGTAACGGTTTCTTTAACGGTAATGGTTATTTCTTCCGCATATGTTTTGCCGTTATATTCGCCTGTTACGGTAACAACAACATTACCTGCAGCAATGCTTTCGAAGTAGGTCTTGCCATCTTCTGTAAGGATCGTTGCAACTGCTGTGTCGGATACGGAGTAGGAGAGAGTTGCACCCTCAAAGCCGAGAAGCTCGGAGGATACGAGAGTGTTAAGCTCAACCTTTGCGCCCGGCATATAAGAGCTTTCAAAGGAAGGAGTGCCGTAGTAATCAACAACGAACTTAGGAGTATCTGCTGTGTCGAATACGTAGTTTTCGTAAACTACCTCAACAGGGAAGAATCTCCATATACAGCCTGCGGCTGAGGATTTAGCGTTGATTACAGAGAGATATACTGTGCAGATCTTGCCGTCGAATGCATCGAGCCACTCGAAGTCGCCGCCATTGCACTGAGTATAAACGTAAGAACCTGTCACGCCGTCAATATCGTCAATGTAGTAGTTAACAAAGCCTGAGCCGGGAACCTTCTTAACGAGTGCTGTAACCTTGAAGATGGTTGTAGTGATATCCTCGGTGAAGGGGGTATCTATGATTTCCTTAACGGTGGATTCTGTGATCCAGCTCTTGTCAAAGTCGCTCTTGCCCTCGTCATTTGCAAGCAAGTGAGCGTTTGCGATCTGATTGCATCCATTATATCCGAAGCTTGATGCACTGTTGATCTCTGTTTCAAGTATCCAAAGGTCCTTTGTGCCTGCTACTGTAACGGTGTTACCAACTGCTACTCTGCCTGCAGCATCTCTGTCGTATACATAAACCGAGCCGGTGTTATCTACGAGATAGAAGCCTGAGGGAATGTAGCCGTTAGCGTATGTGATAGCGGCAACAACGCCGTCTACCTTAACGAGTGTTCCTTTTGCCGCATCACGGGCATCCGCAATGCTCATATCCGTGTAATCGTCTTCGTTTATCTCATTGTGGGTAAACTCAATGATCCATGCGCTCTTGATCTCCTTGGATCCGTTGTAGTCCTGAAGAGTAGCATACACGGTAACTGTGTCACCCTTGTAGGGTTTGTCTTCCATATCAGCATAGCCTACGGTTCCGTCTGCGTTTGAAGAACCGTAAACAGAGATCTCATCACCGTTTTCGTCAACGAGTACCATTGCGCCGTATATTGCCTTGGTAACGGTCTTTACCGTAGCGGTAATGTAGAAACGGTCGTTTGCACCGGTAGAGCCTGCAAGTGCGAGAGCCTCTGCAATAGTGATGGTCGAGCCGGGTGCGATCGAGGGGGGAACGACTACACCTGCCTGATGGTCGATAAGGCGTGCATTCTGTACTTCTTTGGTGTTGCCTTTATAGTTCTGGAGAGTACCGTGAATAAGAATAAGGTCGCCTGCCTTGAGCTGTACGTCCATCTGGCTGTACTTAAGAGAGCCGTCCGAGCTGTAGGTGCCGTATACCATGATCTCGCCGGTCTCGTCCTCGATGGTGAGCTGACCGTATGATGCGTTGTCTACCGACTTAACGGTTGCGATAATGTAGTATCTGTCGGTTGAGGGAGAATCTACAAACTGTTCGCAAAGAGTGAGAGCCTCTGCGATGGTGATGGTATTGTACTGAGCCTTCCAAGCCTCGATAACCGCATCGTTATCGGATACCTGCTTTTCACCGCAAACGGTGCACTCACCGTTCTTGTAGCTGTGATCGGTCGTGGGAATTATTTCGCCTTTAACAACAACCGTGCCGCATTTAAAGCATACTTTGTCACCGGTGTAGCCTTCCTTGTTACATGTTGCGTTTACTTTACCTTCAAAAGTGGTAACGTAGTGACCGCAAGTTTCGGGATCGGGCTTTTCCTCGGTGTTGTCATCCTCGTCGGGTGTGTTGTTATCCTCGCCTGGCTTTTCGCCGATATTATCGTCATTGCCGGGGGTTTCATCGATGTTGTTATCATCGCCGCCGAGAATGCTGTCAAGATCGATGCCAAGCTTATCCTCGATTATATCACACGAGGTGAAAGAGCCGAGGACAATTGAGAGAGCGAGAATCAAAAGCAGAATGATTTTGATTTGCTTCATTTTTTTGTACCTTCCTTTTTTATTTTTTTAGTATGCGCTAATATAATTATAAGCCTTTTTGTTTGCTTTGTAAATAGGTAAAAGAGCAGAAAAAAGAAAGCTTGTAAACGTACATTTTGTATATTAATACGCTTTGCGCGCGCACCCGCTAAAAAAGTTGACAAACGCGCGCTTGTGTGTTATAATGTAATTTACAACTATTTTGGAGGATATATGATAACAAAATATAAGCACTCAACAGTGTACCAGATTTATCCTCGCTCGTTCTGTGATTCTGACGGTGACGGCGTGGGCGATATAAAGGGAATTATATCAAAGCTTGATTATATAGCTTCGCTCGGTGTTGACGTTATCTGGCTTTCACCCGTATACAAAAGTCCGAATGACGATAACGGATATGATATCTCTGATTACAAGGCAATTCAGCCAGAGTTTGGCACTATGGATGATTTCGACCTTCTTCTTTCAGAGGCAAAGGCGAGAGGAATTTCCATTATAATGGACCTCGTTATCAACCACACCTCAGACGAGCACGAGTGGTTTGAAAAAGCTCTTGCCGGCGAGGAAAAATACAGGGATTATTACGTTATAAAGAAGGGAAAGGACGGAAAATTGCCCAATAACTGGGGTAACTTCTTTGCCGAATGCCCTTGGGAGCCATTTGGTGACCCAAAGAATGAGGAATACTATCTCCACCTATTTTCCAAGAAACAGCCGGATCTTAACTGGTATAACCCAGAGGTTTACCGCGAGATTGTAGATATAATGCGCTTCTGGCTTGATAAGGGCGTTGCAGGCTTCCGCTGTGACGTTATTAACGTCATTTTCAAGCAGTCCTTTGCTGACGGAAAGAAGTCGCTTGCCCTGACCGGCAAGGAGCATTACCTCTCCACCGAGGGCTGTCACAACATACTTGCTGCGCTTCGCCGCGACGTCCTTAATAATTACGAAACACTCACCGTAGGTGAGACGGTTATGGTTGATCTCAAGGATGCGGCTGATCTCACACTTCCCGAGAGGGGAGAGCTTGATATGGTGTTCGCCTTTGAGCATATGGAGTGCGATCAGATCGGTGTCAAGTGGTTTAAGACTAAGTTTAAACCCAAGAAGCTGATGCGTGTGCTAACCAAATGGCAGGAGGGACTTCCTTGGAATTCCTGCTACTTTGAGAACCACGATCAGCCAAGATCGGTTACCAGATTCACAAAGGGCGGAGAATTCCGTGCTATCGGTTCAAAGATGCTTCTCGGACTTCTGTTCTCTTTGCGCGGTACAACCTACTTATATCAAGGGCAAGAGATCGGTATGACCAACGGTGCTTTTGACAGCCTTGATGAGATAATGGATATCGAGAGTCACAATGTTGACAAGATGGCGAAGAAACTTGGTATCATCAATCCATTCAGATGGAAGCTTATCAAGACAACCTCTCGCGATAACGCGAGAACGCCGATGCAATGGAACACCAACAGACACGCAGGATTTACGACCGGCACTCCCTGGCTAAAGCTTCATCCCAACTGTAAAGAGGTTAACGTCAAGACCGACCTTGCGGATAAGAATGGTATTATAGCCTTCTTCAAGAAGATGAACGCCTATAAGAAGTCAAGCGAGGTTATGAAGGAGGGCAGCTTCAAGGAGCTTTACCGCGGCAAGTGGGTATATGTATTCGAGCGAGAGCTTGACGGAAAGAAGCTGACCGTCATCTGCAACTTTAAGGATAAAGCGGTATCCTATCCGATGAATATAAAGGGCAAGCGCGTTATCTGTAACTACGATGCAGAGACAAAGAAACTCAGACCATACGAATATGTTTTGATTGAGAATAATTGAAGGAGAAACAAAAATGACAAAGCAGGAAAGACGTAACAAATATTGTTTTGGACTTGGTACTGTCGGCAGAGACGCTATGTATTCGCTCGTGTCTATGTACCTAATGGCGCATCTTACCGAGGTGGTAGGTCTTAGTAATTTTCACCTTGGAATTGTAACCACACTTCTTTTGATATTTAGAATATTTGACTCTGTTAATGACCCGTTTATGGGAATAATTGTTGACAATACTAACACTAAATGGGGTAAATTTAAGCCATGGATTCTTTTAGGTATGATTGAATCAGGCGTGCTTGTTATATTGTTATTCCATAATGCCGATATGCGCCCGGGAGAATATATTACCTTCTTCGCAATAGTTTATTTCTTCTTCTCGGTGTTCTTCACTGTCAACGATCTTTCGTATTGGTCGCTTATGCCCGCCATCACTAAGGATCCCAAGCAGAGAGAGGGAATCGGTGCCATTGCGCGTATCTGTGCAAACGTTGGTATGTTTGCGGTAGTTCTTCTTTACACTATGGTTCCCGATATCTTCAAGGGCTTTGGTATAGAGGATAAGAGAGATGCTTACTTCATCTTCGCTATTATAGTAGTGCTTCTTATGTGGGGCTTCCAGCTCTTCACACTCTTTGGTGTAAAAGAGGACAGACGTCTGCTTGGTAAGGGTGATCATACCTCTCTTAAGGAGATGTTCTCCGTGCTTTTGAAGAACGATCAGCTTATGGTTGCCGCTATTGCAATGGCACTCTTTATGATCGGTTACTGTACCACTACTTCATTCGGTATTCACTACTTCAAGTATGCATATAAGAATGAGGGTATGTATATGGTATTTGCAGCGGTTCTTGCCGTTGCACAGCTTACCGCATTGTCGGTATTCCCCCTCTTCAGAAAGAAGTTCACAAGAAAGCAACTTTACATTGGATCGACCATCGCAGTCGTTGTTGCATATCTTGTATTCTTCCTCTCCTTTGAGAAACTTGCACTCGTTGTAATTGCAGGACTTGTTCTCTTCTTTGCACAAGCGTTTATCCAGCTTCTTACACTTCTGTTCCTTGCAGATGCTGTTGAGTATGGTGAATGGAAGCTTGGCAAGAGAAACGAGTCGGTCAGCTTCGCAGTTCAACCCTTTGTAAACCAAGTCGGCGGTGCTATCGCCAGCGGTGTGCTCGGATTTACTCTTATTATCTCCGGAATCAACGATATTTCCGAGAAGGTTGCCAACGCCACCACCGATGCCGAGGTAAACGCTCTTATCAATTCTACTCCCGATTCTGCTATTTGGATCATGAAGCTTGCGATGATGATATTCCCGCTTATTTGTATCGTTGCAGGATTCATCATCTATATTAAGAAGTTTAAGATAGATGAGAAAATGTATGACAAGATCGTAAAGGATCTTGAAGAAAGAAACGGCATATCCTCCTCCGACTCGGAAGAGAGTGAGCCGGAGCTCGAGGTTGAAGTATATGAAGTTCAGTCTTAAGAAGGGGCTTCTTCTTGGCACCGCAACCGCTGCGACACAGATCGAGGGTGGTGATGAGAATAACAATTGGGCGCGATTTGCCAAAGAAGGTAAGGTGTATGACAAGACTTCGCCTACCCGCGCGTGCGATCACTACAACCGCTTTCGCGAGGACATTGATCTTATGGCGGATATTGGTATCGAGATATACCGATTTGGCATCGAGTGGTCGAGGATAGAGCCTGTCCAAGGAGCGTTTGATCCCGAGGTTCTATCCCACTACCGTGAAGAGATCGAGTATATGATCTCAAAGGGCATACGCCCGATGCTCACTCTCCACCATTTCACAAATCCTTTGTGGTTTGAGGATATGGGTGGCTTTACCAATAAGAAGTCTATTGAGATATTTATGGCGTTTGCCGAGAGAGTGATAGATGCACTCGGTGATCTCGTCGAGGATTACATCACAATTAACGAGCCTAACGTCTACGTTACTAAAAGTCTTTTCTTTGGCGAGTGGCCGCCGGAGAAGAAGTCATTTGCCGCTGTGATTAATGCTTTTTCCAATATGACAGCTTGTCATATTAAAGCTTACGAGATGATACACAGAAAACGTCGTGAAATGGGAAAAGACGTAACCCGTGTAAGCTTTGCTAACCATCTGCGTGTCTTTGAGCCGAAGGATAAGAGCAATTTGTGGCATAGATTCTGTGCGAAGATCACCGAATGGCTCTTCCAAGGCGCAGTCACGGATGCAATGATGACGGGCAGATGTAAGTTTCCTGTTATTTGGCGCAAGGGAGTAAAGTCCGGAAAGTACTATGACTTTATCGGAATAAACTATTATACACGCAGCTGCCTCGACAGTATAGGTGACGGTGTACGAGAGGGAAGTGATATAAATGATCTTGGCTGGGAGATATATCACGAGGGACTCATCGAGCTTGCAAATAAGCTTGACAGTAAGTACCACGCGCCCGTATTTGTCACAGAAAACGGCACCTGCGATAACAACGATTCCTTCCGCCCCCTCTTCGTATACGATCAGCTGAAGCTTATCTCCGAGACCGAGAATCCCATCGAGAGATATTACCACTGGAGCTTTATGGATAACTTCGAGTGGCGTGAGGGCGAGTCTGCCCGCTTCGGCCTTGTCAAAGTTGATTACGAGACTCAGCGTCGCACCGTCAACGATAGCGGTAAGTTCTACGCATCCATTATCCAAAACAAGGGCGTCACCGACGAGGCGTATGATACTTACGTAAAGTGCAGAAAGTATCATAAGTAAATGCATCCGGCGTTCATAAATCCATAACGAATAAACACATTTAGCATTTATAAAATTCATAACAAAAAGGACTGCTTTTCGGAGCAGTCCTTTGACGTTTTATAGGGAAAATGTTATCTTGTGGAAATAGGCAATAAACCGCATAAACCGTAGGGACAGGCGTCTCGACTGTCCGTAAAGAGCAATGCGTAATGCATAGCAATGTTTATGGCACAATATACGCCTCAAAAAAGCATAGTTATAGGTATAACCTTTCTCGGACAGTCGAGGTAGCGTAGCGAAACCGAGGGTGTTGAATGAGAGTCTAAATGACTCTCAGACCCCGAGGAGACCGAGCCCACAGGCGAGCCCGCCTGTCCCTACGATTTGTTCCTCGATTCTACCGTATTTTTTGTATTTGCTTACCGAATTTTTATCGTTTTTTAATCATCACGTTTCTTTTGGTAACTCGTCTTTTTTTACGAGCACGTATTCGGGATTGCGTAGAAGAACACCCTTGTCCGTCACGATGATCTCCACCTCTTTATCGATTCCTACACGCTCTCTGAACTCCTTTGGGATAACTATTCTTCCAAGCTTGTCTATTTCTTTTACAATTCCGATTCTATTGCTCATATAAACCTCAACGTAGCAAAAAAATATGTTTGACATTTAGTGAATGTCATTAAATACATTCTAACACAGTATAATCAAATTGTCAATCACTGAATGTCAAATTGAGGTGCATAATGTTTAAGAATAAGAACGACGGAAAGAATAATCTTTGTGGAGAAAGAGTTAAGGAATTGCGTCTGAATTACCCGACCAAGCTTTCGCAAAGAGCACTTGCGGATAGATTGCAGTTAATAGGTATAGACGTAGATAAAAATGCCATACAGAGAATTGAGTGTGGCAAAAGATTTGTCACGGATATAGAGCTTAAAGCACTTGCAGATATCTTTGAAGTTGGTGTTGAAGATTTAATTAAGTAAATAAAGATATGATAAAGGCGTGATTTCCGAGAAGAAGTCACGCCTTTGCTATTGAAATAAGTAAAAAATGTTGATATAGTTGAAAACCGACGGATTAGCCGTCGATTTTCACAGGCACACCGTTTACCTCTACGCCCTCGGTGGCATCAATAAGCACGTATTTCTTTCCGTTAATTACCTGGGTTGAGATCATATCCTCTTTGCCTTTCTTAACCGATATCTTTATATCGGGAAGGACTACCTCAAGACGGGATGTAGTGACGATGTTTTTGGGAGTCAGTTCTGCATTTTTGCCGTAGCTCTCGTCCATTTTTTCACCGATCGATTCAATCGCTTTTTCCTCGACTCCGCACTTTTCGAGCATACCCTTAACGGTTGCTTTTGTAAGTGTCAAGGGTTCGGGGATCTTCATTTCCTTGTGCTCT
>JAZRAE010000003.1:0-1520 GCA_045634385.1 Eubacteriales bacterium | reverse complement strand
GGTGAAGACATCCGTCATCAAGACAGTATCGTAAGCTTCCTGCTTGTCTGCGGCTGCAATTTTTGAATCATATGCATCAAAGATATTCTTCGCAAGCATATAACCGGTCATAGTACCGGATTTGTTACCGCCACCGCCGGTGATTTCAAGATCGGGGTCGCTGACAGAGTCTGCGCTTGTTAAAAGACCTGTTTCACTATCGAGTGTGGGGTTTACAAACTTGAGCGTTCCAAGAATTCCCGAGATAGAATAGAAGCTCGTGTTTTTGTTTTGGTCTGATGGAAGATCGAACGCCATAACATCTTCGGAGTAATAAACGCTGATATCCTTGAGCGTTGCAAATTCCGAGTGCCCGGAAACTATTCCGATGTGGTGTGTTTCTGCGCAGTCACCGTGAGAGGCATCGATATTTTCCTCGGCGGTAACGGGCGTTGATGCATTTCCTTTCTCGTCAACGGTTATTCTTGTAACCGTGCGAGTTCCTGCAGAGCTCCACCAGTTCTCTCCGACTGTTTGCTTCGTTTTGATGGTAACGTCCGCAAAAAGAAGGTTGCTGACCGAAGCCGCAAAACCGTCCATTGTAGCAGACTCTACGTATTTATACACGGCATTTCCGTCTTTATCAAGTCCGTCAGGTGTTTTGGTGGTTGTTATGGTTAAATCACCCTCAAAACCGAGATATCCAAAGAATCCGATGTCGGGGGTATTTTCACTTGCTATAACGTTGAGGTTTGCGATGGTAGATTGAGTAACTGTGTAGGGCGTAGCGGAAGTGCCTGCACCGGCGGTGTAAGTGGCGTCACCGGTGAGCGGTGCGCCCTGAATATTTCCGGTAAAGGGCTTTGCGGGAGTACCAATGGGGTTAATGTTCATTCCGCCGCAGTCAATAACTATAGGTGTGCCGTCTTTGTTGGAGACTACGAAGTAAGACTGACGGGGCTTATTGTTTTCATCTACCTTCTTTTCGAAGTATCCGGACTTCTGAAGAATGAAAAGGTTATTTACGTGGTTCTTACCCGTCATAACGTAGGGGTTCTTGATGGTTCCCCACGCATCGGTATAAATATTTCCGCTGAAGCTACCGTAAGTATATTTGCCCCTTGTGGTGCTGTCGCCCTCGACCTCTTGGTTGGGAGTGAATTTATCAAACAAAAGGTCGACCTTTGCGGTGTTTATTCCTACGGGATCTGTGAAAATCTGGAAATACGCGTGCGAGGGGTTAAAAGCAAGGAACGCGAGGAAAGATACGCAACAAATGGCGAAGATTATAGTTGTGAGTTTAAGTTTCTTCATCATAATATATGTATCCTCCTTGCTTAAGTATTGGGACGAACAGCTACGTAGAGTTTGAGACCAAACGCGATCTGGAAGGGCATATGGTCGAGCATAAGCATTGCAAGCTGATCGTAGTTGTCGAGGTTAGGATACAGCATGATGTAAAGGTAATAAATCTGCTGATCTCCGAGAGCGGGAGCTACGAGCGTCTCTTGCGTCGAAATATCTCCAACTTCAGAAATCAT
>JAZRAE010000002.1:0-9625 GCA_045634385.1 Eubacteriales bacterium | reverse complement strand
CTGCCGCAGCAGATTTCATCTCGCAGAGATTTCATCCGATTTATTGGATTTCATCCGTCTATGACGGATTTAATTGCAAGGCTCTGCCTTGCCAACCTGTCCCTACGGTTTGTGCCCCGTTCCTACCTTAATTTTCATTTTGCATTCTGCATTTACTCTGCCGCAGCCTCTGCCTGCTTCATCTTCTCGGCGTGCTCGTCACGGCGGCTTACTCTGCCTTCGGGCTTGATGTCGCCTGCCTTTGTGAGAGCTATCTTGGTAAGGAACGGGCCGAAGATCTCATAGATGAGAACGGCAAAGAGGGTTATCGACTGCACAAGCTTTCCTGTAGATGCACCGAATGAAAGAGCTTGACTTGCCATACCGAGTGCAACACCGGCCTGCGGAAGGAGGGTGATGCCAAGATATTTCACCGTGTTAGAATCGCAATCGGTCATCTTTGCGCTGATGCCTGCGCCGAAGTATTTACCTATACTTCTAAATATAATATATATTACACCGATAAGAACAAATATTCCGTTAGTGAATACAGAGAGGTCAAGCTCTGCACCGCTGATAACGAAGAACAATACCAAAAGAGGTGCGGTCCACTTATCCGCCCTGTTCATAAGATCCTCAGAGAAGTCACAGATGTTACAGAACAAAGTACCGAGCATCATACAAGAGAGGAGTGAGGAGAACGCGATATGTACCGGACCGAGAGAGAGCTTAATGCCCGAGATTGCTACGGTCGCCATAACGAAGGCAACAGATACCGCCATACGCTTTGAGTTAGAGTGGAAATACCTTTCGCAGAGTGTGAACAGTCCACCCATTGCCGCACCGAGAGCTATCGAAAGGATAACCTCGAGAATGGGATTAACCACCATAGAAACAATATCTACAACACCGGTGTCAATAGACTTTGCGACACCGAAGGAGATTGCAAAAACTACAAGGCCAACTGCATCGTCAAGTGCAACGATCGGCAAGAGCAAGTCGGTAAGAGGTCCCTTAGCCTTGTACTGCCTTACAACCATTAATGTAGCTGCAGGTGCTGTAGCCGTAGCCACTGCTCCAAGAATTATAGCAGCAGACATCGGGAAGACGTCATCGCCGACTATAAGTGAAAATGAGATAAGTGCTATATCAACGATAATGCAGGTGAAAAGTGCCTGGAAGATACCTATTACAGTTGCCTGACGGCCAATCTTCTTCAGCTGGGAGAGTCTGAACTCGTTGCCTATTGCAAAGGCTATAAATCCGAGCGCAAGATCACAAAGTATCTTATATCTCTCGGGAGAATTATTATCCGCGTTGAATCCGATACCAAATCTACCGAGCAAAAACGGTCCTATGATCACACCTGCCACAAGGTATGCGGTAACCGCGGGAAGTCCTACAAGCTTTGCTGCTCGAGAGAGTAAAAGACCGGCAAGCAGAGCTATTGATAAAGTTAAAAGTATGTGGGTTGTCAAAGAAATCGCCTTCTTTCAGAATTTCAAAAATATATTTTATTTTTTGTTATTTGCTAACTATATTTTACTTTCATTACGCTTTTCACACTCTGAGAGCAAAGACTTCTGCAGCGATAAAGAAGTAAATTAAGAGCGATGCGGCATCAACAAGAGTCGTGATAAACGGGGATGCCATAACTGCAGGGTCAAAGCCGAGTCGTTTAGCAAGTATGGGGAGTGCCGCGCCGATAAGCTTAGCAAACACAATCGTGAGAGCTAAAGACACCGCAACTGCAAGAGCTACAAGAACAGAAACGTCGGGGTTGCCAAGAAGCATACGGTCGATAAAAACAACCTTCAAGAAGGTGGCAACGCCAACCGACAATCCGGCTAACATTCCTACTGTAAGCTCCTTATACATTACCTTGAAAATATCCTTAAACTCAAGCTCACCGAGTGAGAGGCTACGTATAACGGTTACAGAGGACTGACCGCCGGAGTTACCGCCCGTACCCATTATCATAGGCACGAACAGGACGAGTGCGGCAGAGAGCGCATCCTCAAAAATCGTAAGGATGGCTGTGGAGATGGTTGCCGAGAACATCAAAAGTAAAAGCCACGGGAGTCTCGCTTTAAGAAATTCGATGGCGGAGGTCTTTAGGTAGGTAGTCTCTGTGGGAGTCATACCTGCCATCTTCGCAAAGTCCTCCTCGGTCTCTTCTCTGATGACGTCCATAGCGTCGTCGATGGTTACAATACCGACAAGTCGGCATTCGCTGTCAACAACGGGAAGTGCTAAAAATCCGTATCTATCAAAAAGAAGTGCAACCTCCTCTTTATCGTCAGAGGTGCGTGAGAAGACAACGTTCTCCTCCATTATGCTCTCAAGTGTGACGTCGCGGTCATTGAGCAACAGATCCTTTGCGGTGACAATGCCGAGAAGATGTCTTTTCTTATCCGTAACGTAGCAGGTGTAGATAGTTTCCTTATCTATCGCGACGTTCTTGATATGCAAAAGTGCTTCGCTCACCGTCATTTCGGGCACAAGGCGTACGTACTCGGTTGTCATAATTGCGCCCGCGGTATCCTTATCAAAGAGGAGCAAGCGGTTTATCATTTCCCTTTCCTCGGCACTCGAGAACTTAATAATTCTCTTTACGACCGCAGCGGGCATTTCTTCAATTATATCAACCGTATCGTCAAGATACATTTCCTCAAGGATCGCGCCAAGCTCTCGATCTGAGAAGCTCTCGATAAGAGCCATCTGTGTGTCGGTGTCAAGCTCGACGAATACGTCAGCCGCAGTTTCTTTAGAGAGCAAGCGCAAAATTATTGCATGATATCTTGACTCAACCTCTGTGAAGATCTCCGCTATATCGACAGCGGGGATATCCTTTAACATTTCCTTTAACTCGGCATATTTCTTCGACTCGATAAGAGAGGTTATCGTTTCGGGTTCTTCTACGTTTTCGTCCGCAGATACAAGAGGCTCGGACTCCTCGGAGTCATCCTCATTATACGCCCAAAGCTCAACCTCGTCTATCTCGTCCTCAGCAAGCAGACCTTCGCCTACCTCGTCGAGTATCTCTTCATCCTCATCGGGAAGTATGACCTCACCGTCGGAATCGACTCCGTAGGGGATTTCACCGTCTTCGTCTTTCTCATCGGAGCTATCATCTTCATCAGGCATGATTCCCGTCTCGGGACCTTCCTTAAGCTCGTTAAATTCTTCGATCTCACGAAGCATTGCTTCTTCATCAAGCTCACGCAAGACATCTAAAGTTATCTCTTCGTCAACTTCATTCGAGTCAGCGAGGCTTTTATCAAACATTTCGTCTTTCATTTTACCGCCTTTCCACCCGGGTATTTCGGGTAATCTCATTGACATAGGCTCGTGTGAATGAACTTACACTATCACACAAAAGCGAGCCTGTATATTGCCGCTATATTGTAATTTAATCATATTCTGACAACTTCGCGCATCATCCATTCGGCTCACTTCCTTTCGGTAAAAATATGTAAAAATAGCTCAGCTAAACTTAATTTCATTTAGCCAAGCTATTATACTCCCTTTTTTTAGAAAATACAAGAGTTTTCCAAAAAATATATTAAAAAAATATCCGCGCGAAAATTGTTTCTTTTTATATAATATCACAACAAATCCACTTCGCTCTCTCCAAGGACTCGAATCCCCTTAAGAATAAGCATTTCTGCAGTAACACCGTGGCGAGCCGTAAGAGTGGACGTAAAGCTTCCGTCATATATCATTCCCTTGCCGCAGGACGGACTTCTCTCTTTGAGAATGGCGGTTTTTATGTTGAAAATTCTGCAGAGCTCAAGTGCCTCAAATGCACCTCTTTGATAGTTTTCGGTAACGTCGTGTCCATCCTTCATCATAACTCTATCACCAATGCGCTCGGACGGAACTCTCGGTGTCGGAAGACCTCCGTATATCTCGGGACATACAGGTATGAGATTATATTTATCCTTAAGTGCCAAAATTTTCGGATCTGCCTTGTGCTTTCCATCATAGCGGCATCCAATACCGAGAAGACATGCACTTACTAATATATTTTCCATTTTAAACTCCTTTTGGCTTTTGCCGTTTTTTTATTTAAACAAGAGCTGATATTTTTCAAGTTGATCCCAAAGATGCAATTTTTTCTCTTAACATCTCAACGTCGCCTGCACCTAAAAGAGCAATTGTCCCCGATCGATGAGCAAGGGCAAGTTCTGCCGCGCAGTCCGCTGAGGCGTATATTGCGTTCGGGATAGACTCAGCAAGCCTTTTTGAATTGACGCCGTGTATAGGTTTCTCTCTCGCGGGATAAATATCGAGCAAAATTGTAAAATCAGCTTTACTTAATGCGGTTATAAACTCATACCAAAGACCGAATGTACGCGAGAAGGTATGGGGACAAAATATGACAGTTATCGAGCCAAATCTCTCTCGCAAAGCCGATATAACAGCATCAATTTCGGTCGGATGATGAGCATAATCATAATATACGGGAATACCGTCGATATCTGCTATTTTCGTTAATCTGCGTTCTATGGTATGAAAGGTGGATACCGCATCTGTGATAGAGCTTTTATCCACCCCGATCATATCGCACAGTGCCACCGCCGCCGTCAGATTGTATAAGTTAAACTTGCCAATAAGTTTTGTCGAAAGATCAAATGTTCCGCCATGTGAGATAACAGAAAAGTCCGTTATATCACCATACCTCTGTCGTATATAAAATCGGTAATCGGAAAGAGGTGACTCGCCGTATGTTATAACCCTCGGTAATGTATGCGCTCCGCGAAGGGATAGTTCCTCGGCAATCCTAAGTGCCTCCGTGTCGTCGCGGTTAATTATAACCGTTTCTGCACGTTTTGCCGCGGCGAGGAAAGACCGCCTGATATGGTCAAGAGAGGTAAAGTAATCGGTATGGTCAAGCTCCACGGATGTGATGATCTGGTGAGTCGGGCAAATCCGCAAAAAGGAGTCCTTATACTCACAAGCCTCAGCTATAAATATCTCCCCTGAACCGAGCGAGTATGCCCTACCCGACAAGAGGTGCGCACCCGATACAGTAGTTGGATCTCTGCCTGCAAAAGAAAGTATGTGGTCTATAATTGCCGTGGTAGTGCTTTTGCCGTGCGAACCGCTAACCGATATACGTGTTTTTTCTTTGCTCATAAGCGCACCAAGAAGCTGTGCGCGTGAAACAAGCAGAACACCGTGTGATTTTGCGGCGAGGATCTCGGGGTCACTCTCATCTATAGCAAGCGAGTAGACCGCAAGAGAAACCGAACTCCAATCCACCTCATTGTGGGTACAAAAAATCATACCGGATGGTATGCGGTTATCATTTAAAATACCGCTTTGTTCCCTCTTATCCGGCAATTTTAATGTCTGCTCCGCACATCTGTCATAGGCATATATGCGGTAGCCGCGTTCGCAAAGAATCCTCGCAAGAGGCTGCATCCCCGAACCAAGCGCACCTATAAAACGCAAGGGTTTTTCTACATCCTTTAAAAGCGAGACTATTTCCTCAAGTCTGTAATCGGAATTTAAAATCGACAGGGCCTCCCATATTTCTTTGCTTGTTTATAATTTGTTAATCGAATGTTTACAACTGCTGACCTCTTTGTTCAAAAACACTCTGTATTTTTTTAACAATAATATTGTATACTATATGCAGTAACAAAAACGAATGTTAATAGTCGGAATTCACCGAGCCGAGACACCACCGTAAGCCAATGTTTATTAAACATCATCACCGTAAAAGCCGAGAAGTTGGCACCATTCCTTCATAGATTCGGACCCTGTACAGACTATGCATTTAGACGAAAGGAAAAACAAATGCAAATCACAGACATCAAAATCAGAAAATTCTTTGACGAAGGCCCTATGAAGGCTGTTGTATCGGTAACATTTAACGATTGTCTTGCAGTTCATGACATAAAGGTCATCTACGCGAGAGACCGTTACTTTATCGTAATGCCCTCGAGAAAAAATCCCGACGGCACATACCGTGACATCGTACACCCCATCAACTCCGACTTCAGAGCTGCGCTTGAGGAAGCTGTCATAGATGCTTACCACGTTCAGCTTGTTGCCGCAGAACACGATCAGAGAGAGGAAGACGATACTTACGTTATCTAAGGTACAAAGCGTGTAAAAATGCGCCAAAAACCGACAAAACTCTACACGCATATGCACTAATCCCAAGTCGTCGTATATAATCATTATACACACATCGCGCTCCGTTGTCAACCGCGGGGCGCGTTTTTCATTGATATGATTATCTCTTTCTCCAACCCCGCCAAAGCCAACCATAGGTACAAATTGAATTCCGAGTGAAGGGGTTATCTATCAAATATTCGAACCGCGGACATATATTAAGTTTAATAAATTATGCGATAGTTATCTCGACTTGTTATGGTTTGCGGCTTATCTATAAGAAAAATGCGGCTCGATGTGAGCCGCATTTTTTATGTAATTTCAATTCTTAGCGAATTATTCGGATACTTCCTCTGCAGGAGCTTCCTCAACTACAGGAGCTTCCTCAACTACAGGAGCTTCCTCTACGGGAGCTTCCTCTACGGGAGCTTCCTCTACTACAGGAGCTTCCTCTACTACAGGAGTTTCCTCAACTACAGGAGCTTCCTCAACTACGGGAGCTTCCTCAACTACAGGAGCTTCCTCTACTACGGGTGCTTCCTCAACTACGGGAGCTTGCTCTACTACGGGAGCTTCCTCTACTACGGGAGCTTCCTCTACTACAGGAGCTCCCTCTACGGGAGCTTCCTCTACTACGGGTGCTTCCTCAACTACAGGAGCTTCCTCTACTACGGGAGCTTCCTCTACGGGTGCTTCAGCCTTCTTAGGCTTTCTGGTACGAGTGGGCTTAACCTCACCGGTAGCTTCCTTGTAATCCTTAATTGCCTGTCTCTGACCAGCCAAAACTGCCTTCTGAAGCTCGGAGAATTCAACCTGCTTTTCAAGAAGAACCTTGCCTGCTTCCTGAGCCTTAGCATTGCCCTGAGCAATTCTATTCTGAGTATGAAGAATTTCCTTCTGTGCCTGCATAACTGCCTTCATAGCATCGTTAAGACCGCTCTGAGTAGCGATAACAGCGGACTGAGTCTCAATCATGCCGTTCTGAGCATCTGCAAGTGCCTGCTGCTGTTCAACAACAACCTTCTGGCTCTCAACAACTGCCGCCTGCTGAGCGTTAACCTCAGCCTGATCCTGGTTAACAACTCTAAGGCTAACCTGAATACCCTGCTGGTCACGCATGATACGACGGAGAGTGTCGTTGGTCTGCTTCTGCATGCCGTTAAGATCCTTCTGCTTGCCGGAGATAGTGGTCTGGGACTCGGTGATGGTCTCAAGTGCCTCAAGCATAGCAGCAACTTCTTCAGCCATAGCCTTAAGCTTCTCGAAGAGTTCCTGCTCCTTAGCAAGAACCTCACCCTGAAGCTCAACGGTAGCAACAGTGGTCTCAGAGTCAACAACGGGAGCGGTGTCGGGAGCGGGTGCGGGTGCAGCCTCTACCTCAACAATTTCCTTAACAACCTCTCTTACAACTGTAGGAATTGCGGGAGCCTCGGGAAGAACAAGATTGTCGAAGTACTCGCGAAGCTTCTTATCCATGTAAAGGGTGAACTTTGCCATGGTGTTGTCAACTGCGTTCTCAACGATTGAAGAAACGTCGAGGATAACGGGGTTGATGCTTACGGGAGAAACGGTGATGGAGTTCTGAGCGGGAGCGGGTGCGGGTGCAGGAGCGGGAGCGGGTGAAGGTGCGGGAGCGGGAGCTTCCTCAACAACCTCTTCCTCAACGGGCTCTTCTTCCTTCTCCTCTACGAGATCCGGAACGCCCTCGCTGATGATAGCGAGCTTTCTCTCAAGCCAATCTCTGTATTTCTCAAACTCAAGCGAAGCCTTCTCAGACTTGCGGGCAGAACCGCGAAGATCATAGAGATCGCAAACCTCGTTGTAATCCTGCTCAATGGACTTGAAGTAGGAATCGATGAGCTTGTAGATTTCCTTGTATTCATCGTTTGCCTTGTAGAACTTATCAAGAGATGCATCAAGCTTTCTCTCCTGCTTAGGTCTCGGCTTCTTATCGAATGCAGCCTTAGCCTTTTTGTATTCCGCGGTAGCAGCAGCAAAAGTTCTGGATACCTTACGGAACGGACGGAACTCAGCTCTAATGCCATCCTTGGAAACAGCAATGTTGTTTCTAAGCTCCTTAATCTGTCTTGTAATTTCCTGTTTCGAAAGTGTAGGACTCATAATCTTTACTCCTCACAATGTAAATTTAAGCTGATAAAGCCGAAAAAAATACGCCTTTACCTTTTTATACGCATTTATTATACTAAATAAAAAGAGGAATGTCAATAGTTTGTGCGATTTTTTTTATTTTTTAGCAAATATTTTTGGCAGCGGGTGCATTTTTGCAAACTATACTTTGGCTTTTCGCACTTAAACGTACTGCTATAAGAGAAGGAAAAATTAGGAAATCGGGCATACACTCCTTTTTTTCAGTAAAAACAGTGCCTAAAACAGCTTTTTATTCGAAAAAATCTGCCCATACTCAAACTGCAAGAAAAATAATATTTCACAAATTCCAAAGCCAACGTATAAGTCCTGGCACAATCTCGAATACAATCTAAAATGTGAGGCAAAACCCGGACCAAAGCACGAACCCAAAATATGAGCCGAAGCTCGAACCGAATCCCGAGCCAAAGCCGAAACAAAACCTGAACCAAAGCACAAGCCCAAGCCGAGCCAAAGTACGAGCCGAAGCACGAGCCGAATGAGAAGTCAAAGCCTAAAGAAACGAAAGCGCATTAATTATCAATCAAAAAATTGTTGCTTTGACAATACTCTCCCACACCCTTACAAGCCGTATGTATCAACAAACGAAAGTGGGTGCGCTCGCTGAATACTGCCCCACTCTTCGCCCCTTAAAATGCGCCATTTAAAGTAACGTAACGCGTGACAAAGCGGTAAAAACTTCAAATAACCCTCATTTATCCCTATAAATGTAAATCAAAGTTTGGATTTTAGCCATTTATCGCATGTAAAGTCCAAAACCGCCCCTATATATGCTATTACAAAAAGCTTACTTCTTGACATATACAATCTTAAAGCAAAGCCGATATGTGTATAAGCGTGCATAATTTTACCACAATAAAACGGCAAAAAGAAAATATACACTTTTGTTGACTTCCGGCCCTTATATAGAAAAAAGGCAAGCAATCGACTTACCTTTTCACTGTTTTTATTTCCTTTTCGGTTATACCAAAATACACCGCCGAAGGCCAAACCGCTAAAGTTCCACTCTGCACTCGGCAGGCTTCTGATCTGTGAGGCGAGGGGATTTTGTGGAGAAATTTTCGTTTTAAGACGTGAGGCGTACAAGCGTACGTCGAGTCGTCAAAACGAAAATAGAAGAAGAAATATAATTTCCTTTGCCTTTCAAATCTGCACAAAGAAAAAGGCAAGCTCAAAGCCTGCCTCTTGTAATACTTATTTCCTTTTCGGTTATACCAAAATACACCGCCGAAGGCCAAACCGCTAAAGTTCCACTCTGCACTCGGCAGGCTTGTGATCTGTGAGGCGAGGGGATTTTGTGGAGAAATTTTCGTTTTAAGACGTGAGGCGTACAAGCGTACGTCGAGTCGTC
>JAZRAE010000001.1:0-26972 GCA_045634385.1 Eubacteriales bacterium | reverse complement strand
GTCCTCGACTGTCCGAGAAAGGAAATACATACCGATCGGTCCTTTTGAGAGATATATTCCTTTCTCAAACGTTACCCTGTAATATACGTTGCATTGCGGACAGTCGAGGACGCCTGTCCCTACGTTTTTTGGGGACGTTGTACCCTACAGATTATACTTTTTCCTTTTTTATGTTACAACGCCCACATTATGACAACTTAACATTACAAAAAACGAGCAAAGCGAGGTTTTTATCCTGCTTTGCTCGTTTTTGTTGCTACACAAATTACATATTTATCTATTCGTTTTTGAGATTGCTTATAGAAAATCACTTGATAATATCTTTGATAATCTCACCTGCTATAATAAGACCAACAACGCTTGGCACGAAGGAAATGCTACCGGGAGTTCTCTCACCGCTCTGGTTGATGGGCGGCTCGTCGGAGAAGACCGTCTTGAGGTGATCTATACCCCTTTTCCTAAGCTCGGTGCGAATTACCTTAGCCAAGGGATCGGTGTGTGTCTTTGATATATCCGCTACACAAAATCGTGTGGGATCGAGCTTGTTGCCCGCACCCATTGATGAGATAACGGGGATGTTTAGCTTCTTTGCTTCGGTTATGAGGTAGAGCTTCGACTTTACCGAGTCTATGCAGTCCGCCACGTAATCAAAGGAGTCAAGGGGCAGGGGATTATCCTCGGAGTAGAATTCACTCACCGGGAATACCTCGCACTCGGGGTTTATATCCGCGATCCTCTCCTTCATCGCCTCGGTTTTGTACTTACCGACGGTGGAGTGCGTTGCTATGATCTGACGGTTAATATTCGACACGGCTACCCTGTCTATATCGACAAGCGTTATTTTTCCGACACCCGCGCGGCAAAGTGCTTCTGCGGTGAATCCGCCTACACCGCCGACTCCGAATACGGCAACGTGTGCGCTCTTTAGCTTTTCGACCGCTTCCTTTCCGAGCATCATCTCGGTACGGGTGTATATCGTATCCTTGTTTTCCACGTTTAACCTCGCTTCCAATACTTTCTATCGAGTGAACGGTACTGAATAGCCTCGGCAATGTGGTCTGCGTTGATGTTCTCCATACCGTCAAGATCGGCAATGGTTCTCGCGACTCGAAGCACTCTGTCATGGCCTCTTGCAGAAAGTCCGAGTGCCTCAAACGCATCACGCATAAGAGTGGATGCCTCTTCGTCAAGGACACAGTGACGGCGGAGCATATCTACCGGCATATTTGCGTTGAGAATACCTGTTTTGTCACCCGCCTTTGTAAGGCGTTCATTGGTAAATTTTCTGGCAGCGTTGACTCTCTCTCGTATTACCGATGAGCGTTCACCGTGGTTTCCTTTACCTGCGATATCGTCGTAGGATATGGAGGGAAGCTCGATTTCTATATCGATTCTGTCAAGCAGAGGGCCGGACACTTTCTCGAGATATTTTGCCACGGTCTGGGGGGTACAGGAGCATTTTTTGTTCGGATCGCCAAAATATCCGCATCTGCAGGGGTTCATAGCGCACACGAGCATAAACTTTGACGGGTAGGTTATTTTTGCCGCCGCACGGGTGACAGTTACCACTCCGTCTTCAAGCGGCTGACGCAGAGAATCGCTCGTTCTCTTGGAAAACTCGGGCAGCTCGTCGATAAAGAGAATACCGTTGTGGGCCATCGAAATTTCACCCGGGCGAGGATAAGTTCCGCCGCCTATAAGTCCGGGAATGGTTACGGTATGGTGGGGTGAACGGAAGGGACGTTCGGTTACAAGACCTTTGCGCAGTTTTCCGCTGACCGAATGTATCTTTGTAGTTTCAAGTGCTTCTTCAAAATCCATATCAGGGAGGATCGAGGCAAGTCTTTTTGCAAGCATGGACTTACCCGTACCGGGAGGTCCAATCATCAAAACGTTGTGACCGCCTGCCGCCGCAATTTCAAGCGCACGCTTCGCCTTGAGCTGACCGCATACGTCGTAAAAATCGGGAGCACCGCTGTGGGATGAAAGATCGAGATTTGGGAGTGCAGAGGGGATGGGTGTTAAAATTTCTTCGCACTTTAGGTGACTGACAAGCTCACGGAGTGTCTTTACACCGTACACCGTGATGCCTGCAACTACTGCCGCCTCGTCACGGTTGGCGTAAGGAACGTATATCTCCTTTTTGCCGAGATCTCTTGCAGAAACAACCATTGGCAAAACACCTGCAATTCCTCTTACCTCTCCCGAAAGGGAAAGCTCTCCTATTATACACTTGTCCGAGAAATCGTAATCTCTCGGTATAATTCCGTCACTTTGCAGAATAGCACACATTATTGCAAGATCGAAGACCGTGCCCTCTTTCTTGATGTCTGCGGGCGCAAGGTTTATCATAAGGTCGAGAGAAGGGAATACAAAGCCGCTGTTTTCACACGCGGACTGTACTCTGTTTTTCGCTTCCTTTACCGCCGCATCTGGAAGGCCTACAAGCTCAAAGCGAGGCATTCTGTCCCAAGCGGAGCATTCTACGGTAACCTCGTAGCCCTCAATGCCGAGAACTCCGGATGAATATATCTTCGAAAGCATATTTTTCTCCTTAATTTGTTTGGTAAGACTATTATACTTCAATTTTTCGGATAAATCAAGGGGGCGATATATATTTGCTCTGCAAATGTGATATATTCGCTATGCGAACGTGATGTGTACCTGCGGTGCGTGATATATTTGTTCCATCGGGGTAAGTTGAACATTTGTGTTCGTGAAATCTCGTATATATTTTTTTGTTTAAAAAGTAGAACTTTCTATCCAAAATATCCAAATATTTAAAATTACGTTGAAATACTATTTTAAAATATGATATAATCAAAACGGAAAAATTTTGCGCGTAAAAGGAGAAAATCATGAGAAATTTTAAGAAAATACTTATGGTGATTTGCGTGTTTGCTTTCCTTACCGTAGGATGCGTTCTTTTGGCGTATGCTACAGAGGATGGCAATACAGGAACAGTTGAGGGACTGAATAAGCTTATAACCGCGGCTGAAGCAGAGACCGATGCTACTCTTAAGCACATCGCAATTCTTGCAGCGGGTGAGTATTTCGGTACTCACACCATCGACCCTGCAGAAGAGGGATATGACGAGGCTGTGGCTAAGGTTAACGAGCTTCTTCTTAGCAGTACCAAGCCTCAGCTTGATGCTATAGGCAAAAATAGTGTAACTGCACTCGATGCTTACAACGCCATAACCAAGGCTAACGATCTTTTGAAGTACGTTACGGATGAAGAGGGACTTAATGATGTTAAGGTTCAGTTTGACTCCGCTCTTGTAAAGACGGTTGATCTTTTGGTAGATGCACTCGATGCGGATATAGAGACCACGCTTGCCACTGCTACCAACCAGGTAGCTTTAAACAGAGCGAAAAGAGTTCTTTCCGAGTGTACGCCCTATGGTGACTCTGATCTTTCGGCTCTTAAAGCAGAGTTTGACGAGCTTTCCGCAGCACACGATCGCGCTGTTAAAATAAATTACGAAAAGCTTGATGGCGAAAACATTATCAATGATTACGATCTGCCCGTATTCTTCACCGAGGATTGGGAAGCTTGCAGAGCAGGTATGACCGGCAACGATCTTGGCGGCAGATGGGATGTACAACTTAAGGGAACCAAGAACCAGGCAGGTATCGAGGTTGATGAGAACAACAACCGCTATTACGTTCACAGATATCTTGAAAAGGATTCTCCCGCAGCGTCCTACGCTCAGATAACTCTTTCAACTTATAAAGTAAGCGCAAGCGAAGGACTTGTGTTCGAGTTTGATGTCGCTACTATGGGCGATATGCCCGCGTTAGGTATACAGATCGAGCCCGGCGGATACAATATGCCCGACGGTTCAAGAGTTTTCCCTGCAAACTACTTCTTCGCAGACGGCGAAGGTAATATACGCGCTAAAGGTGTAGGCGGAGAAATTCTTCTTCCCAACGCCTTCGTTAAGGGTGAGTGGCTCCATATCGTGATAGTATTCGAACCTAACGAGTTTGTATATAAGCTCTATGTTGCTGGTGAATACATTGGTCAGTATGACGCTAAGTACAGCGGTCAGACCTATGATCACTCAAAGCTTGCCTTCAGACTTTCGGGTCAGTCAAGCACTTACGGTGAGATTGCATACGATAACATCTCTATCTACAGCGGTACATCCTACCGTCAGCGCGATAAGTTTGAAAGTATGACTGCCGACGAGCAGTTCCTCTACTACGTCAACTATATGAATGATGAGTCAAAGACACTTGCTTCGCAGTACCTTGCTTATCAACGCGCTGAGGAAGCACTCTCGAACTATTGGACCTATGATGAAGAGAACGGTGTTGGATCATATACCGAGAATGCTGCAACCGAGGAGCTTAAGGCTGCTGTAGACAACTATCTTGCATTCGATGTGGAGAAGCTTCTTGTAGAGGTAAGAAAGCTCAATCTTGCTGAATATATTAAGCTTGTTGAGGCGATTGCAAATCTTGAGCGTAATATGGATAACGCTAAAACAAGGCTTGCAGAGGCAGAGAAGGTTGCATCGTTTGCAAACAAGAACAACGGTCTTATCGACCTTGTGATTGACGGTAACAATAACGATCAGCCCGATTATACTGAATACAACCTTATTTACCAGAGAATTGTGCGTGAGGCTACCTATGACGGTAATGCCGAAGCTTTCATCAGATATATCAATAAGTTTGAAAATGCTCCCACCCTTGCTACGAAGGAAAGACATTATGCTAAGGCGAAGGATCTTGTAGGAAATAACGGAATTGACATTTCGCTCATTACCAACGAAACCGCTCCCGGAAGAGAAAACTTCTTAGATCTGATCGCGGCTTATGAGATCTACCTTAATGCAGATGCCATAGTATACGAGCTTATGAAGGAAAATAACTCGAATAAGATAGTAAACTGCGTTGACAGACTTTCCGGATACGTTACCGAGGAAGACTGGCTTGCTAACAGAGAGGAAATGGAAAAGTATCTTAATATACTTAAGCCCATTATACTTGAAGTAGGTATTGACGGTCAGCCTGCTTACGATTCTACCTATAAAGGCGTAAAGGATGCTGTTCTGTACTTCAATAACGCTTACTCATTCTTCTATGCACTGCACCAGGATGAGCACGTGGCATACATTAGCGGTAAGCTTGATCAGGTTCTCGGTACCGAAACCTATATTGAGAAGATCGGTTACGTTTCTCAGATTGAGAGATATATCAACAAAAACGAACTTAATTACAAGGATGAGAGAATTGTAAATCTTCTCAATAATCTTGAGACCTGTAAGGCGGAGCTTCTTCTTCGTGAAGAGGATTACGGAAAGATTCTTAATCAGAACGCTGTATACTTCGTTAACATTGTAGAGAGAATGCGCACCGCAGAGACTTACAGCGAGCAGAAAAAATACTTTGACGAGGCCACTCTTCTTTACTACTACATTGATGCGAGTGTAGAGGGTGCTGAAAAGGCTGTTGCCATCTACGACGAGTATAAGATCAATCTTGACAGAAAAGCCGAGTCGTCGATAACGTTTATCGAATCTGTTGCGATTTACAAGGCTTGTCAGACCGAGGATGAAAAGTATGCCGCACTCGTTGAGTGCTACGGTAGCGCACAGTTTGTAGAAATGTCCTACGAGGGTGCGAAGGAAGCAATGGATGAGTACCTTGCTGCATATGATGCTTATGTAAACTACGTCAATGCGGTAAACGAGGAAGTTACACTTACCGGTAATGCGGTTGGTTCTCTCAGAATAAACAGCGGTATTTTCACCGTTATTGCGGTAATTATCAAGAAGATTTTTGGCGTATAAAGTACGCACGGGTGGCGGATATCTTACTAAACCGCTGATAAAAGGTTACTGACTCTTTTCACACGGTGAGTCTGCCCGTCCCGCAGAAGGGCTACCGCGTATTAAAGCCGCGGTAGTCCCTTTGTTTTGCCACGGGGTATAAATCCAGCCGATATGAGATTTGTGTTCCGTCGCATATGTCTTTAAGTAAAATAAAATGGAGAAGAAATATGAATTCAAAATATGATGCGTTATTTACACCTTGGAAAATAGGTAACGTAGAAATTAAAAACAGAATTGTTATGTGCCCTATGGGTGGCACGTCACTCTTTGGTTGGTTTGAGCTGACAGGATGCGGCTTTGACCAAGAGGCTGCAAAGCTCTTCCTTGAGAGAGCTAACAACAACGTAGGTCTTATCATCCCCGGCATCGCTCCCCTTCGCGATACCTTCTGGGGAAAGTGGCTCTGGCAGAACCCAAAGATGTTTGATGAGCTTAAGGTGTTTATGGATGAGATCCACAAGACCGGTGCAAAGCTCTTTATACAGCTCACCGCCGGTATGGGACGCTCTTGGGCAATAACCGACCTTGTAGGTAAGCTTCATAAAAACAAGGTTGTGCGCAAGCTCATAAAGCCTATTATTGATACCGAACACGAGCTTATGTCTCCTTCCGAGCAACCTTCACGTTGGGCACCCGACATTATCTGTCCCGAGATGTCCAAGCACCATATCCATGAGATTATAGAGGCGTTTGCCAAGACTGCAAAACTCTGCCGTGACGCGGGCGTTGACGGTGTTGAGGTACACGCTGTTCACGAGGGGTATCTTCTCGATCAGTTTGCTATAGAGTTCTACAACAAGCGTACCGATGAGTACGGCGGATCTTTCGAGAACCGTTACCGTTTTGCTGCCGAGATCGTTAAGGCTATCAAGGCAGAGTGCGGAGAGGACTACCCCGTGTCGCTTCGTTACTCCGTAGAGTCCAAGCTTAAGGGCTTTAGAGAGGGAGCTGTTCCCGGCGAAGAATACGTAGAGGTTGGCCGTACTATGGAGGAGTCCGAGAGGGCGGCTAAGTTCCTTCAGGATGCCGGCTACGATATGCTCAACGCGGATAACGGTACATACGACTCCTGGTATTGGGCACATCCACCGATGTATATGCCTGAGAACTGCAACCTTGACGACGTTGCACATATAAAGAAATTTGTAGATATTCCTGTAGTATGTGCGGGTAGAATGGATCCCGAGGTTGGAGCTGAGGCTGTTGCCGAGGGCAGAATAGATGCGATAGGCGTTGCACGCCAGTTCCTTGTAGATCCTGAGTGGATTACTAAGCTTATTGAAGACAGACTTGAGGATATCAAACCCTGCATCTGCTGTCACGCCGGTTGCTTCAACTTCTCGTCCACTAAGGGACATTACAATACCCAGGATCTTACCGATACAATGGGACTTGCGCGCTGTGCATTGAACCCCGAGACTATGCAGTCGAAGAAGTATAATGTAAAGCCTGCAAAGAAGCAGAAGAACGTTGCCGTTATCGGTGGCGGTATCGGCGGCATGGAGGCTGCTATTCTCCTTGCAAAGCGCGGTCACAAGGTAACCGTGTATGAAAAAACCGACAAGCTCGGCGGTGTATTTATCGCTGCAGCTTCACCTTCCTTCAAGGAAAAGGACAGAGCACTTATCGCGTGGTATATCCGTGAGATTGCAAAGTATCCCTCCATTGAGGTTAAGCTTAACACGGAGATTAAGGACGTGGCTTCTCTCGGAGCAGACGAGATTATTATCGCTACCGGTGCAACTCCCAACGTTATCCCTGTAAAGGGCGTTAAGGAGTACGGCATTGAGGCGTGCGATTTCCTTCTTGGCAACAAGACTGTTGGCGAGAACGTTGTTATCGTGGGCGGCGGTCTTACCGGTTGTGAGATAGCGTACGAGTTATATCTTCAGGGCAAGAAGCCCGTTATCGTTGAGATGCAGGATGACCTCATCACGACCAAGGGTATCTGCCTTGCAAACACCAGCTTCCTTCGTGACTTCTTTAATGCAAATAAAGTGCCCGTTCATCTTGAAACCGCACTTGTAGAGGTGCATTCCGACGGCGTAACCGTGAGAAACAAGGATGGCGAAGAGCTTAAAATAACTGCCGATAACGTAATTATGTCTACCGGCTACAGACCCGCACCCCTCGCAAACAAGTCCCGTCACGTCCACGTGATAGGTGATGCATGTAAGGTTGGTAATCTCAGGACAGTCATCTGGCAGGCTTGGGACATTGGTATGCGCATCTAATTTCGGTATAAATTGCCGTTTCCTTGCTCGCAGTATAAAATACAGCGTCGCTCGTCAGCCGACAATCTCTACTCGAAATTCGATTGCGCCTACCGGTGCGTTGGTTGTACTTTGGTATAAATCGCCGTTTCCGCACTCGCAGTATGAAATATAGCATCGTTTGTCAGCCGACGGTTTCCCCACCAAATCTGTTTGCCTAAATTAAATTTTGCAAATTAACTGAGGCTTCTATGTTTAGGTGTAAATCGCCGTTTTGGCACTCGCAGTATGAAATACAGCGTCGCTCGTCAGCCGGTGATTTACCAAAAAACGGTTTGTTTTAAATAAATTTAAGTAATAATAAAAATCGCCGACTCCTTGTGGGTCGGCGAAATAGGTTAGAATATAATATGAAAAGAATAATTATTTTCCTGCTTTTAGTAGCGTTGACATTGACATTTTTGACTTCATGTGGAAACAAGAACAGTGATGACACAGAACAAAACGGTACCGAGAACAACGGTAACGAGCAAAACGGAACGGGTGACAACATCACGGGGGATAACGGTGAAAACGGCGGAGATGATACCGAGGAAGACATCGAAAATCTTCCCGGAGTTGATCTGCTTAATGCTGATCTTTCCGAGTATGTTGAAATAGAGGAAAAATACTATAAAGGCTACACGGTTACCATTGATCCCAACAGAATAAGCACTCTTGATGTTGAAAATGAGATAATACAAGTTCTTTGTAAGCATAAGAGCGAGGAAGCTGTCGAAGGTGACGGTGTAATATCTGTTGGAGACGTAGCGCATATTTACTACAAGGGATATTATATGAAGGATGGGGAAAAATACTTCTTCCAGGGCGGTGATAACACAAGCTCCGCAAGTCCTCATAAGCTTGAGATCGGCTCGGGCGGATTTATCCCCGGCTTTGAATATAATCTTATAGGTAAGAATCCCTCTGATTATACGGAGGAGTCACCTATTGTAGTTGAGACGTTCTTCCCTGAAAACTATTCTTCTGCCGAGCTTGCGGGCAAGACCGCATACTTTATCGTTACGGTAGAGAAGCTTGAGGAATACGATGCCCCCTCTCTTGACGAAAACTTTATACTTGAAACGCTTAAGGTGAGTGAAGAAGCCCTTTCTGAGTATGAGGGCGAGGACGTTGTTGAAAAGTATCGCTCCTATATTTACGAAACCGTAGCTATGGAAAACGGTCTTGACGTCGAGACTCTTACGCTTAATGCGTTCTGGGAGTCCGTGCTTTCGGGCGCTGTGATAAAGAAGTATCCCGAAAGGGAGGTTAAGGCGGTATACGACGATTATGAGGCACAGCTTAAAAGCTACTATGAATATTACTACTCCTATTACTATGAGTATGATGATTTTATGTGCTTGTATCTCGGACTTGAAGTTGGCGAGGATTGGTCGGCGTATCTTAAGTCGATGGCACAGGAAAGCATTAAACAGCAGCTTATATTCTATCATATAATGAACATCGAAGGACTCAAGCCTACAGAGGAAGAGTATAACAATTTGATCGACGAATACGTTATATCTGCAATGGAAAGCAACGGTCTTACCGAAGATAAGTATGAAAGCAAGGACGAGTACATCACCGCTAAGGAAGAATATAAAAAGAAGGCAATAGAGCAAAACGGTGAAGATTACTTTAAGTCCATGATATATTATAATATCGGTTCTGAAAAAATGATGAGCTATGCGAATATAGTTGAAAGTGCTGAATAAAGTAAACTATAATTGTCAAATAACTGTGAATTATTCGGAAACGGTAGGAGATGTTGCACCGGGAATTATAGCAATTCCGTTCAGCACGCTATCGAAACAGTCCTCTGTTAATTCTACCTCCACTCTTACTCCGAGGATTTTTATAAAGCGAGAGAAGTCGTAGTTGTAGGTAGACAGCGGTCTTGCATAGGCATCATCGGTTTGTGCCGCGACAAGTGGATCCTCTCCCTCAAATCCAACGATAAGAAGGGTATGATAGAAGCCGTCTTGGTTGTTACCGAGTTGGATGACGTCACCTATCTCAACCTCGTCGAGCATTGCCTCTTTGCCATACGGGCCGACTCCGGTGTTGCCTATCATAAAGTTGTAGAAGAATTGTACTCCCGTCCAAGACGGAGATCGATCCTCAAGAGAGATGTAGTACCAGCCAAAGGTTGGGGTATAGTTCATCACGCACGAGCCTGCATAAATGCTCTGTGATACAAAATTTGTACAGTTACCGCCAATGCCTCTAAAGTTGCCGAAGATGGGATTTTGCCCAAAGGCATACTTCCTTGCGTAGGTTACAGCGCGCTCCCTGAGATACGATTTTGTCACTAACATAGCTAACTCCTTTTTGTTTTATTAGCAATGTATTCTCTCAAAAAAAATATGTGAATTTTCGTTGGATGCTTCTGTCGAAAATAATGAAGGGTATAATATGAAACTAAAAAAAATAGTATGTATTGTTATTGTGTTGTCGATTCTCGCTTTTTGTTTTGCCTCTTGCGTAAATACCAAAACACCTGAAAATCTTATAGAAAAAGCGGATAAAAATCTTGCAAGCCTTGAACACTCGGTAGAAGTCGATATCGATTACGTCGCTGAAGATAAGAGTGTGGCTGATATGTTTGATCAGCTTGACGGCGGCGAAACCGTCATCTATTTTGATGGTGACGATGCTAAAATTGAGCACAGACTATCCATAAAATATGGTGAGGAAAATGCCGACTTTTTCGGTAATTATATTATCAAAGATGAAATTATATACGCAAACTCCGGCTATACTTATGCAGGGAATAGCAGCTTCAACAAGGTCAAAGCTGACATTTCCGACGAGGAACGTACAAGCTTGATTGAAAAGGCGGGAGTGATAATCGGTATCGGTATATCTGACTTTGCCTCCGTTAGCTGTGAAAAGATTGACGGTGAATATTTCATTCAATGCTCGGAAGCAACAAACGAGCTGAATATAAAACTTGAGAAAGCGCTTGTTGCGCAATTTGAAGATGCGGCTGCGCTTGTTAAAGTGAAAAATGCACGCATGAACATAGAAATAGATGACGGAAAATATGATACGATCTGTATTACGTGCGATTATGAGGTAACGCTATACTCCGAAACTTATGTAGTTGGAGCAGAGTATGAGTTGGAATATGATTATGATAAGTATATTAAGGTAACTAAGCCTGACGATGCATATGAGTATAACGATTCATCGTTTGAGAACATACTTGATACTTTGTAAAACGCGGTCAATTCCCCAAAAATAACCGTTGCTTTTAAGCAAACAGAATAACACCCCCCTGCTGACAAATCTATGGCAGGGGGTTCTTTATAGAAGGAAATGTTAATGTTTGTTGGCTTTTTGCGGCATAATAGAGCTGTTTTATGGGCTTCGTTTTTTGAGTTATACTCTAAAAATGGGGGCGTGATTTGAGTCTTTCACTATCAAAATGCGTTTTTAACTTATATAGAGTATTAACATATTGATATGGGTATTAGAAATTTGCATATGTGTAAAAATAGAATTAGACTTGAATTTTCTTAATATCGGTGGTAGAATGATATATATTCTTTTTAAAAATAAATTACAAGGAGAATAATTATGAAAAAATTATTGCTTTTGCTTGTGGCGTTGATGTTCACCTTGTTCGCATTTGCGAGCTGTGGAGTTCTCGAACAGAACGGCATCATCCTGCCCGGGCACGAACACAACTTTGAGCTGAAGGATACAACTCAGCCGACTTGCACATCTAAAGGTGTGTACACTTATGAGTGCGTATGCGGTGAACTTACCACAGAAGAATTCGGTGAGTTCGCGGAACACGAATATGAGCTTTCCGCAATCGTTGAGCCTACCTGCACAGAGCTTGGAACTAAGACCTATAAGTGCTCTTGCGGTGCTGAAAAGAACGAAAAGTACGGCGACCTTTCAGCGCATAAATACGAGCTTTCAAGTACTATAGAGCCTACTTGCGCTGAGCTTGGAACTAAGACATATAAGTGCTCCTGCGGTAAGGAAAAGAGCGAAAGTTTTGGCGAGCTTAAAGAACACGATTTTGAATTTATAAGCCAGACGGATCCTACTTGTACAGAGGATGGTTCTTCCGAATATAAGTGCAAGAACTGTACTGCTACCAAGACTGAGGTGATATCCGCTACAGGTGAGCATTCCTTCGAACTTACAAATACCAGAAAGCCTAATTGCTCAAGACTTGGCAGATACACCTATACCTGTTCTGTATGTAATACGAAGGAGTACGAGGAGTTTGGTGAGTATACCGATCACGACCTCGCTGTTGAGAAGAAGGTTGATGCGACCTGTACCGAGGACGGTTGGGCAAAATATATGTGCTGGAACTGTTCTTACAAAGAGACGGTCGTTTTGACAGCCCCCGGACACGCTCTTACAGACGCGGTTGAAATGTCCAGACTCAGATACTGTCAAAATGCTAACTGTTCTTACACCGAGTTCCCTCAGGGCACAGGCAAGTATAAGGACGTTATCGTTTATTCCTACACCGACGAGGATTCTGCTCGCTTTGACAGAATTTATGCCGAGCTTGAGGAGATTATAAATGCTGCAGATCCTTATGATGCATCGCTCCACGGATACGCTGAGGGAACAGATCTTCACAAGGCGTACATAGAGATGGATAACAAGTACACCGAGCTTTACGACGTTCTCAACTACATCACCAGCCAGTATCAGATAGCTCAGATCGAGTATCATATGGATATAAAGAACGAGGAAAAGTCTGCAGCTATGGATGCGATATCCAAGATCAGAACAGATCTCGTTGCTAAGTTCTACAACTTCTCCGAGCCTATTTATAACTCCATGTTCCGTGAGTATTACTATTACGGTATGACCGAGGCTGAGATCAAGGCGTTCATCTTCGACAGTAATGCGGTTTCAAATGCAGAATACAAGGCGCTTGTTGACAGCAATAACGAGATCGAGCTTCTTTACGATGCGATTTCAAATCCCGCATCCAGCCCTGAGGTGCTTGAGCTCTACGGTCGCTTTGTTGAGAATAACAAGAAGATTGCCGAGCTTATGGGCTATGACAATTATCTTGAATACGCTTATGAGAGCGTATACGGCAGAGATTACTCTTACGAGGATGTAAAGGTTATCGCTTCTTACGTTAAGGAATACATTTCTCCCGTCTTCCTTGATACTTTGGAAAAATGGAACAAGATCTCCGGCTACAACCCCGAGTTCTTGAATCAGGTAGATGTAAGCTTCTTTGAAGTTTACGAGGCTAACGACCGCCTTAACAACTACATCGACCTTCTCGAATTCACTTCTAATCCCGATAAGTCGTACACCTTCTCCGATGAGCTTAACTCTCTCATCTCTGACGGCAACGTCTTCCTTGGTAATTATGACGGTGCTTACGTTACATATCTGTACGGACTCAATCTTCCTATCGCATACTTCGGACCCGGCTACAACACGTCCTTCACAGTTGCACACGAGTTCGGTCACTATATGAATGAGATCTACAACAGTGATGCATCCGGTCAGTCCTACGACTTGCTTGAAATGCACTCTCAGGGTAACGAGATGCTTTACCTTGCATACCTTAACAACGTGCTTAATCAGACGGCTAGATATCAGACCGAAACTTACACCATGGTAAATATGCTCAATACTATCGTTATTGCACTTGCGGTAGACACCTTCGAGCAGGCTGTATATACAGATTCCTACGACGGCGCATACTCCGCTGAGATTATGGCAGACGGCAAGATCACTACCGACGAGTACGATCTTCTCTTCAAGAGTGTAATTGAAGACTTTGGTGTTACAGGCTCGCTTACGGAGACGTATTGGAGATACGTTACCATTCACGCTCCTTGCTACTACGTATCCTACTCCATATCTGCACTCTCGGTTCTTCAGCTTTATCCCAAGGCTCGTGAAGACTTCGATGCTGCTAAGGATTCTTATCTCAAGCTCTTCACCTACACCGATACGCTCGAAGAAGATGAGTATATGACTACCGAGGAGGTTCTTCAGTACGCAGGTCTTTATTCCTATACCGACGAAGAACTCTACAAGACGATCTACTACTACTTTAGACCCGAAGAACTTGTAGAGAATGCGGCGTAAAGCTGACGTATATTATCTTAATTAAAATCCCAAACGGGCTATCAATTTCCGGATAACCGAAAGAAAAACGAAAGAGGCGTAACTTATCGCCTCTTTCGCCCAATACAGCTCGTTATTAAGAAGAAAACCGCAGATGATTCCGCGGTTTTCTTTTTTTAAATCAGCACAATATAAAAAACGCTTATAAGTACGGGATAACCCTGTTTTACTTACAAGCGTTTTTTGTTATGTATCAGTCGCCGAAGCAGACGCCCATTGCTTTAGCTATTTTCACGAGCTCACCGTTCGGTTCCACGTTTTCGGTGTGTTTTGCGATAACGTCCTCAAGGGAAACGTCACTGATCTCATCACCCTGGAGGGTAACCATTCTGCCAAATTTGCCTTTCATAGCAAGCTCAACTGCCGCGTAGCCGTATCTTGCGGAGAGGACTCTGTCGTGCGCTGTGGGAGTGCCGCCTCTCTGAATATGACCGAGAGTTGTTGCACGCGCTTCAGAACCTACGAGAGTTTCGAGCTTGTCCGCTATCATAGCACCGACACCGCCAAGTCGGATCGGATCGGGACTGTCCTCACGTATCTTAAGAATTACTCTTTCACCGCTGATGTCTTTCGCACCTTCGGAAACTGCGACGATGGAGAACTCCTTGCCGCGCTCCTTGTCAGCCTTTATCTTATCGGCCACCTTATTTATATCGTAGGGGATCTCGGGGATAAGGATTGCGTCGGCTGCTCCTGCAATGCCTGCGTGAAGTGCCATCCAGCCTGCTCCGCGTCCCATTATCTCAACTACCATGATTCTGTGGTGTGACATACCTGTTGTTCTTACTCTGTCAAGACCGTCGGTCGCAACGCTGATAGCGGTATCAAAGCCGAAGGTGTAGTCTGTGAGCGCGAGGTCGTTGTCTATGGTCTTCGGAATTCCGATAACGTTAACCCCCTTGCGTGAGAAATCTCTGCCCGAGGTAAGTGTGCCGTCACCGCCGCAGATTAAGAGTGCGTCAACGCCCGCTTGCTTAAGATTTTCAACTGCTACGTCGGATACGTCATCATAGATTATATTGCCGTTTTCGTCCTTGAGGATCTTACCCGACTCATCCTTTCTCGGGTACTTGAAAAGGTTGTCCTTGTTAGAGCTGTAGAGTATAGTGCCGCCGCGTGTGCTGATCTCGCTGACGTCATCAAGACCGAGCGGAATGAAATCACCGTGATAAAGACCGTGGTAGCCGTGTCTTATACCTATTACCTCAAGACCGTGCTTTCTTATCGCGGTATTAACAACCGCTCTGATTACCGCGTTAAGTCCGGGGCAGTCGCCGCCGCCTGTCATGATTGCTATTCTTTTGATGTTTGCCATTGAATTCTCCAAATTATGATCTAAACTAAAATTTAAAATTAAAACGTCGAGATTATCTCGCGATTCTTCTGTCATTTCCCTCAAATCTCAAAACTGTGTAATCCGCACCGATTATTCTTGAGTAAATGCGTCCCTCGTACTTACCTGCAAGCTCGCCTGCAGAGAGATTGGTTGAAATTATTGTGGAAAGTCCTTTATTCTGTCTTGTGTTGATTAGGTTGTAGAGTGCGGAAACCGAGAACTGTGTAACGAACTCTGCGCCGAGGTCGTCTATGATGAGCAGCTCGCACTCAAGGTACTTGTCCGATACGGATTCGGTACGGTTATAACCGCTTCTGAACTTGTCGGTCTCAAAGTCGTCAATAATATTCTGCGCGCTGTCATAAAGCACGTCGAAGCCTTGACCGATAACAGTCTTGGCGATAGCTGTGGAGACGTGAGTCTTTCCTGTTCCGGTAGTACCAATTAGTAAAAGGTTGTTGTGATGGCTTGCAAAGTTATCTGCGAACGCCTTTGCTATCTTTAAGTTTCTTTCCATTCTTGCCTTGATCTCGGGGTTGTCAGAGTAAACGTCCAAATTAAAGTTATCGAAGGACTGCTTATCTATGAGATTACCCATGCCGGAGGATTGAATGTTTTTTGTGATAAGAAGCTGCTTAAGACAGCTGCACATTTTAGTACCTACAAATCCGGTATCCGAGCATATCTTACACGTATAATGCACATCGGTATAATCTTCGGGATAACCGAGCTTAACAAGTATTTTTCTGCGCTCAAGATTAAGTTCTGTATTGCGTGTTCTTATAGGCTCTATATCTCCGCCCATACAAGCTGTCTTAAAGAGCAAAAGACCTGTGCCTGAAAGCTCCTTGTCTATTTGCCTTATTTCGTCCGACTCAAGTCTTAAGACTGCGTTTCTTTCTTCGGCGGTGGCTATGGCATCGAGTCTGCGCTTTTCTATCTCTGCTTTAGACGCTGCGTAATTTTCGCGTGTGTACATTTTAAACCTCCTTTCTATTCGTCACCGTAGCTTCTTTCAAGAGCGCGGAGAAGTGCATCCTCGCTGTTGAAGTCTGCATACTTAGGCGTTTCCGCCTCTGTGGATTTATTTGTTTTTTTACTACTTTTGTTTACTTTATTAGCTCTTTCTTGCTTTCTAATACTAACTCTTGCTCTGCACTCATCGAGTGTTTTGCATCCTGCGTCGTGCCATTCAGTGAGGATGGAATCCATATAAGCAAGGCTTAATTTACCTGTTGCACCGACGGCTATATCATAAGCCTCACCTATTATCACCGTAGAGTAGCCAAACTCATGCAGCCACTTTTTGAAGTATTTTCTCTCGCTTGCTGAAAGAGCTCTGTTATATATACCGAGCTCGCGGGATACCTCTTTTTCACCTGCTACCTCTTTACTCTTTTCGTTGAGATGGATCTCAAGCTCTTCAAGACTTGTAATGTCCTTTTTGTGAAGGTTCTTGGCTTCTCTTACAAACGACTCAACCGTTAAATTCTGGCGGTGGTCTTTGAGATGTGCAGCTAAAATGAGAATGTATTCAACAGATAGTCCGTACGCGCTGTAAAGTGATTCTATGCGAGCTATTTCTCTTGGTTCGAGAGTCTTTTCAAAGATTTTTTCCATCTCGCAATACAATTCGTAAAGATCGTTGTTGCGTATACTTCCGGCGGAGTTTTTTGAGGTGTCTGAGATTTTTTCTTTCAGATCAAATTCATACTCTACCTCTGCAAGTAAGCTGTCACACTTTGTTATCACGCCTGACTCCTCAAACAGGGTTATGGCGGACTTGATTCTTGCGGCGGAGACACCAAGATCATCTGCAAGAGATTTTACGGAAATACATTCCCCTTCTTTGGATGCGAGGGCGATGAGGATCTTCATTTCATCCTCTGTCGCTTCCTTGAAGCAGTCAAGTCCAATTATACCGTCAAGCTTTACCTTAAAGGTGTACTCAGTCATTTATTTCTCTCTTTTCGTTTGCTGTTTTAATTTCATAGCATAGCGTCATAAGTGAATCTCCAAGATGGATGTTTTCTACTATGACATCGGGATTATCAAGCTTCAGCTCCATATTGGCGAAGTTCCAAATACCCTTTACGCCCGCGTTTACTATGGTATCGGCAACATCGTAAGCAGCCTCTTTCGGTACGGTGAGAACACCGATATGTACGTTATGCTCACGGCAGAAGCTGCCAAGTTCCTCAATCGAGTAAACCGGTACGTTATATATTTTTGTACCGATTATTGTAGGATCAACGTCAAACATTGCAAGTCTGTTTACTCCGCGGCGCTCAAACATATGTGTTGCTGCAAGAGCTCTGCCAAGCTTACCTGCGCCGATAATGACGGCATTATAGCCCTCGTTGACACCGAGTAGCTCTGATATTTTACTGTATAAAAATTTGATGTTATAGCCGTAGCCTTGTTGACCGAATCCTCCAAAACAATTGAGGTCCTGTCTGATCTGTGATGCGGTAACGTCCATAATATCAGCAAGCTCTCTTGATGATATTCTGAGCTTGCCCGCTCTTAATAGGTCTCCAAGACATCTGTGGTATCTCGGCAGCCTTCTGATCACGGCAGATGATACGTTTTCCTTCTGTTCCAGCAATCTTTTTCCGAAGGTTCCGTTAACCTTATCTATGCTCTCCATTGTGGTCTCCTTAGTGAATTTATATTATGACTCTATACTGTCGGATGCACTCGCGTTGAGGGATGCATCTGCAAAGTTTCCGTTTATATATTCGTAGTAACCTTGTGCGCCTATCATAGCCGCGTTGTCGCCGCAAAGCGACACGGGTGGGGTGTAAAGCTTGACCTTTTTCTCATTGGCAAGAGAATTAAGCCGTGCTCTTAAGTGTGAGTTTGCCGCAACACCTCCACATAGTGCAATGCTTTTGACACCGTACTTATCTATTGCCAAACCCATCTTTTTAGCTACCGCCTCTACCGCTTCATACGTATACCGTGCTGCAAATTCGGCGCGCGGAAGCTCACGTCCCAACTGCTCGTATCTGTGCAAGAGATTGATAGCCGCGGTCTTAAGTCCCGAGAAGGAGAAATCGAGTGTATCGTCCTTAACGGCAGGGGAGGGGAGTGTAAAATCTCCCGACTTATACGCTTCGCTTTTTTTGTATTTTTTTAGGTAATCATCGCACTCACCCACAGCCTTATTAAAGCCCTCCTTTGAGAGAGCATCAAAGCCCTTTCCTGCGGGGTAGGGAATGCCGATTATTCTTCCTATTTTGTCAAATGACTCGCCGATGGCATCGTCACGCGTTGAGCCTACGAGCTTAAAACTGTTGTAATCCTCTACGAGGTATATACCTGTGTGTCCTCCCGATACCGCAAGTGCAATAAACGGTGGGGTGGGTACGTTGCCGTCTTCATCGAGATAGCAGGTCGCGATATGTCCCTTGATGTGATCGACGGGGACGAGGGGTTTGCCGTTGGCTATAGCCAGAGCCTTGGCAAAATTAACACCCACGAGCAAAGCACCGATAAGACCGGGATTTGCCGTCACCGCCACCGCATCGATATCATCCATCGTGACACCTGCGACAGACAGAGCCTCATAGGTTATTGACGAGATAGCCTCTATGTGCGCTCTCGATGCTATCTCGGGTACGACTCCGCCATACAGCTTATGCGTTTCGACCTGCGAGGCAATTATATTTGATTTTACCGTGAATCTGTCACCTTCGCGCAAAACAACCGCTGCCGAGGTTTCGTCACACGAGCTTTCAAATGCCAGAATGTTCATTACTTTCTCCGGCGCCCACGTCGAGATTTCTTTTGGGCGCGATTTTCACTTTAAAATTGCATATCACAGGAATTGGCTCTTAACATTACTATCGCGTCATCCTGCGGATCTTTATAGTAGTTTTTTCGTATGCCGATTTTATTAAAGCCGTATGCCGTGTAAAGCTTTATGGCCGGAATATTCCTTGAGCGAACCTCGAGAAACAGCCTTTCGAGTCCTTGGCCCTTTGAGGTTTTTACCGCGTAATCGAGGAGTCTGTAACCGATACCGCGCTGTCTCTTATGAGGTGCAACGGCAACACGGTATATCTCACCCTCGGGGGCAATCAGTCTGCCTATCACGTAGGCGATTACCTTCCCATCTTCAAGCGCAGTAAAGCACATTCCTCCCTCTGTACAGATGAGATCCTGCACGTCGCGATAGCTCCACGCATCGGGAAAAATTTGATCCTCAAGCTCGGCTATTCCGGTAGCATCGGCGGGAACGGATCTTCTGAAATCCATATCAGCTCTCGCCGTTTTCCGAGGACTTGATCTCCTCAAGAAGCTTTGCAATTCTCGCACCGTGCTCCATTGATCCGTCCTTGACGAAGTTGAGCTCGGGAGTGATTCTCAGATTGAGAGTCACCGCTAAGTGATGTCGGAGCATACCTGTGCATTTTTTCAGGCCCTCTGCTGCTTCCTTAAAGTCACCAATGCAAGAGAAATACACCGTTGCATATTTAAGATCGGGAGCAACCTCCGCTCTTGTGATGCTTACAAAGTTATTGTTGACCTTTGGCTCTCTCACGTTGCCAAGAGCTATAGCCAATTCCTTGGCTACTGCGTCATTTATTCTTCCGCGTCTGTAATTTGCCATTTTTATCTCCTTGGATGTGTTTTTTCACATCGCGTAATTTCCGTTTTTGTATTAAGAATGAGTCGCGGACGGCTTTTGAATACCGTCATAGCATCACTCTTTGTTATCTATATTAACCAATAATTCTGCTCCGATTCTTGCGGAGTCGATGATATTTATGATTCCGTGCCGCTCTGCAATTTCCGAGATCGTATCTTTTAGAGCAGGGAAGTGAGTGCAGCCGAGGATGAGCGTGTCGATATTTGATAAAAGCAAGGGCTTTAACATTTCCTCGAGCATTCCGAAAGTGTCAGCATTGGCGCACTTATCCGAGAGTCCTCCGTCAATCAAACGGACAAGCTCGGCAGAAGCGTGCTCTATTACGTTACAATCTTTTAGTGCTGACTTGAATGTGTGCGTATTTACCGTGTGATTGGTGGCTATTACACCGATACGCCGGGTACGTGTAGCTTTTTCTGCTTCTTTTGCTATCGCATCAATAATTGGAATTGATATTTTTTTGTATGTGTTACCAAGCTTTTTATATACCGTACTCGCAGTACAGCATGCAATGAGTACACGCTCGGCGCCCATGTCCGAGAGCCTTTGAATATTTCTCTTGGCTATCCTTATCAGTTCTTTCTCAGTCTTGGTTCCATAGGGGGCGTTTTCTCTGTCTATCAGGTAGACGAGATCTGTCTTGTCGGATATTTCCTTGATATATCTTACCGTATTGAGGCCTCCGCACCCGCTGTCAAAAAGACCTACCAAACGAGCGCGTCCTCCACAAAGGATATTATCGCACGTGCAGGATCAATTCCGTATTCTAAAAGCATTTTTGGATAAAGGCTCTCGTCTGTAAAGCCGGGGAAGGTGTTGATCTCGTTGAAGAGAATTCCCTCGTCTGTCAGAAAATAATCTATCCTTGCCAAATGCCTGAGCTCGAGCGCATCGGCAAGCGTGTGGGAATATTTTTGTATTTCTTTTTGGACTTCTTCGCCGACGGCGGATCTCGCCATAGTGCGCGTTTGTCCGCTGTATTTTTCGTTGTAGCCGTAAAATCCGTCAACGAGTATTTCTCCCGGGGGAGTGATGATTCTTTCGCCACGCCACTCGCAGAATGCACATTCAAGCTCGCGCTTTTTTGAAATGAGCTTTTCCACGAGAACGAGGTTTTTTCCGTCACTCATAGCTTGCTCAAAGGCATTCTTGAATTCTTCCCCGTTGCGCGCCGGGTATACTCCCACAGAGCTACCAAGCCTGCGCGCTTTTATAAACATTGGGAAACCGAGGATCTCTCGGCATTTTGCGAGTGCTTCATCGGTATTTGTCGGACGGGAGAAGGATACACTGCTGACGGTAGGAATCCCGAGAGATTCGGCAACTGTTTTTGTATAGGTTTTGTCTAAGCATATCGCACTCGCGCACACTCTCGCGCCTACGTACGGCACGCCTGCGATCTCAAGTGCGCCCTGTACACATCCGTCTTCTCCGCCATCACCGTGAAGTAATGGGATAGCTGCGTCAATTTTGAAAAAGCCGTACCCCGTGTATAGGCTTCCGCCCATTTTTCTTGTCGGATAGGCCGGAATATCAGCACCTTTTAAACGTACGAACCAGTCTCCCGCCCTATCTATATAGACGGACAGAATTTCGTAGTCGGAGTCTTTTAGCAGTTCTTTTATGTATTCATATCCTCTTATGGATACGTTGTGTTCACTGCTTGTTCCACCGTAGATTAAAGCTATTCTTTTTTTCATATCATCACCTCTACGTGCATTTTATGCTTATAGAGGGAAGAAGTTGAAAAATTTGCCTGGCGGCAAGCGATATGTCACGGATGTGACGCGATATACTTGCTATGCAAGTGTAATATTTGCCTACCGGCAAGCGACATGTCGCGAATAACTCGACGTGGAAAAAACATTCGGTAATAATGAAGTTATTTTGGTTTTAGGATAGCAACTCGGTCATTCCCTGAGTAATCCTTAAGTATTTCGCATGTGCAACCGTTTATCTTGGCTAAAGCTTTCAAGCTGTCGGCTTGATCATACCCAATCTCAAAGGCAATAAATCCGCTCGGCTTAAGTACATCAAGTGACAGGGGGATCAGCCTTTTATAGAACAGAAGACCGTCGTCCCCTCCCACAAAGGCAATTTTCGGCTCGGCAAAGATTTCCGCCTCAAGCTCTTCGTACACCTCTTTGGGGATGTATGGCGGGTTAGAGAGTAGCGCGTAGTATTCGCCCTTTGGAGCATCTCTTAATAAATCCATTTTTGTTACTGTGAGCCTGTCTTTGACACCGTTCATTTGCGCGTTTTCACGCGTGAGGGCAAGTGCCCCCTCTGACACGTCAAAGGACTCACAACGCGTACCCGTGGTGTTTTTTAACGTAGAAATACCGATACATCCGCTGCCGGAGCATAGGTCTGCAAAGATCTCGCCCTCGGGTATATGCTTTACCGCGTAGTCAACGAGTATTTCGGTATCGGATCTTGGGATAAGACAGTCGGGAGTCACCTTGTATTCCTCGCGGTAGAACCCTACGCTTCCTATGATGTACTGCAAAGGCTCTCTTGAGGCTCTGCGCTCTACTGCCATTATCAACTCTTCCGAGTCCGAACTTGTGTTTTTGGTGATGATACCGGATTGTATGCTCGCAAAGGCGCGGAACAACTCTCTTGCATCATATTCGGGGGAATCTATACCGCTTTCTTGAAGTATGTTTATCGCTTCTTTAAGCGTCATTATCAACCCTCTTGATTCTCGACGCCGTTTTCGGCATCGTCTGTAGCTTCGGTGCTTGCGCTGCCGTTTGATTCGTCCTGCGCATCAGCTTCAGATGCATCATCGCTTGCTTCTTCAACTGCGGGCTTCGGCTCCCAGCTTCTCTCATTCCAGAATTCCATAAACTCGGGGAACTCGTCACGCAGAGCGCACTTGGTGGAAATGATGGCAACCTCGAGCATATCGAGAGTCGGCTCTTTCGTGGTGATTCTCTGTACCCACATACCGGGTGCGGAGATAATGCGTGTTATTATGTTATCGTGCTTGCCGGCGAGCATAAGTATCTCGTATCCGACTCCCATAGTAAGGGGGAGAAGGGCAAGCTTTATGAGAGATATCACAAGTGTATTTGTGTTCTCGGGCATAAGGTTTCTTATGAACATACCGACTACTATGCCGATACCTATCATAAGGAACATAAAGCTTGTACCGCAACGGGGATGGAAGCGTTTGTGCTTTGCCGCATTCTCGGGGGTAAGCTCTTCACCTGCCTCAAAGCAGGCGATGGTCTTATGCTCCGCACCGTGGTACATAAACGTACGCTTGATGTCCTTCATCATTGAAACAAGCAGCAGATAGACTATGAAGATCGCTACCTTCAAGACTCCTTCGATTATCGCAATGACGGTCGGAGGAATAGCATTAAATCCAAAGGCATTCTGCCAAAGCCAATCTATTCCGTCCGCCAACCATGTGGGGAGAAACATAAAGAGTAAAAGCGAAAGACCGATACCAAGAATGAGTGATATTATCATGATTACGTCGGTTGCCTTTGCGCCAAGATGTTTTTTGCACCAACGCTCAAATTTTCCGTCCTCTTCCTCAATGCCGAGTGCATCTGCGGATGCGTTAAGAGTCTTCATGCTGAGCGACATCATTTCTATGAAATTAACAACACCTCGGATAACGGGGAGGTTGAGGATAGGCTTCTTTTTTCTTACAGATATGAACTCGGCATCGTACACCACGATACTTCCGTCATCTTTCCTACAGGATGTTACGGTTTTTTCTCCCGCTTTCATCATAACACCCTCTATTACCGCCTGACCTCCGACCTTGTTAAGCCTTTTTGGGTCATTTGTGCAACAGTTTTTGTTCATTATATTTCCTTTCTGTGGACTTATCCTATCCGTGTTTTTTAAAATGTTTACGGATGGGAGCCAAATTTATCGGTAAATAGCAAAGATCCATTATAATGCTATTTTATAATTATAACACAATATTTAAAAAAAATAAATACCTTTTTTAAAAATAAATATTTTTTAGCGAAACAGAGGTTGACTAACCACAATTAAAATGTTAGAATAAGAAAAAAGAGAGGTGTGGCATAATGAAAAAGATATATAGACTAACCCCCGCGTGCAAGGATAATATATGGGGTGGTAACAAGCTTCGCAGATACGGCAAGGAATCCGAGAAGGATAGGATAGCTGAGAGCTGGGAACTCTCATTCACCGATGGAGGTGAAGCAAAAATTGAGGACGGCAGAGTTATGACCGAGGCGTTTTCGAGAAGTGCTTGGGGTACTTCAGCGGAAAAATTCCATGCTTTCCCCGTGCTAACCAAGTTTATTGATGCCAAGGATAAGCTGTCTGTACAGGTGCATCCGTCGGACGAGTATGCGCTTGAGAGAGAGGGACAGTTTGGCAAAACCGAGATGTGGTACGTTGTCGAGGCGGATGAAGGTGCGGGACTTTATATGGGCCTTGAGAGAAAATGTGATCCTGATGAATTTGCACGTGCGGTTGCAGACGGAAGCGTAGAGGAATTGCTCTGCTTCAAACAGGTAAAACGCGGCGACGTTTACTTTATTCCCTCAGGTACGATACACGCTATCGGTGCCGGAGTTGTAATTTTTGAGATACAGCAGAACAGCACTTTGACATACAGGCTTTATGACTATATGCGTCGTGATAAGGATGGAAATCTGCGTGAGCTCCATGTTGATAAAGCAATGAAGGTATCTTTGCTTGAGCCTTACAGAGGAAGCGAGTTTGATAAAAATGACGAGAGCCTGATTGGCACTTGTGAATATTTTGAAACGAGAAAATATCAACTAAACTTTACAAAAAACATCTTTAATGTAGAAAACGACTCATTCTTGTCGATTACTTGTGTGGGTGGAACGGGCACAATCGAGGGTGAAAAAATATCTCTCGGCGACACCTTCTTTATCCCTGCGGGCACAGGCGAAATTACTGTTGAGGGCGAGCTGGAGATCATTGCTGTATCACTTCCAAAACAATAAAAACTAAAACAAAAGGTGTGCGAAGTTTTTCGCACACCTTTTGAAATATAACTAATTGATAAATCAATTTTATTTACGTCGCAAAGTTTATGGCATATCATATTCCTTTTATAATTCATGTGTAAAAGAAATATACCCTGCTTGGCACAGCCAAACATATTACAAACGCACAGCGTTCATATCACATTACAAAGGACGCATCAGTCCTCGTACATATCCTCTTCGTATGCCTTTTCGTCAAGCTCGTCGTTGAATTTCTTGGTTCTCTTTGCATTGAGGTAATATGAGTCACCCTTTTCGCTTACAAACTCGTACTCCTCATCATCTATGTCAAAGAGTCTGCCTTCTATATCAAGTGCTTTTGCAGCTCTACAGAACACTTCGAGAAATTCATCGGTGTCAAATTCGTCAATCTCGATGCCGTAGTCGTCGTTTGAGAGAATAATAGAGGTTTCCTGCTCGGGCAGAGCTCCCTCAAATTCATCATCGTAGTTTATATAATCGTTTGAGATCTCGAAGAATTCGTCAAGCTCTCCGGATTTTAAATATGAAACAAATTTTTTGAGCTCGGATTTTGTTCCCGAAAGTGTAATTTCAAAATATAGCTCTTCGCAAAGTGTCATAAAAATCTCCCTTGTATTGTAAGATAATCTTTGATTCGAGTATAACACAGCACAATAATACTTGTCAATATGTTTTATTCAAATTATCGTCTTACAAAGTTTGATGAATTTAGTGTTATTCACATCATATGCAATGGTTCTTTTATTGTTATAGCGTGTATTAATTCTTTGTTTGATTCTCACCAACAAGGTTGCCGCTGTTTCCATAGTCACTCTTGCTCCGATGTTGTCGGAGCCGCTCTTACTGTGGCACATATTTTGAGGCTAAAGGTGGGGACGTGTAGAGTTAATATTAGTAATTTGCAGTTTTCTGCACGGGAAATTGTCAATATCGTTATACTTGATTTAACCAACGCATTCACCAGCGCACTCTACAGTATATCCAACCTTCAGATACAAAGTGCGATCGATTCTTTCGGTTCGTCAGCATCAGCGGACAACGATGCTTCAGCATAAACCGAGGGCTTCCTTGCCACCATTGTTAATGCCATATCCCCTACTTGCATAGTATCCGTAGGGCAAAATATCGGAGCGCGTGAAAAGAAGCGTGTAAAAGGAATGATCCTTCGTTGCGTTGTTCTTAATTCCTCGCTTACTCTTGTTCTTATCCTTTTAGTACTTGCATTTGGCAAGTGCTTTCTTAGTTGTTTACCTGAGATATATGCGTGACAAAGGTAAGGATATTTAATTCCCACTTTTCTTCCTTATTTATTAAATTATAATGTTATTAAACGTAATAATAAAAAGAAGAATAGTGTTAAGAAAAAAATATATAAAAATTTTTGAAAAAGTGCTTGACATTTTTCTTATGCTTTGGTATAATAGACGAGCTATATGCGTTTGGCAGTAGCAAATTGCTCATTGAAAATTGAACAACATGAAATTTCGAGCACTGAAAAGTGCAGAGATCTCGTTAATACACTTTGAAAAAAGAAACTCATAAAGTAAAAAGATAGCTAGTAAAAAGCTCTAAGAAGATGTTGAGTATCCCAAGGGATATTTAATATACAATTTTTTAGAGAGTTTGATCCTGGCTCAGGATTAACGCTGGCGGCGTGCATAACACATTCAAGTCGAACGGAGAAGGGTGCTTCGGTACTCTTCTTAGTGGCGGACGGGTGAGTAACGCGTGAGTAATCTA